>JBHYDF010000115.1:0-26752 GCA_051861145.1 Nostocaceae cyanobacterium
TCTTGCCTGTAATCTCTTTATGCTTCAAAGTGAAGTGCGGAGTGTGGGTTTAAACGAAAGCAGGTGCTGACGTATTTGCGAAGCCTTGGTAGTCAGCAATCAACTTTTTCAAACATTCTATGTCTTTTGGTTGCAGGGTGGGATAATGATGATATCTGCGGCAGATTAATGTTAGTTCCTCTGCCCATTCGTTATAAGTAGAACTACCGATAGTACCTTTTGAGGATTGAATATAGTTAATTAGCACCAAATCGTTGAACTTGAAAGCATCTTTGCCCCATATTTCAATGCATTGCAGCAGATATTCGTAGTCAGCGAATACTTTGAAAACAGGGTTCCACCTAGGGGCATTCTTGCGGTAGTGAGTGAAACCATTGCTATCGAATATTTCTTTGTGCCGTATCAATTTTTGAATGTCACACTTGGCACTGGGTGAGACAAACGGTTTGCTAGTACGGATAATCTTGCCATTGCTGATAACATCACGGCGACGGTGCTGTTGATTCATCACGTAGCGAATTTGGGAGCAACAAAGGAATAATTGGCGTACTGTGGCAACAAATTCCGGATGGAAGCTATTATCATCATCAAGGTAGGTGATAAGTTCTGCTGTCGCTACATCTAGTCCCAGATTACGAGCGTGACACAAGCCAAAACCGCTACTGGGATGTTCCATTTCCAGATAGATGATCGGTAAATCTGTGCCGATACCAGTAATAATGTCTCGTGTTTGGATATTCCCGCCATCGTTGATCACAATCCACTCAAAGTTGTGATCGGTTTGGTTGAGAATGCTTGGTAGTGCGGTAGATAGTAATTGTTGGGGGCGGTTGTATGTTGCTGTAATAATTGATAATTTCATCGCTCTAAGCCTCTGTCGGTTGGGCGTTGTCGTGTTGAATTCATCAAAGCTTGGATTTGCTGCCATCTCCTCATATCTTCTGCTGTTAATCCCCTAGCAATTTCAATTTGGTTGTTGCTGAGGTTTATTTTGATTAGAGTTGTATTTTCATTGGTTCTAGAAAGAGAAAGCGCCTGTGTGTCAGAGTTGTAACTTAGTTTATAGTGGTTGCCTTGCAGTACTTCCAGGTTTTCTTTCGGACGGAGAATTGATTCTGGGTTCGCTCTTGTTTGCTGCTGAAATAGAGTTATAGCAATCGGAGCGATTGCAGTGGCACGTTGTTGTTGCTCTTGCTGCAATTGTTGATAGTTCCACTTGGGTAGTTCTATTCCCAGTTCCATTTTTACGAAACGCTCTGCTAAAATTGCCATTTCTGTTGGTCCAATGCCACCTGGGACAGGCGTGATGTTTTGAGGAATAGAATAAGCACTTTTGTCAACATCACCCTTGGGACCATCATCCGTTGGGGTAAATCCACCATCAACAATTAATCTATGTTGGGGAAGTACGTATGGTGTAGTCAACCCTGCCACTCCGGTCACTGTAACTACTATGTCTGCTGAGCTTGTTCTAGATTTGTCATCATTAAATTCCAATACAAAACAGTTTATATTTTTCTCTTGTAGATAGTTTATTACTCCTTTTCCTATAAATCCTCCACCTCCAATTACTGCAACATTGGAATTTGTTTCTGCGTATGATTCAACTATTCGAGCAATTCCTTCAGATGTTGCAGGTGCTGGGAATAAATTGTTAGGTTCTCCTCTGACTATATCAATATCTTTTTGAGGTGATAAAAGTTTGATTGATTCTCGAAATTCCGATGGGACTGGAAATTGAACTATAGCTGCGGCTATTTTCTTATCTTGATTGATGCCTTGAATGATATTTTGAAATTGTTCTACTGTAGTAGTTTCTGGCGATAAAGCTATTTGATTAACTTTGACACCAAACGATTCAAATGTTTTTACCTTCTGGTTTTCTGACACTATAGCTGCTGAATATTTATTTCTTAAAACCTCATCTTCCAAGTCTGATGGTGCGTCAAATCGAATAATGGTAATTTCTTTGACCTGTAGTTGATTTTGGTATTTCTTACATTCATTTTTTACGTGTTCTTTGATCAGATTTCCGTCAACTTCCATTGGTATTAGAGGCTGCCTCTAAAGAAATGTAAAGAAGGAAACTTCAGTTGCAGGCTCTAGTCGTACATGTCCCAACCCCGTCTGAAGGACGGGGTTGCACTCAATCGGAGATTGGGTGGACTCCCACTCTCTGGGAATGGCCAAGTGGATGCATGAAGCGATCTCTTCATGCTCCCACACCTTCTAGGTATGGGATTCTTGCAGACTAAGCCTGCGTTGTGCAATATCCAAAGCGGGTTAGTGGTGGGTTGTTGACCTTAATCAGGATATTGGTTGATATATCCAAGTGATTTACCATCACATAACACATAATCTTTATTGTAGTTACCGTCAAATGTGTATCCAGAGAATTTAGGTTCTGAGCAATATTGTTTAAACCATTCTTTGGCTTCTTCATCAGTATTAAAAGTTTGTTTGTTTGCTGATTCTGGGGACAGCTTCCAAACTTCGTTCTCGTACAAACTGCACACAAATTTAGGCATGACTAATTCTCCTTGATTACGGTTGATGTAGACAAACAATAAAGTTATAAACTGGCAAGCATCTGAAAGCCTTGATACTGCGTTGACTTCAGGGCGGCAATTAAAAATAAAGTTCTCAACTGGAGTAATATTAACGTTCCATCCATGCTAAACCACAAACAATAAACTTCTAAACTGTCACATTATTCGACTGTGTAGCTATACCCTGGTGGCAAAACAGAGATTAGGTGGCTAAGATGGCTTGGTAAATCAAAAATAGTTGTGAGATTTTTATCCCCAAACAGTTCCTGATTTAAAAATTGCTTGTCTGAATACTGCATCCGGTCTGAATATCGCGCACAAACACTGTAAAGTAATTCGTCTGGGAATGGGTTTGGAAAGCAAGGAATCATCTGACTACATCCTCCAAAAAATACTCATCTGCCGTACAAATGTAACCAGCCTCTCGAAGAGCCTCATAAGCAGAAGTACCATTGTTCTCGCCATTGGCGACAATTTCTGGCAAGCAAGTTGACAATTCAAGATTTTGAGAAGACTCATAAAAATTATTTATTGTCTTGATTTCGAGATAATTGTCAACATTTTTATCTGAAATTACAACTTCTTGCTCAGCTAAATTTTGATGCTGTTTTTGAACTTTAATTACCTGATTTGGAGACATTGAAATATTTAAGCTTGTCTCTTTCTCCCTTGCTTTTATCCTAATTGAATCTTCACTTTTTAAACGATGAAGCTCTTCTTGGATAAATGGTTCAATATCAATAGGATGAACATCTTCATAAGATTTAAGTTGTTTCGTATTTCCCTGTTTCAAGGCATCCAAAACTTCTGTAGCTGTACGTAGACAATCACGAGCGACTGATTTGATAACTGCTACTGTTATTTTCTCCTTGCCAGTAGTGATAGCTCGTGCCTGTGCTAACATAAACACTTTCACCGCAAAATCAGTGATGCCTTGGCATTCGTAATAAAGTGAGTGACTTATTTGAGGTGTAAGTTCGCAGGGCTTTTGCACATATTGGTATTGCCATAGTGACTCGACAAACAACTGCCAATCTTCGTCCTCTTTCATCCTGTCCCAAATAAAATCTCCCTGTCCTGTTCCTCGACGAATCGAGCGAAATTCGCTACCGAAAATTGACCAAGCCTTGTAAGTTCCTACCAAAACAACAGGTAAGCCGATGGTGTTAATAAGTTGGACAAAAAAATCGAGGATTTTTTCGTAGCCACCAACATTTAATTTTGTTAGACATTGGATTTCGTCAATTACAAGCACTCCCAAATGAACGTTAGAAGCAACTAAAGCCACATAAGGCATCATTTCATTGACTGTTCTGCGTCCACCACCACCATAAATTTCATAATATGGTGTTCCTAATATGTCATCAACAGCTTGGAAAAAGTTGAGGCACAAACCTTTAACTGAACCATCAGCAGGACATTCCAATTTGAGCCACACTAATTGCGTATTTGGAGAATGGAACGAATCTCGGTAGAAGGTGTGGTGAATAACTTGGGGGTATAAAGCTTGTTTCCAACTACCCTTAATTCCTGCCACAATAAACCACTGCTCGCGCATAGCTAACTCGCAAGTATAGCGTAAGCCACTAAAATTTATACCTCGACGGGTAATGGAGGCTTCTGCTGTTGGTAAAAGGTTTAGACGAACAATCTCAGGTGTCTCAAGCCGCGGGCGACCGTAATTATGAATTCCCCACTCCCACAACTCGCACGGTAGTCGTAAATATTTATAAATCGTTACCTTATTCCGTCCCGTGCGTTCTACTGCTTGCTTAATCAGGACACCCCGCTCAGCGCTTAAGAATACTTGCTCTCTACTGTTAACTATTGGGGCGATTACTTCCCAGGCTTCATCTCTAAGTTGGCGGTAATTTTCAGGAATTGTATCCTCACAACCACAGTAAGCAGCAAACGCATCTATCTCTAGGATGTGAGCTTTTTGTGAGACAAGAGCATTCTCTAATTCCGAGCATTTATGCCAGACTGGGAGAGCATTTGCCGACAAGAGGTCAATTGCCACTAAATCTATCCCTTTAGCATCAATCCACAGTACACGGATAATACTTGATACATTTCCTAACTCTTTTGGTAACTCAATCAGCACATTTTCAAAAATATTCATTTCACACCTTTGAAGGGGAGGAAACCTGGAAAAAGGTTTTCCAATTTTTACCGATTTAATTCAGTTCCAAATGTTTCAATAGAGGGGAAGTGGGACGCAGAATCAGCTTTTGGTCAGGTCTGATTGGCTGGTTTATATCAATCAGCCACTGGCGATTTGCAATTAAATGACGCGCAACACAAAGGCTTGAGCCTAAGACCAAACCAAGCCTCGAATCACATTCTGCTGCGATATCCTTTAATGGGGCTTTCCCGGAGGCTACTCCTAGTGTTAAAGCAACGACAATTTGGTTCTTGTCATGCTCTGTCAGGGGTGAGAGGTCTTGCACGTAGAAGAAGTTGTGTAACCATTTAACATTTTCTACCAGTACAAAAGAAATTTCCCTCTCTGTAACAATTCCCCAGCTAATATTTCTTTTTTCCCAGTATCGACGTTCAATCTCAAACTTTTCCAGAACTCGCTTGGATGATAATTTCTCTATTGGCTTCACTGTCCGAGCTATATCAACAACTCCGATATTGGAGCGGACGGTTACTACAAAATCAGTTGTCATTACATTTGGTTCCCTAGTATCTGGGTTTAGTGGATGAGGGATACCATACTCTTGTGCAATTAAGAGAGTTTCTTCGCTAGCTAACGGATACTGCTCTCGAATATCAGTAACGATTGCTGACCATTCTAATGTTAAGAAATAGCAAAACTCTAAGGAACTGAAAAAGTGATGAACTCTTCGGGTCTTCCAGCCAAGACTTTGAGTGGAAAGACCTTTTGATGAGAAGTCCTTTACCCAAATGGCTGGTTGGTAATCAATGCCCCTACCCTGACCACAGCCAGCATCTATTCGCTGATTAATTATTTGGTGCTTGGTCTTTCTGTTGCCTGCGACCATGCTATTGTCCTCGCGGCTATTTTAACTGTTTGCATGAGTTGTCTCACACCAAAAAAAGTTAATGACTGCTATGCTCAAACGCAAGAGTTATGTAGTCAAGCCAATTTGGGACTTGGCTCCATACTGTCATGCTTCAGCTGTTTACTACCAAAAGCTAATATAATGTGAAGGTTTTTATCATAGATAACCAAAAATTACATAGCTTCTAATTTTTACAAAAAGTTATTTAGGTCAGAGGTTTTACCTAGAAATGGGTACATCAATCTCAAAGGTTAACGCTCTCAAACTGGGTATATATGTGACAGGAGCGTTTAGAACTTTACGTCCCAGTTTACGAGTTTACGTCTTAGTTTAGAACTTTATTGTTTGCGTTCATCAACTGTAAGCAAACAATAAAGTTCTAAACTAGTAAGCATCTGAAAGCCTTGATACTGCGTTGACTTCAGGGCGGCAATTAAAAATAAAGTTCTCAACTGAGTAGAAGATTTATCTTCATCGATGCTGATGTACAAACAATAAACTTTTAAACTGTCACACGGTCGCTACCTATACTAAAACAAGTTCTGGGTGGAATTTATCAGTCCAAAGTCAAACCTTGTCGCTTAGATTTATCTATTCGGACTGTGACAGGAGCGTTGATGAGTTTACGTCCCAGTTTACGAGTTTACGTTTGAGTTAATAACTTTATTGTTTGCCTTCATCAACAAACTTACGCTTTTCAGATGGAACAGCCCAAATAAGGCAATGGCCTGACTTTGCTTTACGTCCATAGTAGGACAGGGCAACGCCCAGCCTTTGAACATCCGTCAGGCACTCTCCGTTGTCTAAATAACCCCGATTCCAATCAATTAAATTTCTAGCAAACTTCCCTTCTTTTGATGTAGCCCATTTCATCGCTTCTAATTCCTGCCAAGTCAAAGTGTTTGACTGCACTTGTGTATATCCCCCACCCAACATTCCAGCAATCCGTTGATTCATCCAAGTCGGCAAAGTCATACCAAGAATGAAACCCATACCAAGAATAAATACCAACAAGATAGTGGCAGGAGTTATAGAAGTAAGAATCTTCTTGCCTTCTGACAACAGTGCTTTGTGAATCAAGGCGTAGGCAGAGCGCTCGATCGCAACTTTCTGCCGCTCCACTGTCACCTGTTCCACTAACTCTAAAGTTTTAACTAAATCTTGATTCCAATGCTTGAAAACTGCTTGCAGAGTATCGGGCGCATCTTCTAGTAACGTTTCTAAGTGTCCGGTAGCGACTAAAACTAGGAACAAGGGGTCATCTTGTGACAACCCACTACTAAGAGCAAAATCTAATACCCGACGCTTAAACTCCTCGCTTTTCCCCGACAAAGCTTCGGCTAGCAATTTATCACAAGCAAGCGGTTTATCTTTAGGAGCCGATTTTGATTGGCTAGCAGTAGTGGTATGAGAGTTTTTGTCTTCAAACTCACTCATCGCACCAACCTTGTTTCTTTAAACGCTACATAGGCTGACTTGAGAAAATTCCTCACCCGCTGCTTTGAGATCACCGTCAACTCAGAGTGAGCGATCGCGCTCTCAAAATTGACTCCTAATCGATCAACCTTGTTTCGTTCCCAAAAGGGAAACTTTGGCAAGTCAATCACAGTGAAGTTGTATTTGCTTTTCGCTGCTACAAATTCCGGCATTTGCTCTATGTAACTCCAGTCATCGCACATTCCCAAATTCCTTACAAATACGTGAGTCATCTTGTCTCCCAAGTCTGATAATGACTTGAGAAAGAAATTTACCGAATCAACTCCTCCAGTACAGACAAACCATTTCACAAATAAGATCGAATTCTCCTTACCCAACTCAATCAAATTATTGGATAAAATCCAATTTGTAACATTCGAGTAAACCTGAGCAGGTAAGTTTACTAGTACTGATTTTTCCAACGCCAAATCAAATATTTTATCTGCTTCTTTAGCTTGCTTTTCATCATCACTAAAAAATGCTGTTTCTACACGAGGATAAATATTGGCAATATCCTTGTTACTCGTATCCGCATCTACAATTGTCATATCTAATTCTATCGAAGTGCAATACTCGATAAATGTCCTTGATAAGAACGATTTTCCACAACCTCCTTTTTCACCATCCACAAGGTGAATGGTTGTAGGTAGTTTAGTAGATGTTTTTTGTGCATCAGGTGAAACCTTCTCAGTAGTAGATGTTTTCCTTTCTGTAGTTTGAATTTGTTCTTCATTGAAAGCGGCGCTTAAGGGAGCCTCGTCATGGGTGGGCGAAGTTGGGACACCCACCTCTTGGGGCAATGGATACCCTGCATTGGTAACTTCTTGCCCTAGCAAAGAGGCCGATTCCCCATGCCCAAAAACTCCATCTCCTTGTGGGTGGAGTTTTTCATTAGTATTTGGTTTTGAAGATGATGTTACGTCTATTTCAGGAATAGTTGGAGCTTGTTTTTCTGTAACTATGGCTGGCGAGTCATTTAATTTCAATGCCTCTTCTTCAGTAAGAGCCGAGTAATCATCAAGTTCACACTCCCAAATATCAACTGATGGATCAATAACTTCATTACTTTTTAATTCCGTAGTTGATGATTGGGTATTGTCTGAAAAATTCGGTTCAGTCTGCATTGTCATAGAGCCATTTAAAAATATATTATCAGTAGTATTTTTTCTGGGTCTGCCTCTTTTTCTTTTTTGTGGTGTCACAGAGCTATTTGATAAAGCATCATCATCAATACTATTTTTTCTGGGTCTGCCTCTTTTTCTTTTTTGTGGTGTCACAGAGCCATTTGATAAAGCACCATCATCAATAGCATCTTTTCTGGGTCTACCTCTTTTTCTTTTTTGTGGTGTAACAGTCATAATTCCAAACTGTCATTGATTAATTGAATTACAGGAGCCGGTTTGTGCTTGAGCCGGGAAAACGAGCGACTTCGCTCAAAATATCTAATTGCTACAAAAAATTGCTCAATCCTGTATCATCGTAAGCATTCTCCTCGGCAGTATTGCCAAAAGCATCTCCGGACGGCGCACTCTTATGAGGTGTTGCAGCAGTAGTAGATACAATATGTGATGAATTTACTTCAGTAGTAAGTTGCATCCTCACTTCAGGAAAAGCTTCTTCTAACCCTGCCAACTCCAAAATATCTTTTACTTGCTTTTTTAAAGTCTGCACCGCAGAGAGTGCGGTACGTCTTTTGATGCCTTCTGAAGGATAATCCACTGCTAAAGCATGGGGTAGCCAAAATGACCGCAATGCCAACAACACCATCTCGTTTTTGCTCATGAAGTGATTGTTTTGGATGTATTGCATCAACTGTGCATCAAGTTCGTTGCGTGGTTGATAACGCCAGCGAAAATCTATTCTTTCTGACATCAAATTGTACCTCTTGTAATTGCACTCTCGTTAGGCAGAAACCGTTTCTGTACTTGTTGTGAAAAATATAAAAAAACGCTGTAAACGTCTGCCAACCTACTTCCATGAGAAAATTCGTCAATTTCTTTGGGTATATCTGCTCCGACTCCCCACAAACAGGGCGTTCCGGGATAGTGTGAGTTCAATTCTTTCTTTAAGTAATCTGCTGTACCACCGCAAAACAAAATTTCGTCCACCACACTTGCAGAAATTACCTGGTCTAACCAACTTGTCAGTACGGCAGCGTACTCACTTCTAGCGAGTTTTACCGCTTTTTGGAGCTGCTGTAACTCGTGTTGTTTATTGGCATTTTCCGTGCTTTTCAACAACCGGAGAAAGGGCGTGGGAGATACATCACAAGAAGCAGCTACCACCGCCTGAACAAGTCGAGAAGGAGTCTGTCCAGAGGTCTTGGCTACTACTCGCTCTAACAGCCGAATCATGCCCAAATCGGAAGTCTTGCCATCGGCTGCCACTACACCTCTGTCACTGATCAACACACTTGCATTCCGATAACCAATCATCGCCAATGCAATCACTTTTGTTTTGATTGCTTCCCCTATTTTCTTTTGGTATGCCAGGTATATTCCCGCTCCCTCTGGCAGGCACTTGAACTCTACTAGCGTAACCTGCATTCGTCCGGATGGTGTTGTGTAGTCAGCCAGTACTGCTCTAAGTTGCTCAAGGAAACAATATTTGTTCTCCAACTCCCCTGGTGGCAGTAAACAAGCAAGCGCTAGTCGAAAAGGAGGCTGTAATTTGAGCTTTTGTGAAGCTGTCCAAACCGCTGCTAAAGTTTTAGCGATCGCTCGTTCATACTTCAATTGTTTCAAACCGGCGTTGGCATAATACTTATTCTTAGCTAAATAACCAACTGCAAAAGTTTCGTTTCGATAACTCACCCATGCAACATTTTCAGGTTCGGTTCTACCTAAAATATCTGAATTTGAATCACAGATGACCGATTCCAATGGTACTTTTACCACTTCTGGTTCTTTAAGCAACAATTTTGCCGTTGGACTTTGGTCGAATTTACAGTAAATTCCTTTGGTTGCGCTCCCCCCAAAATCTAAAGCCAAAATTAGTAGGGGAGAAGAATTAATATCAATATTTCTCTGTAAAGTATTTTTACTCATGATTTTTGAGGAATTAACTCATTTTTTTTTCATATCGTGGAGGAATTTGGAGGTAATTGGAGGTAGATTATTAGCAATAATTATCATTTTTTGTCTGCACGACCGTCAAACTTTCCTCCAAATTCCTCCACCGAAAATCAATAAAGAAGAAAAATTTGTAAAATGCTCCTAGCAAGGATTTATGGCTCTAATAGATAAGTAAATTTGGTGTACACGGAGCATTACTGACAAGTCAAAGCCTTTTTCATCCAAAAATTCTCGCATAGCTGACAAAAAAATAGCCAACGAATTTTACAGCTTTTCATTAATTCGTTTGTGAACTCACTACACATTCTCTCAAGCTGAGCGCTCGAAAAATCTTTGATTTTGTAACTGAGTATTCCAAAATTCATTCTATCTCCCACCAAGTAAATTTGCTCGAGAAAATAGACAGTTCATCATGAGAATTGCTTATAGATAAAACAGAAAAGCTTGTCGTCATCACACAGAGCGCACTCGTTTAATTAATTCACTTATTTTTTAATTAACCAATTACTAGCCCTGAACACAATCAGACAATAGATAGATTCTCTAAACCCGGTAAATAACTGGAAAATTATTGGTATCAAAAAATCCAATCTGCACACTTTTTCTGTTGACACAGTTAAAAATTAAAACTCCTAAATCCCTTGTGATTAATGATTTTTAGCTACAAAACTATCCCCAATGATTTACGTGTAATTACACGATAAAAACAAACATAATATTCGTAGTCAAAAATATTTTTCAATGTAAATACACAAAGAAGTGCAACTTAATCCAAAACGGTTTACGTAGAATTACACGATTCAGACAAGCATAGTATTCGTGGTCATCAGAAATTTTTCAATACAAATACACAAATTAATTCAACCAAAAATTACAAAACTATTTTGACGGAAAAAAATAAATAGATTTTCTGGTAATTGTAAACGTCCCAATCGGTTCACTAAAATGAGTCTAATAAGAGCAAGAGCGAACATTTTTTTTAGGACGACAGAAGTCTCGCAGCTATGCCGCTAGCTATTTGTAGAATCCAAAAAATCAAATCTTGGGGGTCGCTAGTCGGGAACTCAGCTCATACCGCAAGAGATCGAGATACCCCGAATGCAAATCCTCTGGTTACAACAAATGTGCGCCTGATTGGCAGTCCATCTGACCCAGATTTAGCAACTTTGGTTAAGGCCAAAATTGGTGAGCGCAAAATTCGCT
Source organism: Nostocaceae cyanobacterium (assembly GCA_051861145.1). GTDB lineage: Bacteria > Cyanobacteriota > Cyanobacteriia > Cyanobacteriales > Nostocaceae > JBHYDF01. The sequence goes on from JBHYDF010000115.1 coordinate 11,335, forward strand.
CTAATGCGGTGTTGGCAGTGGAATTATTGCTCAGTGCCAGTCCCGAATATTTTCGTCCTCTCAATGAAAGTGCTGGTTCCACTTATAACAAACAACGCTTAGATGATTTCGTGTCTGCAACAGTTACTTGGTTGCACTCTACTTGGGGCGATCGCCTAGTCAGGGCACAATTACATCTAGATGAAATTACCCCCCATATTCATGCTTATCTCGTACCACTGGATGAGCGAGGTAAGCTTAACTGTCGCCAATTGCTTGGCACAAGAGAAAAACTATCCCAACTTCAAGATAGTTATGCCCAAGCGCTGGCACATTTGGGTATTGAAAGGGGAGTAAAGGCAAGCATTGCCACTCACACCAAAATTAAGGAATATTATTCGGCAGTCAACCAAAAACCCCTCACTCTGGAATTAGACCGCCTGGCACCAAAACAGGGAGAGACGGCACAGCAACTTCTGACGCGAATTTTATCAGACCCTACCATTCAAACTATCAATCATCAATTAGCCGATCGCTCTCGAATAATTGAGTTAGAAAAACGGGCATCCCAAAAAGCGATCGCTTCCGAGAAGCTGCGGCAACACTTAGAACAACAACTGCAATCTCTACGACACCAAACCAAGCTTCTTTTAGATTTACCCTTAGAACAAGTGGCTTACGAGTTGGGCTTAAATCAAGATAAGCACGATAAATACAAGTGGACCTCTAACAACCACACTCTCAACATCGGTACTGATGCCTTGAATGCGCTCTCACTGGTTATGCATGTAAACAGATGTGAATTTGATAATGCAGTTGTTTGGTTGCGCGATCGCTTTGGGGAAGAAGGAATGCTACAAGCTGTTACTCACCACACCAGAACCCAAGCTTTAAACATGGCTCAATCTCTAACGAAGCGCATATTTGTACCACCTCAACTCAATCATGATTGCTGGGCAGAAGTTGAGCATCATCTCACACACGTACGCGCTCTCCCCAAAAAGTTAGTGCAAGCTCTTTACAAACGTAATCTGGTATACGCAGATGATAATACAAACGCAGTATTTCTAACACGCAGTCTTGATCATAATGAAGTAAAGGGCGCATATCTATATCCAATCACAAATACTAATAATGACATTATGGATTTGCATCCCGGTAGTCAGCGTAAGCAAGGTTGGTTCCACCTGACTATGGGTGATGGTTCCACAACTAAGGCTGTTTTGGCAAATACACCAATAGAGATATTATCCCTAGCAACGTTAAACACTCCTCACAAACATAGGACACTATATCTAACTATTGATAGCGAGTACGCCAAAATCCCCATAGAATTTCTGCAAAATGTACCAAACGTGGTTATTGCTATGCCCACAACTTGCAACAAAGCAGTTCCTAACGCTTTACCACAAGCTATACTACTCAAGCCAAATACTACTTGGAATCAACAATTAAAGAATCAGAACTCTTATCAAACAGTTGAGGAGATGGAAAGATGATTTGTTGTCCGCATTGCAAATCAAACCAACTTCTGAAGGTGTCAGCTATTTGGTCTGAACAGACATACGATACAAACTTATTTGGACACACTTCGCCCTTTTCTACATTTTTTTCTATATTCAGTGTCAGTGGGACAACCAGTTCTGTTTTGGCTCAAAAGTTAGCCCCACCACAAAAGAAAAAACTCTCATGGTTTGTCATTATTCCTATTATTTTGTTGCTCAGTTTTATGAAACCAACATTTACCTTGGGAACAGTACTTTTGATGGCATTAGCAATTATTCTACCTATCAAAACTTGGTTTACATACTACAACATCATGATTTATCCAAAACAGATGAATCAATGGCGTTCTTCATGTTATTGCCCTACGTGTGGCAATGTATCAGTTGTTAATCCCAATTATTAAGCGGACAGAAATTTATTGATTTCATCAAATTAACCCCGTGCAAAAAACCTACATAAACTCACTCAAACGTTTTGGTCTGTTGACAAGGACTGCCTAGATTTTGGGTAAGGGTTCTCACGCTCGTCAGCGGTCTTACTGCAAGGTAAGAAGTGGATTACTGCGAAAAAACCGCTGACGAGCGTTTTGGTCGGGAGCGCGATTTATGTGTAAAGCGTGCGTCCCCAAAAAATTAACCTTGAAGAAGATTACTTCCTGTACATTGGGATTAAAGAAGCAACCCGACTGGGAATGCTTTCTTTGGCACAAGCTTTCAAAACATCAATCGCCCGCTTTCTTCCATGCTTTGCAAAGTATTCCCATATAGATAACCAGTCATCATAACTAAGTGTATATACCTGTCTTATGCCCGACTGGGTTGCTATTTGGCATTGCGTTGTCAAGGGTGATACATTCAATTTCGTCAGGATTCTTAATTTTTTGGCAGAGCCTTCTAATAACCAATTGGGTTCAGCATGAATACAATTCAAACCTTCAGTACAGCTGATGTGGCATTCCCCTGTTTCTAGAACTAAAATTTCTAAGGGAATGTTGTTTGACAGTGTTATGTAAATCGGTTTGGCTGTTACGAGTCGGTAATTGTTTTTAAAGAAGTTAGGATTTGGTACAAACAAATCCTTGTTTTGGTCGTTATTTGACAGTGCTGCTATCAATTCTTTCCACTCATGACGACACAGAGACAATCGATGTTGCTGCAAATTCCCGGATAACAGCAGTTGCTGTAAATAAGCTGCTACAGTAGGCAGCGTGTTTGCATTAATTATTGCTCCGTTGGGTATAGTTACAGTTATTGTCTCTAATTTGTTTTCATTCACAAATTCTTTGACATTGCTTTTGGGTTGCCCGACCATCAGAGCCATTTGGCGTAAGCTCATTACCTTGACACCGCTTGGCAGCTGGTAAGCACTCCATGAGTATTGCTTCCACCACCATCGTATTGCAATTGTTTTCGCTACATTGTGTTCTAATTGTTGTTGTATAAATTGCATATAAGTCGAAAATACATTTGTCGCGAATAAAGAAAAAGAACGATTTATACAGCCGCCTCCGAATGCAGTTAAAGCGACAAACGAAGCAACAGAAACGTTCGCTTTCAACACACTTTCAAATGGCAGCTTGGTTTAAATATGCGCTTCTAAATCTTATACAAATTCTTTAGTGGTACTGTAAAAGGCCTCGGAGAGCAAGAACTAGTAACAATAGCTAGTCCTAGTTGTTGTGAGTGTAAAGGCAAGGAATCAGCTATTACCATCAAAGGCGGAGGAGTAGTTTTCCATTCCCCAATCATTCTTGAAAAAAATTGTCCTGAATAATGGGGTTTATCAGGAATCAATTTCGCTGGATAATCATACATTAATATATAGCTCTCTCCTGGCTCAAAAGGTACATTAATACCAGGCTGTTTTAGTTGTGGAGTATGTTTTTTGTTTGACAAATTCTTGAAGTAATAACGTGTGTAAAGATATTTACTACTCTTGACATAATTATCAGCAATATCGAAATCTTGTTGACATTCTTTCTGCTGTTGAACAAGAAATTTTTCGTACTGTTCTTGTCTATATTTCCAAGTTATAAAACCGCCCATCAACAGTAAAATACCACTAATTGCTAGCTGTTTTTTAGATTGAATTAGTGTTATGAATGCGTTGGAAGAGTGTTCCATAAAACTTGACCTTTTTTTGAATTCCCGAAGGGTTGACAACTATCAGAACATACTCGTATGCCTGAAAAACGATGCCAATAAAAAGGACGAATATTATCGCCCTTTAGTCCATACAAGAACAATCTCCAAGCCGAAGTGCAAAACATAATTTGGACTGGCAAAACAACGATTACACAGAAGAAGAAAGAAGGGAGAAGATTAAAGAATTCATTTTTCTTTCGCATCCCCCTTCAATAATTACAAGCGTTGAGCTGTGTGGCTCTGTAAACAGGAGCCAAATCCATCTTAAACATATAATTCTTGAAAGTAAATCCACATCTTTTAACTCTTTAAGTTAATAGGTGTTAACTCAATCGAGTTCACTCTTGTTAATTGCAATGCCGCGCTTGAACGCTCCTGATAACTGATAACTGATAACTGATTTAACATGCATCCCTTCTTAAGGATTGGTGACGTAGTTGCATTTGAGTAAGATACTCCAATTCGACTGGTGTAAAAGCCACGTTGCGCTCTAGCAACAGAAGTATTTCTATCTCAAACGGATCGAGGTTACAATTTCTCAAAAATTTGATGCGTTCGCACACTTCAACTAATTGCGGTTCTAATTCCATTGCCACTGGTTTTAAGAGTTGGTGCTTTAAGGTGTGCTTGTGCATAACCATAGTGTTAACATCTCTTACCCAAACATCTACTGTGCGATCGCAAACAGTGGCAACTCGTCCGGTGCGACCATTTATCAAGATATTGTTGGGAACATGAATTTCTACCAACCCACCTTGCACAAGCTGGTCCCGATGAGCTATTTGGTATTGGTCGCTCTCAAAATTCAAATGTTCGAGATGCATCTGCTCACGAGTACCGTTAGTTGGATCAGTCTTGCCAATTTTAACAGTGTTCATCTTGGCGACAGTGCCGTGTTTGCTTTTGTAGGTTCGCGGCTCATTCTTACTGGGGAATTCCCCAGTTAACTCTTCTCGGATTTTCCCCACGGTTTTATGATCAACTTTGCACTGACGAGCAATTTCCCTATCGCTCCAGTTTCCCCATTCTGGGTCTTGCAGCAAAGTCATAACTGCCCGTCTTTTGTCTTGCTGTAAACGAGGTAAGGAACCTACCAGTAATAAAATGCCCAGCCCTCGCGTTCCGCCTTCCAGGCGGAACGCTCACCAGTTCTTGGGTTTACCAAAAATATATTTGATAGGGCTGGGCATTTTATTTTTTGGATCTCCCTAAAGCTGGTTTGTTATCGGCATTCGCGCCCACCGAGTAAAGAACTGCATCCCGCCTTGTACCTTGGTAGATAATACAAGCGATCGCTCCGGCGCGCCGGGTGCCCCAACCAGGCTCCGCCTGGTTGCCCCGAATCGGAGATTCGGGGAGAGGTTCCCGGATCGGGAACCTCTGGGCACAATCCGGCGATCGCAACAGATGCTCGATTGCGATGAGCGCAAAAGCGGTGAAACCCATCAGCCAACCAATATGATTCACCATCGTAGAAAACGACAACAGGCTCTAGTTGTTGCCCGTCTTCCATCTGTTCTTCCAGTAGCAATACATGCTTTAAATCAATAGTAGCTCTGGGCTGGGTTCCACCGTCCTTGCGGATTTCATCAAGCGCTAGGTACTCCACTCTGGTTGGCTCCGAACCTTGGTTTCCATCAACAGATGATTGTGAGGTACTGTTGGCTTTGGTGTCGAACAGTCCGCTCATCATGCTACGACCTCCTTTGTCAAAATGCTCAAGCTGCCTATAGCTCAGTTATCGGTAAACAGTTATCAGTTATCAAACTTCGTGACTCCTAACTCTTAACTGATAACTGCTTGACTTAAACTGATAACTGTTAAAGCTCCAAGCTATATGCAGAACAAACTTTCAACCGAGAAATAGAGAACACCCTTTCAAATGCCCGTGGAAAAACATACGCGCCCCAAACGCAACCATGCATGGCTTATTGCAAGGTCTTGCCGCTTATTTTAAGTAAGTTTTCTCGGAAGGGACGAGGTAGAGACACCACTATAAGCCCTGGATTTTTTGTGATTTTTTACATTTTTAAGATTTTTCTGTCAAAGAAAAACCATCTGGGGGACGCACTAATCTACACAAAACGCGCAAAGACACTCAAAACGAGCGGGCTTACTGCGATTATTCTCAGTTAACTCGCTCGAACCCCGCTCGTTTTGAGAACCCTTACCCAAAATCTGGTTGACAAGGCAATAAGCCAAAAGGGTTGCGGTACCAGTGCAGGTTTTTTCCACGCCGACTTTGATTCTTCGGCTTAGAATTCCCGAATCGCTATAAAAAGCTCCATTCTCTGTTGCATTACTTATAGTCCCAGAGTTCCCACCTCTAATCATTTCTTGTGTCAGATCAGGGATATCTTGATGCGGATAGAATTCTGACCAATCAATCTTCATATTTTCTCCAATATTCAGAGCTGAAAAAATCGCGCTTGAACCACTAAGAAATTCCAAGTTCTGAAGAAATTTCCAGGCGTGAATTATTCAGATCCCGCACTTCATAAGGGTGTAGGGGATTTAACAGTTATCAGTTATCAGTTATCAGTTATCAGCTTTGGAGCGCAAGTCCTGAAAAATTTACGCGCCTGATAACTGTTTACTGATAACTGATAACTGTTGAAACACCCCACACCCCTATACCCCTAGTTTTTTGCAGTTTTCTTTCGTTTCACAACCGATTGAAATTGATGCATCAAACAGTTTGAAATTGCCTAGTACGTTCAGGCGCGAACTTAATAGTGAGCTTTGACTAGTCCAGCCAAATTATTCTCCATACTAAAACCATTCTCCATAAAAGTAAACCCATTTCTGGTGATTTTTTTCAAGTTAATAGGTGTTAACTATTCGAGTTAACAGGTGTTAACTATTCGAGTTAATAGGTGTTAACTATTCGAGTTAACAGGTGTTAATTGCACGGACTGCAATACTGTAAGGGATAAGGTATGCATGTTAACAGTTATCAGTTATCAGTAAACAGCTTTGGAGTCGTTGTTGGGGTTTGGGCCTGCCCACTTTTCAGTTATCAGTAAACAGTTATCAGTTATCAGTAAAAAGCAAGGAAGTGATAACTGATAACTGTTTACTGATAACTGATTTTCCCTTTCCCTATTACCCCAAAACCCTCCAAGTATTGGCACGAACTGTGATTACTCAAAAAAACTTGCCACTCTTAATAAATGTTCCCCGTGGCAAGCGAACAAAATCGGGAGATCGATTGGATTTTTGGCGCAAGCCAATAAAAAAAAAGGCGGTAGTTACCGCCCTTTTTTCATCCATCTAAAAACAATCTCTACAGGCTCCAAGAAAACTACGCTCTTCTTCAGACGAACGCAAAAAAAGAAAGAAGGGAGAATATAAAGGATTTACTTTTACATCCACCCTTCAACTGCCAGTTTGTGAGTTTTGCGTGTCTGTAAACTAAGCGCTAAATCTATCTTAAACAATGATTTCTTGAAAGTAAACCCACTCTTATGTTAACTCGATTGAGTTAACACCTATTAACTCAATCGAGTTAATAGGTGTTAATTTAAAGAGTTAACAGGTGTTAATTATTGTCATCAATAAATGTTAATTTTGCGCGATTTTTTTAATTATTAGCTCAAAATTTTCTACCGCGATAGGCTCTATGAGTGTGTATCGCAGTAGCATCACATCAGATATGATTGATTTGCGCAGCATCATGTCTGGTTTGTACTTGTCGCAGACAACAAGCACCGAACTCTTAATTGTTACGAATTCCCTATTTCCTTTGGGGCAACAACCACAAGTTGTTCACATTTTTTTGGTTGTTGTCCCACCTTCACCAAATAAAAAAACAGAATGATATGGATGAGAAACAATTTCACGATTACAGTGTCAACTTATTCTCTACTGATTTGAGTCACGCGACTCTGATAGGAGTTAATCTAGAAGGAATTTATCTGGGCGGAATCAACCTCAGTAATGCGAATCTCACCGATGCCCAGTTGGTAAACACCAATCTTAGCAATGCTAACCTCAGTAGTGCTAATCTTAACAATGCCCAATTAATCAATGCTAACCTCGGTAGTGCTAATCTTAACAATGCCCAATTAATCAATGCTAACCTCGGTAGTGCTAATCTTACCAATGCCCAGCTAATCAGTGCCAATCTTACCAGTAGCAATCTCAATGGTACTTATTTGTGGAATTGTAATCTAAGGGGAGCAAGATTATTGGGTGCTGACTTCACTGGCGCTTACATGAGTTGCGCGTTCCTTAATGGTGCAAATTTAAGCAAAGCAGTTCTCAAGAACGCTCAAGCAAGTAATGCGAAACTGAGAAATGCTGACTTGCGGAATACTGATTTAAGTAATTCTCGGTTGATAAGGGCTAATTTGAAGAATGCCAACCTGAGTGGTGCTAATCTGAGTGGCGCTAATCTGAGTGGTGCTAATCTGAGTGGCGCTAATCTAAGTGGCGCTAACTTAAAAAACGTCTCTGTCAATTCAGCGACAAAATTGGACTCGGAATGGCGGTTAGTTTGGGAAAAATTTAACTTGGAACATAAAGAAGATAAAGATTTAAAAAATGAAAAGACTGCAAGGGACAATCTTTGAAAAGTTAAGCGATACGCGGGCACGTAAAGCATAAAGGCATTCTGGCAACTCATAAGCGCAAAAAAAAATTCATGTTCAGGAGCGATCGCTATCCCTCAAGACCGCTCATTTCCCTTCTTCTGACTCCACGGGTATCTCAATTGCCCTCCAGTAACCAGTAGGCACGGATTCATCTACACCATAGGTTGTTGGTATCCTTCCACGCGGAAAGTAAAACGACAAAAACTGGAGCCATCCCGGTTGAGTAGCAATTTTCTGTTGAACAGGAGAATCGAGCGTCCACCAAAAGATTATATACAGAGGAACATAATCAATCTTGTTAACAGGTCTTTCCTTAACACCTGCGTTCATCGCAGACGTGCCGAACGGCGATCTCCCAAATGCAGCCGCACCAGGCAGTTCCCGTTGGATTGCCTTTGTCTTGTGACTTACCAATATTTCTGACAATCCCGAAGTTGAAGTTCTAGCTAGCTTGGGAGGTCTGCTGGCTAGCTAAATATAGGTCAATGGCTTCTCTGATTAAATCTGGCACCGTACATTCTTTCTGTTGAGCCAGATTTTTTAGTTGGCACTTCATTTGAGGATGCATCAATACCTTTACCTGCTCTGATAGCGGCTCATCCCTGCCGTAGTCAAAGCGATACTTTGTGCCAAAATCTGGATTGCCACCCGGTCGTGCCATTTGGAATGTCTAACTCAATGCCTAAATTATAGCGCGGTACTAATCTAAATGTTTATGAAGATAAATTGCTCAATAGCCCGGTACTACTCTATAAATGTTCTTATGGATGACAGTGATAATACTTTTCGGAGCTAATTATCTTACGAAAAACCCCGTCCTGTGACGAGGACGGGGAAGTTGAGTTTAAAAAAACTACATCTATCATGACATACATACCAGTTCAGAAGCGAAGCGATAACCGGAAGGTTGTTGGAGAATTTTACCCCTTACACAAGGAAGAACCTTTGGCTTTGAGAAAAGCCAAGCTTCACAACAATGCGGCAAAAGTCCATTTAGCTCTACGTTACGAGAATCCTTTTTGCGTTCGCCAAAAGGCGGCTGTTTTGGAGCATCGCCCCATTGAAATTGTCCCCAAAGAATTTGCACTGCGGTGGTTTATTCCAGAAAACAGTGTCTACGAAATGTACCCTGTCAACTGGCAATTTTGCGCGAGACATTTTGGTTTGGAGGTGGTTGCATGAGCGAACTATTCGATAACCAAGCCAATAGGAAGCAGTTGCCGCCTGAGAGTGAAAACCTGATTCCAGGTGATGCTGCATTAGCCGAAGTTATTGAACCCGAAGAACTGACCGAGGCGGAACAACGGGACCGCCTTCACCTGGAGCGCCAAGTAGAAAGAGCGTTTTACACCGCAGGCAAAGCCTTGAAAGAATTGCGTAACCGTCGTCTTTACCGCTCTACTCATAAAACTTTTGAAGAGTATTGCCGTGATCGGTTTGGTTACAGTCGCCGACATCCTTATTATCTGATTGAAGCAGCTGCTGTTGTCGATAACTTATCTGAAAAATGTGAACCAATGGTTCACATTTTGCCCACCAGCGAGCGCCAGGTTAGACCATTGACCCAACTTCAACCAGACCAACAAAGTGAAGTATGGCAGCAGGCTGTGACCGAAGCTGGTGGTAAAGTACCATCGGGGCGTATTATCAAAGATATTGTTCAACGCATTATGGAACGTACCAAAGTAACCAATCCCTATCGTGTAGGGGAAGTCTGTCAGATTGTTGCCAAGGACAACCCTGAGTTAAGGGGCAAAGGTGGATGCTGGTGCATAGTTAGTAAAGTCAACGATTTTAGTTGCACGGTGACTGCCTGGGATGAAGAATACACCGTGAGGCTGGACTACCTGAAGTCACTTGACTACTTGCCAGAAGAATGTCAGCTTCGGCAGAAAATGTGCGATCGCATCAGGAGGCTACGTGATAGCGGCACTTTGGAAGAAGCAGCGATTAGCGTTTTAAAACACTTGGGCGAGGTGAAGCGCCCTTATTTGACGCCGTTAGAAGAAAAGCTATTGGGGGTTTTAGAACAAGAATGTGGGGGCTTCACCGACTAGCAACTGTGTGTCGCGCACTCTCTCAAGAGAGAGTGTGACTTGAAAAAGATTTTGGACAGGTAAGTAAGGAGAAGTTGGACACATTGTAAGCTGAAATACCGATAACTTCGTGTTTGGGCTTAGGCAAAAACATTGTTAGTTTGGAACAAGAAAATGGACATAATAACAAAAATGGAAGAAGATTTTGGACATGATAACAAAAATGGAAGAAGAGTTTGACCAATGGTGTAGTCAACTCAAACTTGCCCAAAATACCCGCTGTCTTATAGCTCAAGTTCGGCAAGTGCCACCATCTGGTAGAGTACAAGGAAATAGTTGGACATCTTTTAGAAGGTAAAATTGGACAATCTGTCCATAATCTTCTTCAAATCACAAAATCCTTCGGGTCTATACGGGCGATCGCTCACAGGAAGTAGGGCAATTCTGATAGTCTTGAACTCCGATAAAAAGCGATCGTAAAGCAACAGAAAATTAACGTACAGATTTCTAACTTTTAATTTCTAATCAGGAACCTCTAACAGAGGCGTAAACACATAGCCACAGCTCTTACATCGAAAGCGTTGGTGCTTGTTGCCATCGGCTAAGACTTGAAAACCATTTTTTTGAAGTTCTTTTAATTTGCAGCTGGGGCATTTTAGAAAAGATGTTACCTTGAGGTTACGCCGAGGCTGTTTTTGTTCTTTCTGTTGCTGAGGATATGCAGCTTGGCTTGTGCTATCCTTCGTACTTTTTAATGGTACATTCAATAAATCAATCGCCCGCTTCTTTGCTTCTTCCCCACGTCGATCATACTTAGAAGTAGTACTTGGTGAGGTATGACCTGCAAGCTTGGATATCGTGACAATATCCGCTCCTGCATCTAATAAATTACTAATAAAAGTTCTTCTCAAATCATGGGGAGTAAATGTATCCACATCCGCCTGTAACGAACGGCGCTGCAAAGCTCGCAATATCCCTTGCTCGCTAAGGAGCCGTCTTCTTATGTTGTGCCCCCTATCCAATGGATAAAATAGCGGTCCTGGCTCATATCCCCTGATAACCAACCAATCTTTTACTACCTGCACCGCCTCAGTTGGCAAGTATACAATTCGCTCCTTCTCCCCCTTAGCCGAGCGGATAGTTAACGACCGACTGCGCGGTTTAAAATCGCTTAAAGCAAGGTGTGTTACCTCACTGCGCCGCAACCCTACCGTCAAAACCGCCAACAGTGCCGCATCCCTCACCCCCAAGTTCGAGTTATCATGAAGACAATTATCCCAAAGCGTAGAAATTTCTGATGAATTGAGTGCCCGCCCTTTGGGTAAACTCTTACCCCGCACAGATCCAATATCAGCTGCCCGTCCATACTCATCTAATGACATCAACCCCAACCGCCATGCTTCCTTGAGCGTCCGCCGCAGGGCACACAGCATTTTATTAGCCATTGCCGGGCTGTATTTTTCCATCAACACCGACCGTACCGCAGCAGTATGTTGGTAGCGCAACTTCGACCAATCCAAAGTACTAGCATCACAAGTGTCATGAGTCAGAAGTCGAGCGATCGCATTCAACGCCTCTCGCATTGTCCGACGAGACCCTTCACCAAGACTGTTGATATAAACCTCAGCCGGGTGTAAAGTTAGCGGTACTGGTTCGGTTAACGCCAGCGATTCTGGGTCGAAATTGAAGAAATTGGCGCAAGTTTTGGTGTTCACTCGCTTGGGGCAATCAGTAAGAGCTTTAAAATATATCCTCTGCCAAAGTGCCATCAATTCACAACAATTTTTGCACTCTTTAAAAAAAAAGGTTTCAACTCACAACTTGCCCGGCGCGTGTGTTGCTCCCCCGCGTGGCAGGGGCTTTCATAAAGTTATCCAAAATGCAAGCGCCTTCATCAAATAATGCGCGTAGGATAGGCAATTGCCTTGGGGGGTCACGAGGCGGTTTTACCGCGCTCAAAACAGTTTTTGAGCGCGGTAAAACACCGCCTCGTGACCAAGGCGCTTGCAAATGGAGCAGGTTTTTCCCAAGGGTAGTACGAATCGTTCCGGGCGCTATCGGAAATTTTCAAAGGTGGCGGAAAAGCCGTCTGGGCATGTACGGGCGATCGCCGCATACTCCGCAACAAATTTTCACGGTTTTGTGCGACATTTTCACGATTGGGGCGCGAACTTACACTGCTGTGGGTTCGCGCATAAAATGAAAATTTCTCAACGGAATCATAGGGGTTCTGGCTTATGTTGTCGCGCATAAATTGAAAATTTATCGCTATAAGCGTGAAAAATTCCTACACAATTCGCGCATAAATTGAAAATTTCTGCATTATTGGGGATAAAATCGGCTAAATTCTTGTAGGGTAAGGGTTTGGGTCATTAAAGTGTAAAAGGCGATCGTCATGACGCTACGACAACATAAGGGTTACACAGACCCAATTTTCACGCTTATAGCGAAAATTTTCATTTTATGTGCAACATTTTCACTTTATGCGCGAACCCACACCACACTGCTTTCCCACACAAAAGCGTGTCAAAAATTCTGGTTGCGAGAACACAAATTCTCATCACGTGTAGAGCCGAAAACCATCTCTACACCGAAAATTTATGTAAGTTTACACATATAGACATTTTTCAAGTCGAATTATGAGCGCAAGTGCGGGAGCATCCTCACACCGAATTAATTGAACAAAAACAATGCGTCAGGCACTTTCTTGAACTCAGATAGGGAGAGGAACGTTTTATACGTTTGTTTATCAGAAAGAAATACACACGCAATTAGACAAAGTTTTTGCCAATTTATAAACAAATTTCTTGGGGCAAAAACTTAAGCAAAAAATATTCAGAACCTATCTTTTAAAAACTGCCAAAAAGTGTTAACCTAATCCCAGTATCTCTGCAAACATAAACTAGAGCAGGCTAAACAGGAGGTAAAACCAAAACATTATTTAACTAACCACAATAATGAGGCGAGCCGTTAGAAAACAGTGTTGGCGGATACTGGGCAGTTGAAACCAACAAACTGTATGGAGCTAGCGGCATCTCACGACTCAGCCAGGGTAGGCAGTGCTTGCCTTCAAAAAAAAGACAAGATAGAGCTTGGCAACAGCAATACTGCTCTTGCCCGTTTTCCTCTGCCTTTGTACGCAATATTAACATACAAAGGCAGAGGAAGAATAGACTTTTTTTCAAATTTGTGACCCAAATTTGAAAAAAAGTCTGGCTCTACAATCTCTTCCCGGGCCGAAATTGTGGGAAAGAACTTCAATCAGTACCATTACAGTACCTAACATTACAAAAGAAATCGGCTGGCTGCCCACACACAGACACAAGGCTGGCAATTCCCAAACAAAGAAGGGGTGCATGGGAAAGGGAAAGGGGGAATGTTAGAAAAATACCTTTACCCTTTAACCTTTAACCTTTAACCTTTAACTTCAAGGGGCGATCGCCAAACACATGGTTTGCTACTCAAGCAACCAACCAAAGAAAATAAGCAATTTCAATCTAACAAGGTTTGTGTGTTGAGGTAAAGGTAAAGCAACTGTAATCAAATGGCATCAATTCTCTGAAACCTTTACACCGTGAAGATTTCATCTGAAAAAACTTGCGCCTTGCTAAATATGTACCGTTTCATCAAAACCAGAAAAATCCGACAGCTAATTTATCTGCTGTTTAAGCCAACGACCCAAACAGGAAAACCGCCCCGCTTGTTATCAGACACGCGCCGGAGTGCGTGCCAGATGGGACGTTCGCTGCCGGATTTTTTACACGTTTAGACCAAACCGAAATGGAACACCTGCATCGCACCATTTGATTTTCAGTCGCGCTCAAATTTTACCTCAAATAGTGGGTAGCCCCGATGAACACACATCGGAGTTACCAAAATGGACTACACAATCGAAGATAATAACACTCAACCGACAGCAGACCTAGCACAAAACCATTTATTGGAATGGGTTGTAGGTTCAGGCGTAGAGTGCGATTCGTTCACTCTAAATAAGTAGTAATACTTAGGGACGAGTGGTAGGGCAAAAGAACCGGGAAACCGGGACAGCCCTAACAACTGAATGACCTTGAGGGTGACTACTGATTTAAGGTAGAAGTCCCTCCCCGCAGGTGCAGCGGTGAAAGCATCACCCCTAGAGTAGCGACTAGTCATCAATCTCTAAAGCGGGGTGAAAAGGAGGTAAAACTGGCAGCCTAAAGCTGGTTCCCTTCGAGCAAGAGCCTACGAGTAGCGCAAGCGAAGATACATTTGAACCGTCGTCATGAACAACCAGTGGAATAAGGCTTAGACACCGGAACCAAAATGGTAAAGGATAAAGGGGGCTGGCAAGTTCTACGTTGACCAGTAAGCACTCCCAAGAAACCCGGCGGAGAGTATCACTTCTATTGGCTCAACCAATGGTCATTCGGAACGAAGTAACCTAACGTACACTCTCAGTCGGTCGATACTGAGTAGGTGCTAACCGTATGTGGCGTTAGGGAAGATTGAGTTAGAAGCGAACGCTCTGGGTAATTCCAGAGATATGCTGACGAACTCACGGTAATTTGGAATGTGGAGTCATAGTAGCAATGAATAAGTCTAAAACACGACAAGTCACATCTGAATCAGGTGAAACAACTGTCCCTCCCTTGAAGGACAAGCCGTCTCGCCTTGTTCAAGGTGACAAATCGATGGTGGAATGGAAACACATTAACTGGCACAAGCTAGAAAAACGTGTTTACAAGTTGCAAAAAAGAATCTACAGAGCCTCAGAACGTGGTGATGTCAAAGCAGTTCGCAGACTCCAGAAAACCTTGATGAAGTCCTGGTCGGCTAAATGCTTGGCGGTTAGAAGGGTAACACAAGACAACCAAGGTAAGAAAACAGCCGGGGTGGATGGCGTAAAGTCACTAACGCCCAAGCAACGTTTTGCCTTAGTTGCCAAATTAAGCCTAGGGTCAAAGGCTAAACCAACTAGAAGGGTATGGATCCCCAAACCCGGAAAGGAAGAAAAGCGACCCCTAGGTATACCTACAATGCATGACCGTGCCCTGCAATCCCTAGTAAAAATGGCGCTACAGCCAGAATGGGAAGCCAAATTTGAACCAAATTCCTATGGGTTCAGACCAGGAGTGCGATTCGTTGGGTACAAACCAACCCTGAAATGGGTAGAGGAATA
>JBHYDF010000116.1:0-26736 GCA_051861145.1 Nostocaceae cyanobacterium
GAATGCTTATGTACGGACTGGATACCGCGATTCAGCATTCAACGAATCGCACTATAAACTTGGTAGCCTCGCGCCTTTTCAGCCCGTACCCTTTGAGTAATTCACGGAAGGCTTTCTTACTCAGAGATTCCTCTTGCTGTTTGAGCCACCTCCCAAAGAGGATGTTATTTATGTTCGCTGCCTCATAAAGTCCGAATCCCTCTGGTGATGGAGATTGTTGGGAATATGTGGGGGAAATTGCCAGTACCATAGTTTTAACTCCTCAAAATTTCAGCCGCCCGACGGATTTATCCAGAGAGGGAACTCTTAACAGGGAACGGGGAACAGTTAAGAGTTCACTGTTCCCTCACTTGGGGTTTAAAACCCCATCCTCTACAGGTTGCCAGTTTGGGTTGGGGTCAAATCCCCATCCCAAACTCTCTGTTCCCTGTTCCCTGTTAAGAGTTCCCTTTTAAACCAACGTTTCTGTACAGAACCCATATAAACCTGCTCCAAACAACCCACTCCCAAGCGTCAATCCCAAAACCCCTGGAGCGAACGAAAGAACACAAAATCCAATGAATAAAGCTGTTGCTACTGTGCTAAATAACCGCATAAAAACCTCACTCTTTAGAGGGAACAGGGAACAGGGAACTCTTAACAGAAAAAAAATTCAGTTCTAAGTTGAAAGCAAAAAACAAAGCGTCTTTATTTCAATCCACAACAACTGCGCATGGCTCATTCACTGTTCCCTATTCCCTGTTCCCTGTTCCCTTTTAATGTGCATTTTTACACTTGCGTATACGCCTGCTCCGACTAATCCACCGCCGATCATCAATGCTGCGATTCGCTGGTTTGTGCGGGAGGCACTGTAGCCAATCAAGATGAAACAGAGAACGCCTAACAGGACTATAGTTGCTTGCAATAAGCGGTGTGTTGATTGCTCACTTAGTCTCTGTTGCATCTGAACTCCCGCTTCAAATCCACTTACAAAATCCGAAAACTCTCGCTCTGTTTCGGGGCACTCTCCTTCACTAGGCGGTTGACCAGTTCCAAAGGGGATTCCTCTAAATCCTCTTTTTTGACCGTTTTGTTAAGTTGTGTTAACGATTGTGACACTTCGGACTGTGCTTGGGTATCGGTGTGACTACGCAATGCTTGTAGCTGTTCTCCCAATTCGCGGGTGTCCGTCTGTTTGGCTTGCGTTAGCCCTTTGAGCAAGCCCAATTGATAACCTTTACGAATATCTTTGGCGTCCTCTAAGCCTTCTCTTACCCCTATTTGCAGGCGCTCTTGTAACGCTTGACTATTGGCATCAACTAGCTCTTTGGCAGCCTCACTAGTCGCTTGCTGTAGCGAACTTGTGACTGTTTTCTCAATCGCTCCTGATGACTGCGGTGCTTCGCTTGAGGATGGCTCTGATGAGGGAGATTCTGTTGCTTGTTCTTGCGCTTGCCCTGATGCCGCTTTGGCTGCCCGAAGCACCTCTTCTGGGCACTGCTGGGTGTCTTCTGTTGCAGGCGACTCTGTTGCAACGGTCGAATCACTAGCTGGTTGTTCTTGTGGATGTGCGATCGCTCCATTGGTAGAGTCCAATCCGCTTGCCTCATCAGATGGTGCTTGTGCATCAGCAGAATCACCCGGTGGTTGTTCTTCTGGGTGGGCGATCGCTCCCCTCGTAGAGTCCAAATTGCTTGCCTCTTCTTGAGTCGCCTGTGCATCAGGTGAATCACCCGGTGGTTGTTCTTCTGGGTGGGCGATCGCACAAGAAGAGTCCAAACCCCTTGCTTCATCTTGAGCCGTTTGTTCAACAGGAGAATCATTGGGTGTTTGTTCTACTGGGTGGGCGATACGCTCAGCGTTAAGCCAGAGGCTTATCGCGGAACTAGCAGAGTCCAAACTGGTTGTTGACTCAATCGCTCGATTCGCTTCTTCATTTTGTGGCGGGTTCTCAGCAGAACCATCGCTTTCATTAATTGGTTCAGTGTTTTCAATTTTGGGAACTGTTGTTAACTTTCTTGAACGTCCGTTTCTGCTAGTCATGTTGATTTTTCTCCAACCGACCAAACAATTCAAAATTCAACCGAGCAAAATTCAAAATTGAGGATTAAGAAATAGACAATGCCCGAATTAATTAATTTCGGTTTAAAGCACCATTATTTATTTAGGTCAAAGATAAAAGATATAAACCGAAATACGAAGTATGAGGTAATGCGCGTCATTATTTCAAGAAAGCGGATTTATCCGTAGGGTTTGATAATTTTGAATTTTGCTCGGTTGAATTTTGAATTCCCCGAAGGGGTTGACGTGTAGTAATGCTTGATTTTCTGAAACTCCCTCTCTACCTCCTCGTCAATTCCCAGTTGTCTTAAGAGCTTAGCTAAAACATTCTCCCTTTTGAGCATCAGAAATTGATACATGGCGTGGGAGTGATAACCAGGGTTTTTTCGCAAGAAATGTTTGAGGTTTAAAATTGCGCGAATTTCGCTCCAACCAAGGTATTTTTCCGATAACCCCAGTGTCCCCAAGTAGTTGGAAAAGGTTTCTCCGTGCCGAATCTCTGTGAGTTTCATCACCAAAGCATGGCTGAAATACTGCTTTCCTTCTACTTCATAACTTTGAACTGTATATGTGGTGTACCTCATCGTTATCCCAAATTCTTCACCCGTGAAAGTACACTTTTGGGTTTTGCAATTTCACCTGTGAAAGTTTTTATGGTTCAACAATAGGATTAGAACAAGCAAGAGCGATACCATTTTGTCTCCCTACTTGCAGGGAGATTAAAAAATTTAAAACCCACTCCCAGAAGTCACAGTGGGTCTGTTTCTATAAGAAGTCCCCAAACGTAACCAAGAACGCCGGATCTAATCTGTTGTTGATAGAAATAGATGAAGATGTTGTATTTTTAGCAGGACTTACGCAACTGTCACAAGCAATGGCACGGCTACGCCGCGCCGAGCGCCCAACAACTAGAGGATAAGCATGGGAACATCCGGACGTTTTAGCTGCTGAACTAAATAATTAGACAACAATCCATGCTTAATTTGATAAATTGTTTGACCACTTTTATAAGCTAAATCTTTGAGTCGAAGCCAGACTAAAATAGCGCAGGCAATATGGTTTCTTTGAATACGACCCTTGCGACATTGGCATGATTCAATACCAGTCAATTGTTTTAATTCTCTATGAAACTCCTCAACCTTCCAACGAACCTTACACACTTTTTGCACAACGTCCGTAGAGTCTTGAGATAAATCGTTTGTAGCGATAAAATCCGTTCTGTCGGTGGAGACAGTCACCCGGAACAGTTTCACTTTTTTCGCGCCTGGGAACTTCTTTATTTTAACTATTTTACCTGATTTTAACTCCGGCTCATCCCAAGATAATAATTCAATTCTTTTATAATCTTTTTTATCTCCTGTATCATCAACAAGTCGATTACGTTTAAGAGGACAATAATAATATTTACCTAAATCATCAATATATAACATCAGTTTATTTGTTGCATACCAACTGTCCATCAACACCGCTTTAAACGGTAATTCCTTATGGTATACAAGGTTTTGCAGCATCTCTGTTACGTGTTCTATCTTTGTTTTTCCATCTCTGTCTGGGTCATAAATACGATAGTCAACTACCCAAAATTTTCCAATTTCATGATTGACATATACACAATTTACTAGCCCAATCCCTTGAATTACACCATGTTCGTTGCCACTATATTGTCGTTTACTTGGCTCTATTTCTATAGCGTATCGTTTATCAATTACTGTGTCATCAAAAACCAAGTAGGCGTTATCATTTATTTCTATTAAATCTTTAACATTATCCCAAAGAAGACGAGGCGTTAATTTTTCGTTCTTTAAATAACGGTTGATTTTATCATGACTGATCTGCTCTAAATGCTCCGCCAAATTTGTAATAGTATAATTGATTTGACTACTTAGTAAGTACTGACAGTAGTTAAGTTTACTAAATCTCATTACCGTGAGCAAGATTTATCTAATACATTCTCTACTTATTTTCTCATCAATATTTCATTTCAATAGTACCTCACTAATGCGATTTCTATTGCGAATACAAAGCTTTCGCGTGGGTGGGTTAAATAATACCTATGTACTATAAAAAGGCGATCGCATTGTGCCAGTTGCGTAAGTCCTGGTTAAGCTTCGCTTATCGCCGACCTCACCACCCAGATGAATCGACAAGGGACGCCGCGTAGATGCCCTGACTACAAGCACTACTGAGACAATACAACTTGTAGCACAACAAGCTGTACAATCAGAGCGCGATCGCCAAGCTTGGCAGTCCGAGATACGTGAAATCTGGCAGTACCTGCGCTATGAACCTCGTAATGGCAATGGTCGGAGTGAATAATGATAACTGGACGTGCGCGAATTATTAATAAAAATAAATGAACTGCCTCAAACTCAAACTGTAGAGAACGGTTGGCAGCAATTTCAAGTTGACTGTGATGGACGCATTATAACAATCACCGTCAAACCAAAAATATGGAAGAAACTTACCGACTCGGCTGCTACCTACCCACAGTGGGTCGCAGCGATACGCGAAGCGTTAAGCCTCCGGCTTATCGCTGGAAAAATGGGAGATGCGACTGAAAAAGGTTTCGTATTGCTAGAGCCAAACATTCAAGTTTTCGAGAAGAAATCTCGCCCACTAGATGCAGAACCTGCTGCTAACTAAGGGCTTCAACGCTGCCAAATCTGATTGAGTAGAGTCGCAAACTATGATGATTTTGAGAAGCTTTGGCGATCGCTCGGTAACAGCAACTTTTCGTAACACTCAAGCTATAGCCCGCCACTCAGAAGCACTCACTCGTATTGAAGGCGCGATCGCCCTTCTGAACCACTCAAATGAATCATGTGATTTCACCATTCGGTTTGATTACCCAAATATAGAGTTCTGATTCCCTAGCTTCCTGTTTACCCTGAATTTTGAATTCATCATAAATAATTGAATATTCAACCAGGGTGGTATTTTGTGCTTTAGCTATTTGTTTAATTTGGTCAATTGTTGCGTCTTGGGAGGAGAAAACATCACTATTAGGAGAGAGACGACTAACCAGTAAATCCACAAAAGCCCTGGCGCGTCCACTTTCCGCCACTTCTAAGGCTGCATCGGTTTGATTTTGGGCGATCAGCACTTCTTGTAAGGTACGATAGGTGCGTGCTTGTTCTTCAAAAATGGAGATTTTAAAATCATCGCGATTACCTAGTCTACTCCGTTGAGACTTCCAAACCTCAATCCCCTGTTTTAAAACTTTTTGGGCTTCTGCAAGTTGACCAGATTTGAACAAAGCATTTCCCAGATTATTCAGCGCAGCACCAACACCTGCGTGATCGCCGATTTGTTTGGCGATTGCTAAACTTTGTTGGTGGAACTCAATGGCTTTTTGATAGTCTCCTAGGGAATTGTAAGCAAGTCCCAGACCACTCAGCACACGACCTTCATCAGCGCGATCACCGATTTGTTTGGCGATTGCTAAACTTTGTTGGTAGAACTCAATGGCTGTTTTATAGTCTTCCAGGGAACTGTAAGCATTTCCCAGATTACCCAGCGCAGCACCAACACCAGCGCGATCACCGATTTGTTTGGCGATTGCTAAACTTTGTTGGTAAAAGTCAATGGCTTTTTTATACTCCCCTAGGGAAGTGTAAGCATTTCCCAGATTATTCATCGCACGACCAACACCTGCGCGATCGCCGATTTGTTTGGCGATGGTTAAACTTTGTTGGTGGAACTCAATGGCTGTTTTATAGTCTCCTAGGGAATCGTAAGCAACTCCCAGATTACTCAGCGCACGACCAACACCTGCTTTGTCGCCAATTTGTTTGGCGATTGCTAAACTTTGTTGGTAGAAGTCAATGGCTTTTTTATAGTCCCCTAGGTAAGCGTAAGCAGTTCCCAGATTATTCAGCGTATCACCTTCAAGAGCGCGATCGCCGATTTGTTTGGCAATTGCTAAACTTTGTTGGTGGAAGTTAATAGCTTTTTGATAGTCTCCTAGGGAATCGTAAGCAACTCCCAGATTACCCAGCGCACGACTCTCACCAGCGCGATCGCCTATTTGTTTGGCGATTGCTAAACTTTGTTGGTGGAACTCAATCGCTTTTTTATAGTCCCCTAGGGAAGCGTAAGCATTTCCCAAACCACTGAGCGCACCACCAACACCTGCGCGATCGCCGATTTGTTTGGCGATTGCTAAACTTTGTTGGTAAAAGTCAATGGCTTTTTGATAGTCTCCCAGGGAACGGTAAGCAACTCCCAGATTACCCAGCGTACGACCAACACCAGCGCGATCGCCGATTTGTTTGGCGATTGCTAAACTTTGTTGGTGGAACTCAATGGCTTTTTGATAGTCTCCTAGGGAATTGTAAGCAAGTCCCAGACCACTCAGCACACGACCTTCATCAGCGCGATCACCGATTTGTTTGGCGATTGCTAAACTTTGTTGGTAGAACTCAATGGCTGTTTTATAGTCTTCCAGGGAACTGTAAGCATTTCCCAGATTACCCAGCGCAGCACCAACACCAGCGCGATCACCGATTTGTTTGGCGATTGCTAAACTTTGTTGGTAAAAGTCAATGGCTTTTTTATAATCCCCCAGGGAAAGGTAAGCATTTCCCAGATTACCCAGCGCACGACCAACACCTGCTTTGTCGCCAATTTGTTTGGCGATTGCTAAACTTTGTTGGTAAAAGTCAATGGCTTTTTGATAGTCCCCTAGGGAATAGTAAGCATTTCCCAGATTACCCAGCGCACGACTCTCACCAGCGCGATCATCGATCTGTTTGGCGATTGCTAAACTTTGTTGGTAAAAGTCAATGGCTTTTTGATAGTCCCCTAGGGAAAGGTAAGTATTTCCCAGATTACTCAGCGCAGCACCAACACCAGCGCGATTGCCGATTTGTTTGGCGATTGCTAAACTTTGTTGGTGGAACTCAATGGCTTTTTGATAGTCTCCCAGGGAACGGTAAGCAACTCCCAGATTACCCAGCGTACGACCAACACCAGCGCGATCGCCGATTTGTTTGGCGATTGGTAAACTTTGTTGGTAAAAGTCAATGGCTTTTTTATAGTCCCCCAGGGAAAGGTAAGCATTTCCCAGATTATTCATCGCACGACCAACACCTGCTTTGTCGCCGATTTGTTTGGCGATTACTAAACGTTGTTGGTGAAACTCAATGGCTTTTTGATAGTTTCCTAGGGAACGATAAGCAAGTCCCAGATTACCCAGCGCAAGACTTTCACCAGCGCTATCCCTAATTTGTCGGTATATTTGCAGTGCTTGTTCCCAAGATAGCAAAGCCGCTTGAAATTGACCTTTTTGATACTGCTGAATACCCTGTTCTAACAGCCTATTTGCTTGTGCATACCGCGCCTGTGGTGTTTGCGCCAGTACTCGTAACTCTCCTGGTGATGGTGACAGGCTGAAAGTTATCGGTATTGAAGCAGTGGCTATAACTAGGGCGAGGAAACTCAGACCAATGTTGTAAAAACGCATAAGTTCAGGGTTAGGTTAGGTGGGAGCTACTCCAAAAGGTGAAATACTGAAAATAAAGCGGCTTGAGTAATAAATTAAGCCGTTTAGCGATGTCAAAGCACGCTTCAATTAGCTAAATTATGCTAAATTTTGTCAAAATTTAACTCCTTACCAGACCATCATTACTAAGTCAACTACTCTTCTATATTTCTGAGCGCACTAGGGGATATGCAGTTTTGAGATGAATTTGCTCACCCACGAGGCAACAGAAGCGCTCCAGAGGAAGAGTAGGGGCGGGTTTTGTTTCAATCTCGAACTATTACCGAGAGGATATCTCCGCTCACCCGCCCCTACTACAGATTTTTAAATTTCATACGCAAATTCAGCAACGCCAATTAAATTTAGAGAGACTCTGCTACAGGCGTGCGCTTCCTTTGCTAACTGTTGCGTTTAAAAACGCTACGATTTTATGCAAAATTGTTGCTAAAAATGTAACCAGAGAACCTAAAGCGATCGCCCTGGATAAAATTTAAATGGAGGTAAGTTTAATTCCATCTCATCCATTAAACTCACACTCACAAGAAACTTCTCATCCCAACTGCCAACCACACGAGTAAATAAATAAGCATCGCCCTGTTTTGCATTTGTCTCCTTTTCTACTAAAATGCCAGTTTGGTCACTCACCCGCAGTTTTAAATGAGAAGGTAAAGCATCGAGGAAATTTCTTTAATTTGACGCTTTCCCGCAGCATTAATTCTGATTAATCTCCAATATCTTGATGCCACACCCATAAGTATTTCAACTTATTTTTCATTGGTTATTTGTCATTGGTCAATGCGTCCCCTGCTCCCGTGGAAAAAACCTGCACGCTTTTCCGCAACCATGCATGGCTTATTGCCCTGCCAACTGGATTTTGGGTAAGGGTTCTCACGCGCGAGCGGGGGAGCGAGCAGTAATCCGCTCTCAGATTCGCAGCTTTGCCCGCTCGCGCGTGAGAAGGGTTGCGCGTTTTGTGTAGAAAGCGTGCGTCCCCCTGCTTATCCTTAACTCTAGATTCTTGGGGCTTATGCAATTTATTTGAAGAGATGAACAATTCGGTGATGCTGCTCACAAGCTTCAAACTAACCTGGCAGACCTAAATTATCAAATCTTCCCAAAAATCTTACATAACTGGCGAAACATGAGATATATAGCTAAATAAGGCTATTCTCTCATCATTTTGGAACCTAGGGGCAGGAAATCCACCCTTGGGAAAAACCTGCTCCCTAAATGCAAGCGCCTTGGTCACGAGGCGGTGTTTTACCGCGCTCAAAAACTGTTTTGAGCGCGGTAAAACCGCCTCGTGACCCCCCAAGGCAATTGCCTATCCTACTTAATTATTTGATGAAGGCTGGGCAATTTTGGATAACTTTATGAAAGCCCCCTACCCCCCTAAAAAAGGGGGGGGAAATCTTTTCAAAGTCCCCCAAGAAGCGCGGGGGATTTAGGGGGATCCCAACACAGCGCGAAAAGTGTGAAGAGAGTTTGAAAACACGCCCTAACCCCTCCCCGCAAGCGGGGAGGGGAGGTGAAGCGTAGCTTTACCGGGGTGGGGTTCTTGGGAGAATGATAAGTGATTGAGCGGACTTGATATTACCACTACTTTCGTTATCTTTTGCGTAAGTCCCAATACTGCTCGGTTAAGAAAATCGACCAACCCAAAATCTTTGTAGAGACGCGAAATTTGAGCCAGTGCGTTGCGGTGAACCAGTGCTGTAGGCGGGTTTCCCGCGCCCTGGCAACTGGTGAGACCAGCGCTGAAGGAGGGTCTCCCTCCGCAGGCGACTGGCGAACCCGAAGGGGGGTTTCCCCCGTTGTAGCGACTGGTGAGACCAGCGCTGCGGGAGGGTTTCCCTCCGCAGGCGACTGGACCAGACCAGTCCTGGAGGCGGGTTTCCCGCGCCCTGGGAACTGGCGAACCCGAAGGGCGAACCCGAAGGGGGGTTCCCCCCGCCCTTGCAACTGGCGTCCCTTGTAAGGGGAGCCACTGCGCCCGCAGCGGGTTTCCCGCGTTGTAGCAAGTGGCGTGGGAATGAGGGGGGTGGACACAGATGATTTTACCAATTTGAAAAATGATTGCAACAGATGGATTTACATAACCCATACCCAACAAAGGGTTTCTCAATCACGCCCTTCGGGTTCGGCAGTTTGCTTATGCCGGGGAACCCGTCCACCGCAACTGCCTCACCACTTGCTACAACGCGACGGCAGTTGCTACAACGGGGGGCTTCGGGGTCCCCAGGTCCTGGGGATGGGGGGAGACCCCCGCAACGCACTGCCTTGGGAACCCGCAAGGGCGCAGTGGCTTCAAAATCTCAAATCCAAAATCTAATTTAGGGTATTACTTATCACTTGAACACTAACAGAGTAGGAATCTGTTTTATGTCTGACGAAGTTTCTGATAGTTTGCTTAAAGAAGTCAATCAATTCCAAAAACCGCAGAGAAATACTTTTTGGCAAGTAATTAGATTATTGTTACCATTTGTGGGTGCGATTGCAGAAATTGTCATCTTTCACCCTGTTTATGGGCAAACTCTTAGTCCATCTGTTTCTCAAGTTGTACAATTGCCCAGTCCAGCCAGCCGAAAATCTCACCTCAGTGCCAGGCAAATACCAGCGAACGGTACGGTTACAAAGTTTTGGAATTAGACTCGTCCGAAAATTTGCAACACGCTCTGAGTCTGGTTTTGGACAGTATTAACTGTTAACCAGTTCCAACGTAATAATCAGGGTTAGAGATAGCTACTGATAGCAACTATCTGTAAAAATTTTGATAACTAATTCATAACCCACCCCATATTTACAACTTTTATAAAAATGGCAAAATTAGCGCACCAATTCTTAACCTAACCAATCCACAGATGGTAAGAATTACTTGCTCGTAAGTTCGAGAAGTAAGTGGAAATCTTTGTCGTGCAATCTGGAAGATTTTAACAAGTCTAATTACGTGTTCGACAAAGATGCGTTTACTGGAAAACTCTTTATTTTCTGTTTTTTGTTGTGCAGTTAATTCTCTATGACGTGGCTTCTTATAAGGAGTCTTTATATTCTCTCCTCCCTGATATGCTTTATCTCCTTCAAACATTTGGTCTTTTTCAAACTTTTCTTGCTGTTCACGAAACAAACTAATATCACTGGTTGGACCCTTTTTCCCAACTTCTACATCTACTATATCTTTGCCTTGAGGTAGGGTAATAAACTGATTCTTAAATGTGTGCTGTTTTTTCTTGCCTGAGAAGTATTCTTGCTGTTCTTGGTTGTCTAAAGGTCTCTCCCGTGGCTGTTCCATGCTGTCCACAATTAACTGAAATTCCTTCAATAATTCTAGAGCTATCGCTTCCTCACTGTCATTTTTTTCAACTTGTTCCAGCAGACTAGCAGGTCAAATATTTCGGAAGATTCTCAGCCAGTAATGAAAAGTATCGTTTGCTTCAGTTTTTGAGATACCAAATTGTAACCCGAAAATCTCAAATGTTGGCATTTGTCTTAAATAAAACAAACACAAACACACCTGTTCGGAAATCTCTAATTTCGGTTTACGCCCTCCCCCTTTCTCATTGACACGTACCTTGTTAAGTTCTATTTCAGCTTGAAGTTTATTATGATGTATTTCGGCTTGTGCTAACAAGTCTCGAAATTGGTCATTGGTTATTCCCAGAATTTGTTTTGTGCGGTGCGGATATTCTTGAATATCCCGGAAGTGGATTTTTCATTTTGGTAGACGGTCAAAATACCGTTCTACCATTTTTTTGACACTTAGTTAATATTCCGGACGAGTCTATGTATCTAGGAGCGCAAAGTATTTGATATAACCATTAAGATTGTCGTTACTGGGGATGAATTGTCCAGCAAACTGCTTCCCTTCGATAAAATCAATTGCTAGCTGTGTCATTTGGGAACGGGCGTCATTTGCAGATGTTTTCTTAATTTCAACTAACTTTTTATACAGGGATTCAGATGGCGCATTTTCGCTGTCATACTCAACGAACCGCCTTTGTTGTACATCCGGAGTAATATCAGTCCAAGTACGCATGTAAACGAAAGGAAAGAGGTCTTGGTGTTCCCCATTTTGTACAAATACTGTTTCTGGAAGCGACTCGATTGCATCTTCCGGCTTACTAGAATTGTTTGGTTTGTATGGTTCAATTGGATCTACTGGATTACTCGGCTCAATTGAATCATCTTCTGAGGCTGATATATCTTGGGAAGAATTAAATGTATAACCATCCTGCAAACTACCAGTTAGTGTCATAGTCAGGCTTTTGAGACCATCAAGAAAAACTTCTGTATAAGATGGAATGTCTTCCAAATAGATAATTTCGCCCACATCAATATCTGAGACAACTGCCCAATATAGTTTCGGCTGCAAGACAAAGTTTGCTTTTTGGTCTTTAGCGACAGTATGCTTAACTGCTATGGGGTTGTTATCCTTGAAGGCGGTGACAGTAATTCCTCCAGAAATAGTTGCTTTGTTAGTGACTGAAAATTGGTTTGCTGTGGCAACAAAGTCGTTTTCAACTAAGGAGAAACCTTTGCCTGCATCCTCAAAAGAAAAAGAAGATTTCTGCAATTTGATTAGGGGAGTACCACTCTTGCCGTTGTTCCAAGTTACTTGGATGTAGGTAGCGAGACTGTAATTGAATGTGTACCAATCTTGCTGATTGATGTTTTTAATTACCTGCCACGCAATTGCCCAGGGACGGGAAGAATTGCTGATATTTGTGAACACAACTACACAAGGTTTACCTGGGTCGTCGCTGACCTTGTTAATGTATTTAATGGTAATGTCTGAAGTCTGCATAAACTTGTCAGCCTATAGTTAATAAACCATTGCTATTTGTCAAAAATTAGGTACTACTTTAGGGTGGATGTATACTGTTGTTAATTCCTAGTAGCTTAAATTATAAGTTGAGTTAAAAAACGTAGGTACAGCGATATAACAGGGTAAGCTAACATAGATTTACCTTGCATTGAAAGTTCTGGCTTAACCTACGTTTCAAGCTTAAAAAAACATCCGATTACTCTGGCAAATAAAATTTGCAGAGTATCAATTTTGCTAGCAGCATTTTTAAGTTCAACATTATTGGACGCTAGTAAAGGTTGTGTAGTGGTCGTCAGTGTAATACATTGCTTCGACTGACTTACCATCTGAACCAATTAAAACAACTAGCCTATGGTTACCACGTCCACCAAATCTATCAGTACCAAGGTCATACTCTCGATATTGCTGATTTCGACTGAGAGAAGGTAGGCGCACACCTCCATGACCTCCTTCATTGTTATATACAGCACCACCAAGATTTCCTTGAGTAATATACAATTTGATGTCTCTAATGTTGTCCCGATCTGGTAATGGTAGCTGTCTGATACTTAATTCAGGCATTTTAGGCATTTCAATCTCCTTTCCTTAGAGGCTATTTATGTGGGAGAGCCATTAGAATATTTAATGTACTCTCTGAGTTTGTAATAAAAAATGCCAGTGTGTTGGACATGGTATCTACCAATATTGTTCTGATGAGCAGTTCATATAAATAGCAATTTCCTGCCGAAGAATACAATCAATGCAGACACCCTTTTTATCTATCCACACTGGCTAAATAAGGTAGCTATTAACTACCTCATTTTTTTCTTTAACCTACAAGGCTAAATTAAGCAGGTATCTGCTCTGTTACCTCGAAACTATAACCATTAGCAGGGTTACCAGTCATGGTTACAGTGATGCTTTTCAAGCCTTCAAGTGAAATTTCTTTAAACTCTTCGCTCATCACAGATGAACTTACAATGTCGCCAACTTCATACTCGGAACTTAGACCAAAATACAGTTTGGGATGGAAAACAAACTCTGCTTTTTCACCCTTGGAGACTGTATTCTTGGTCAAAATTGGATTGCCATCTTTGAAGGCTACAACAGAAATTCCATGCGGTGTAGCAATTTTGTTGATCACATCGAATTCGTTAGGCGCATTGCCATTACCGTTTTCTTCTAGGGTAAAGCCTCCCTTAGTTTGCTTCAATGCATAGTTTTTGCCATTGGTTGTTGACATAGGAAAAGTCCCACTCTTGCCATTTTCCCAAAGGGCGATGACAGAGGTATCAAGTGTATAGCTGAATTTGTGCCAGCAGTTATAACCAATATCTTTAATTACTTGCCATGCGGTTGCTTGAGCAGCAAAGTTAGATTCTGTGGGTTTCATGAAGACTAATACATTAGAATTGTCTTCATCATTGGACTTGTTAATAAACAGAATATCAACGTTAGTAGACATGGTAATTATCCTTTAAATTTAGGGTTTTTTGTATCCCGCGCCTTGGCGCTTGGGGTAACTATATACAGTTTGTTTGTTAACTTCAGTTTTCACAACCGAAGCTTAGGCTTTTAAGAAAGAACTTAAGAATTTTTGCCTATATTTTAAAATTAATAGCCAGTAAGGGTTTCAGCTAATTTAAACTGGAATGAAGATCGCCGCTTATCTGCCTTAAAGTCTGACAAAATACTTTATCTTCTGATTAATTTATATTGACAAAAATACTTAAAAGTGCATAGAGATAACTGTGGGCTACGCGATCGCACAGCAACAAAACCCCAAAAGCCGAAAATTCCTAGTCTGAGACTTGAGAGTCTGGGGCGTTAGCTATTGTTCACAGTCAACAGTCAACAGTCAACAGCCCTTATTAGTAGTAATGTAATTTAGATGCCCATTAGCTTACTCATGATATTTGCATAGCAGCTGCTCAATCCAATGGGCATTAAAGACTAATTCATAAATCCGGTTATGGACTTTTAATTTACCCTGCTGCTTGACTACCAACCCTGATAAGAGTAGTTCCTTTTCTTCTGGGCTATCAACTGCAACTATCTCACCTTGATGCAATATGGCCTGATATAGCTGTAATATCTCAAGAATGCAGGGTTTCAAATTCAGCAAGCGATCGCGTATAGTTTTTAAATGCTCAGGTTCGTCTTGTGTTTCCCAATTCTCTATTACTTGTGTTTGCACTAAGTTGTCTATCCAATCGGCTTCACTACCTTGAGGAATGCTGGCTGAGGAATTACGGATGAGTTTACACAGTTTTTGGGTGAGGAAAGGTTGTCCGCCAGTCCAGGCTAATACTTCATTCAAGACATTTTGAGCATTACCAACTCTTTCAGCTAATCCTTGTAATAATGGTTGGGCTTCGTGCAATTGAAAGCCATGCAGTTGGATAGCTTGACCAATATTAAAAGGTGTGCGTTTTTTGTCTTGAATTAATTGAGAGGGATTTGCTACTCCCAGGAAAACAAAAGTGAGCCGTTTATATTTGGGAAAGTCAGCGCGTTTGTTATAAAAATTGCGGAGGAGAATAAAAAAATCATCTATTTCAAAGTTAAGATTGCTAACACTATCAATCTCATCGATAAAAATTACAATATTATTTTGAGGAATATTTTCTAAGACTATTTCATCTATAAAGTTACTCATACTTTGCATGGGCGATAAAAAATCATGCTCGCGCCACCAAGTGCGAATATTAACTTGCTCGAGCAAATTTAAACTATTGGCTAATATATAAATGAACCCTGCATACCATTGTTCTATCGTTAGCTGTCGATTCCCAATTTCGGAAATATCAATAGCTGCACAGGCAAAACCCTCAGCTTGTAGCCTTTTCATGATTTGTACTCGCAAGCTAGACTTACCCATTTGTCGAGCATTAAAAATGTAACAATACTCTCCCTGCTTCAATGCTTTGTAAAGATGTCTATCTGCCTGGCGTACCACATAAGTAGGTGAATCTATTGGCAAACTTCCCCCTACTTGATATTCATAAGTGAGAGTTTGTTCTGCGCTTCGTAATAAAGCGTTTTCAATCACTAATTCAGCTTGGGTGGCTTTGAGGATTTCTAAAGTTTGGCTTAATTCTTTGGTTCGTTCTTGAACTTTTATTTCTAAGTTGCGGTTAGACTCAGCTAATTGGTCTGTTGCTTGCTGCAAAGCTGTATTTTTGAGGGCAAGTTCTTGAATAAACTGAATACGCTCTGCTTCTGCCCGTTTGCGTTGTGTAATATCTTGAAAAGCGGCTATGGCATAGGCAATATTGCCCTTTTCATCAAAGATGGGAGTTCCGGAACCTTCTATAGGAATAATCTTATCTGCTTGGTGGATTTCCAAATCTTCAGCTGTGATCCGTTCGCCCTTCAATGCTCGTACAATAGGTAAGTTTTCAGCAGGGTAAACTTGTTTAGTCTCTGCTTGATATAGTTGATAAATCTCGGTCAATTGCTCCGATGTGGCTTCTGCTATTACTCCTTTGCCCAGTAACTTTTGTGCTGTCTGATTAACGTAGTAAACTTTGCCATTAGCATCAAGTACAGCGATGCCAACTGGCACTGCTTCTAAAAATTGGGCTAGCTTTTTTTCACTTTCATGCAATGCCACATAGAGTTGAGCATTTTGAAGAGAAATAGCTGCTTGAGAGGACAGGAGTTTTAGTACTTCTAAACGAGTGGGGGTGAAGGCTCCGGTAGTCAGATTATTTTCCAAATATAAGATGCCAATCAGCTTACTTTGATTGACTAAGGATGTACAAAGAATTGATTTAGGTTGTGCGGAAATAATGTAGGGATCTTGGGTAAAGTACCCCTCTTGGTTTGCTTCATTAAGAAGGACATCGCTCTGAGTACAAGCCACATATTGAATGATAGTCTTTGGGCAATCTCTATACTCCTCTATTAAAATTGGCATTTTTTTCGCTGAGGATGCCTTACTGATTTGACACTCATCTTGAATGATCAGCTTTTCTCCTTCAACCAGTATAATCAGAGCTCGATCAGCACCACCTGCTTCGATGACAATCCGCATGAGCTTCTGTATGAGTTTTGGTAGTAAAATTTCCTCCGATATCGCTTGCAAAGCTTTGATTAAGGTAGCAGCATCAAGCTGGCTCATCTCTACTCGAAATGTTTTTTGAAAGAGTCTCGATTTACCCGTTAAACCTGTTTTGGTATCGCTATCAATTTGGTTCGTACGTTCAAACGAAGCCAGTGCTGTCGTCGCTACTCCCTCAAGCAATCTGGGATAAGCAGCATCCAGACGCTCGACCTTAGCTTTCGCACCCCAGCAGTCATAGCTTTTTCGAGCATCCATCAAGTAGATGCTGGCGATGCGCTCGTTACCCCTTGAAAGATAATAGCGGGCAGTCAACTCATTCGCCAAGGCCTGATCATTAATGTAACCCTGCTCGCGAGCTACGGTAATAGCAATCTCATAAAATTGGATGGCGGCCAGTTCACGACCCTCCATTCGTGCAATCTCAGCGTCAAGCAATGCAAGGTGATGATTATGATTCATTGGAGCTAACTCAGCCCAGGCTTTGAGTTTTTTGCGGTTGCGTTTAACTCGTCTGCGAATGTACCTTTGTTCATAGGTTGGTTTCATATCGTAGAGAGCAGCATGGGCTAATGCATCGAACAGATAGTAACAGGGCAAGTAAATAGTAGATTTAGCACCTTCGAGATACTTTTTGTTCTCTTTTGCTGCCTGAGCAGCTTCTACATAATTGCCAAGAAGCGTATTTAAGATGACCTTCTTAGAGTAAAAAACAAAGAGGTTAGATACATCATTTTCAGCAAGCAGACGTGGAATCATTATATTTTCATTAAATGCATCACCACACATTTGGTCAGGATTCTCGGACAAACCTGATAAATTCAGTACTAATTGCCTATGAATCTCGTGGGTGTGCAGAGATGGCTCATGACCTAGACGACGAATGATTTTGCTAAAGTCCGTCATCTTTGTTACAAGGTGTTGTAACTCATCCCCCAAGTAATAAGAGATAGCGCAGTATGCATGAGCTGTATATGATGCAAATTCCAGATCGCCTCCATCGACTGTCAGGTTGTAAATTTGTAGCAAATCTTTCTGACAAAATCGATAGTGTTCCTTCCAAAAGCGAATAAAGTAGTTAAAAACATATATAGAACGGTCTTTGAGTCGTCGCACCTGAACTCGGTGGTTGAGACGCAAAGCCATCTTACCAAACGAGTAGCCACTGTTAATCTCTCCAATAGAGCACAATAATAATCCCCATACTGTAAAGGCATAGGAAGACTCTGGGCCAATGCCATACCTGATGGTTATACGAATTAAATTAAAAATTAGTAGGGGCATGAGAAGAGGCTTGGCATAATAGGCGGCTGAGATAATACTGATCAGAATGCGTGCAGTAGCCAGAATTTTGGAATCAGTGGCAATCGGCAAACTCACTAAATCGTCCATGTGTCTGCCCCATAGCACTGCTTTTGTGGAAAAAAGTCCCCACAGCGCATGTAATTGGTTAGGATTTTTGGGCAACCGCACCTTTAATAGTGACAGAATGTTGATACCATAGGCGATCGCTTCGGTAAATTGCTTCATCGCCATTAAAGCATTAATCTTCATCTCGTGGACAAGTACTTGATCCAAGAGAGTGCGAGCATTAGACAAGACAACAGTGATCAACGCTTCCATACGTTCAAAATTGGTAGCTAAGTATGCTGCTTCTGCCGCTTCGCGATATAAACTTAACGTGAATTCATAATCGGTTTCCCAAGAATTGTCCTCCAGTAATTGGATGCCTGTGTCTATGAAGTTCAGGGACAGCGCAAACGCTGCGGACTGTTTGGCTCTGATTCCAGCTGCTAGGGCATAGCTGGCGATCGCTCGACGCTCATTGATATCTTCAACTAGTTCCAAAGCTTGCCGATAGTGGTTAACTAGATCAAAAATATGCTCATCTAATTCATCTGATTTCACCTCTGCTACAAGCATACGAGCGATACGCAAATGCACTAATTTAGCCTCATCGGTTGAAATTAAGGAGTAAGCAGCTTGCTGTACGTAGTCGTGTATAAAATGGAAGGTAAAATTATGTGTAGAATTTGTGATCTCATTTTTGGGGTTTTTAGGAATCGCAGATATCTCAATACGCCTAACAAATCCACTTGCTACAGCTTGGTTCAGACATAGCTCTACCTCAATGGGAGCAAGTCCACTCAATGCTGCCAAGGGTAACAACTCAAAACGACTGCCCAAAAAAGCAGACAGAGAAAGCAGTTCTCGCGTTTTCAATTTCAAGGTTTCTAGTCGCTGAGCCATGAATTTGGCCACATCGTCTGTCAGGTTGCGATCTCGGATCTCCTCAATACACCAGAACCATTGGCCTGTGTCCAGATTCAGATGTAGCAGCCTAGTTTCGCATAGAGACTCAATGAACTGTCTTAGGAAGAAAGGATTGCCCTGTGTTTTTTCCTGACAAAGGGAAGCCAACGTTGTTACTTCTTTTGGTTCGCGTCGAAGACATTCACTTAGAAAACTACGGATATCTTGCAACTGGAGAGGAGTGAGATCTAAAATTTTTGGTGCTTCCCCGAGCTGATACAGCTCATCAAGCGTTGACCGCAAAGGATGTGAAATATCAACCTCATTACTGCGGTAAGTCCCAAGCAGTAGGATATAGGAAGATTCTGGATCAGTTTGCAACAGCTTGAGCAAAGTGAGCGAGGGTAAGTCAGCCCACTGCAAGTCGTCTAAAAAAATCACAAGAGGGCAGTCTGCTCCCGCCAGTACTCGCACAACTCGTCGCATCAGTGAATTAAAGCGGGCCTCAAACTCATTGGATGGTAGAGCCTCCAATAGAGGCTGAGGTTTTATAATCAACGCTAACTCAGGAATCATATCGGTCAGCAGTTGCCCATAGTCACCAATAGCTGCGCTCAGGGATTCTTTCCACTGGGCGAGAGTTTCTTCAGGTTGATTCAGAATCTGCCGCAAGCGTTGCCCGATTGCCTCAGTCAAAGCCGAGTAAGGAATGCCTCGTCGGAACTGGTCAAACTTTCCGGAGATAAAGCAACCACCACGCAGCAAAACATGTTGGCGCAGTTCGTTGACTAGCGCCGTCTTGCCAATACCTGAGTAACCTGCCACCAGAACTAATTCACTCTGACCAAGGCACACTTGCTCGAAGCTGGCGATCAGCGTTTTGATTTCAGTTTCACGACCGTAGAGTTTTTGGGGAAAATGTAGACTTTCTGAAAAGTCCCCTTGACCTGGTTTAAAAGTCTCGACAGATCCTCTAGCTCTCAACGACTCTAAACAGCGTTGCAAATCTTGCTTCAGACCATGGGAACTCTGATAGCGCTCCTCAGGTATTTTTGATAAGAGTTTGAGAACGATGTCACAAAGGGCTTCTGGAACATCAGGTCGTACTTGGTGTAGTGGGAAGGGAGCTTGGGCTAAGTGTGCGTGGATCATCTCCAGTGGATCATCGGCGATGAAAGGAGTGCGCCCAGTCAACATTTCATATAATGTTACACCCAACGAGTAAAAATCGGAACGATAGTCTATAGGATGGTTCATGCGCCCGGTTTGCTCCGGGGAGAGATAAGGCAAGGTTCCTTCAAGCTTTCGCGTGATAGTGTCCATAAGACTAACCTGGGCAAATTGGCTAGCAATTCCAAAGTCAATCAGCTTAACCACTTGGGTTGCACGATTGTAAACCAGATTGCTGGGATTAATATCTTTATGAATAACGCGCATTCCATGAACTCGCCCCAAGACATTCACAACTTGAATAGCTAGTTCAATCGATTCAATAAGTGGTAGAGGTGAGTCAGCCAGGATACGATCAAGGGAGATGCCTCCAAAGTCTTCCAGCACCATAAAAGTATCGTTACTTCGACACTGTAGGTCAAGACATTTAACTATTCCGTTTCCCTCCACCAGCCGAGTAATTTCATACTCCTGACGGAAGCGGGCGATCGCTTTTAAGGTCGAGTCAAAATTTCTCAGTACCTTAATAATAACAGGGATTCGCTCCCGCTGATTATAAGCGCGGTAAACAACAGACTGACTTCCTTCGTGTAATTTATCTATCAGCAAAAAATCTGCAATTGTCATGCACGACTCACTCTTTTAGTGCAATGTTTTTCTTACTCTTCAACTGAATCTAATAGTCTGTCAACTTTGAATTGATGGGTAATTAAGTTTGTAGTCAGGACTTTAGTCCTTATTTTTCAAGCACTGAAGTGTTTGAAATTGAGCGATAAATCGCTCACTACAAACCTTGCAAAATTAATGAATCAGACCACTAAGACAACAGATGAATGTGACAAGTTCTTTCCCTTAAATGTGGACACTAGCAGGAATCCGACTCGGTAACAAAATTTCGTAAGGTACACAACGAGCTTTGTTTTGCTGGTTAATTTTGAACTCGATTTGATTTAGCTCACTTTGAAACTCTTCCACAAGGGGTCGAACACGTCGATCTGAAAAATAATTGCATCCATATTTACCAATATGATTCACGATCACATTGGAGACGACAAAGACATCTTCAAGTTGACCAATGGCTAACTTTCGAGTTGGCAGCATTTCCAGGAGGTCGTTTAAAGAGTACTTGATTTTGTTTTCTTCTGCTCTTGGAAATGGTGCAAAAGACGCTCCAGGCATGTTTGGCGCAAAGCCCATAGCTGGAAAAACAGAGTAGTTAACAGCAGCATGGTAAGCTGTTGCCCGATGAATAATTTGGCTTACTAATGTAATCAATTCCTCGGTGGTTTTCACCTTGCCATTCTTACCCATACCATGAATATTCCCCCCATTGCGATCGCCTAACTCGCGCAACCAGTTCTGTACTTCGTGATCACCCACGACATCCGCATCAGTGGCATAGTATAAATGTACATAGCGCCTAACAAAGCAATAGATAACTTCCCACAACAGCCGAATGTCATCCCGGTAGGGATATTCGGGTAAAATCTCTGGGGTGATTCCATGACGTTCCAGGGATTGAGGAACGGCTTGTTCATTCCAATTAAAAGTTTTCAGTGCCTGTTGAGTGAGTACTAATGCTCCCTGTAACGTTACACTTTGCAACGTCGGTGTTGTTCCACCCGGCGAAAGTACCAATTGCCGGGTCGCTACTGCGATCGGAATGGTAAACTGGAAGTGAGGGTGCAGCAGAATGCGAATGGGATGGTTTGCAGCCAGACTC
Organism: Nostocaceae cyanobacterium; assembly: GCA_051861145.1. Taxonomy (GTDB): domain Bacteria; phylum Cyanobacteriota; class Cyanobacteriia; order Cyanobacteriales; family Nostocaceae; genus JBHYDF01. Next base: position 21,536 of record JBHYDF010000116.1, read on the forward strand.
CGGTAAGTGCAGATCGCCACCACGCCCATAATAATGTGACAATGGGCACCATGCGAAATAATGCCCTGATAATGGCTATCAGCAACTTGAAACGCCGTCTTAGCCATCAACCAAGCAAAGCGATCGCTGGCAGGGGTAAAAATTGGATTATCGGGGCCCGGTTTCTGACGGCATTGAATACCTATGGGTAGAAGTTGTCTAGCCCTTCTTGGGTCTGAGTAAAAAAGCCCGATTGGAGCTGACAAATACTTGCGCCACTCATCACTAATACCTGTTGGAATTTGATCCAGAATGTGAAAATTAGTGACAAACAGACGGTTTTCTGCCTTAGCTGTATCTAAGTTATCTGCTGAATTTGCGATCGCTTGTTGGAACTGTTCATTGGTGATGGGGAATTGCTGAAAAAGCTGATCGTCACTAGGACTGACCAGCGACAGCAAATCTGGATTAACGCCTGTAAGCCGCTGCCAGGCAAAGTACCAATCCTCTTGCCAATACCGCACGGCGATGGGAGGAGCAATTGACTGCAAGATATTTTCATAGTCAGTGATACTCAAAGGCGGGCGACAGTTGTAGGGTAATATTTGAACATCACGAGGTGGCCCCCACATTTTGTTTAATAGCTTTTGCCTGAGTGCGCTTTTGGTATCACGGACAAAGTTGAGAAAACCTCCATTCGGTGAAGTGTCGCAGGCACGCAAATCGCTCTGGAAATTGTTTTGTACCAGCCGTGCTTCTAGAACTGTTTTACATAACTGATAGTCAAGGGAAAAGTTGTCTTTTGAAGGTATTTCTTTCGGTAAGGGAATGTCGTGATAGTCACGAGTGAGTTGATAAATTTCTCGATCACGAGCGATCATGTCAGCACGACGTTCAGCTTTTGGATCAGTCTGGGGAAGACATGGTATTACAGTTGGATGAAGGAATTGAGCCATAGTATTAAGGGACTTCCAAAAAATAAAATACTTTCTACATTTATGAAAGATTGACCAAGTTTGTAGCTGATAAGATTCAGATAAAAATGCTGTTCCCGATTTGAGAGGGCAGCAAAAAAGGATATGACATAAAACGAGTTTTGTCGCGATCAAGAATTTCTGACTCAACAACAGCTAAGTTCTGCTGGAATTCCTTGACTAAAGGAGGAACTCGCGAATCTTGGAAATATAAGCACGGATAATGACCTAATTTACCGTAGCGTACGTTCGACAATTGGTAGAGGATTGTGAATTGCAATAGGGCTTGTTGTACAGGAGCCAACAACATTAAATAATTGTCTTGATTTTGAGGGGTTGTATCTGTGGGAGCCTCCGCGTACATTGCACCAGACACATTGGGTACATAACCCATCATTGGAAATTGTGCGTAGTTGAGTGACCCATGCTGCGCCGAAGCGGTAAAAACAATGAAGGCTACCATCTCAACAAGCTGTTCCAGGGTTTGGATCTCCTCTACTCCTTGAATATTTCCTTCCTGGGAATTGCCAATACTCTTTACCCAGTTTTGGAGTTCGGTATCTGTTTTGACATCAGTATCATTGGCATAGTAGAGCCGGAGATACTTACACACAAACTTGCGAATTGCCGTCCAAACTAATAAAGCATCATCACGGTAAGGATACTCAGGTAAGCCATCTAAATTATCGACGCAGCGATTTTTGAAATCCAGGGGAGGTGAGGCTTGATTGAAATGATACTCTTTCATACCCCGAAGCATAAGGGTTAAGCTGCCTTCAAGCGTTGATCCCATCACCAAATCAACTTGACCACCTGGTGCAATTAGGTGCTTGTATGCATAGTCATTTAGTGCCAGCGTGAATTGAAAATGGGGCTTGAGCAGTACGTGAATCGGGTGAACAGCAGCCAGATTGCGCTCGGCTGCAACAATTACGGCTTCCATCACAAGATGCGTGTACCCTAAATGGTAGACCATTTCCTGAATGTTACCATCAGCAGCTTGGACGACAGCCTTAGCCATCTCCCAGCGGATTCCGTCATGGGGAGTAAAGATTGGTGGAACCCAAGGACATGGAAAGATAGAATCTCGAGCTTGTTGGCATTGAATCGCTACAGGCAACAAGCCTCCTAATTCTAGTGGAGTGTCTTTTTTCCAAGCAAACAGAGCGATTGGGGCAAAGATATACTTATCGCGAGGCACACCGAGAATGCCATCATTCCAAGTACCGTGAGGAAGCCCGTTAAGCAGCGAGTAGTTGGCAAGGTAAAGCCTCCCTTCCTTAGCCGCAGCCTCAAGCGTATCGTTTTCATCTCGGATCGCAGCTTGATATTGCCGATTAGTGACCTGAAACTTCGGCGGTAGATGAGTAATGCCTTGCAAAACCATTGGATTAGCGCCAGCCAGTCGCTGCCAAGCAAAGGCGCGATCGCAAACATGCTTGCCTTGCTTTAACTTGTAAACAATTTCGGGTTTCTGGATCAAGGTAAATAATGCATCGTAGCAATCCAAATTAATTGGAAAAGAACTATCTATTCTCGAAGCAGCCTTGAGCGGTATTGAAAAAAGCAAGTGTTTATTGCCTACAGCCCGAGTTAATCCTAACCAGTCGCACAGCGAAAAGCTGCTGCCTGCCTCTCCCGTGAGATCCTCCACGTCAATGGCTGCGTGATTCGCCAGTAAGGTTGCGTTGACCTGAGTAACCCGCAAAAGATAGTCGGGAGTGAACTCCTGATCAGGAGGAACATATTCTGCCAACCCAATCCCATTAGGCAAAGGTGAATTTCCGGAAAAGTCCTGGTACTTATGAGTAAATTTGTAGATATATCGACTGCGAGCCAATTGTGCTTGACGCACACCTGGGTTTGGATCATTCTGAGGTAAAGTTGGTAGCATAAATTTTGATCTTATGACAAGATGTCTACGAATGTTTTTGTGCAAAAATGTCTAGTAACTCTTTATTTAAGTGCTTACAAAAATAATGGACGTATAATTTACAGCTAGGGGCTACTTGATTACCCTGCAAATACACTAAGCCCATACTTTGCAACCTGAATACTTGCTCTAGATTTAGTTCTACTGGGGTGGAATATCTGACTATCTGTGCAAACAAGGTCATTAACTCTGGATGCTGTTGGAGATTCCACCACTGTTGTTGCAGGTGTTCGCTATAAATTCCTGTTGAACTGAAGGCTGTTGACAAGACTTGCTCTAGAGTGATGCACTGACGCCATGTATGATATAAAGCTAGCTGGATCAGATAAGGCTGTCCGCCAACCAAAGCAAGTAATTGTCCCACTTCTGATTCTGAGCAGTTCAAGCCATACTGCTTCACTAAAGTTTGTACCTGCTCCTTGCTGAGAAGTTGTAACTCAACTGGCAATCCCACATTAAAAGGTGACTTATTCACCTGAAGGGGAATATAAACTTCTGTTGCGTGGGCTACAACTAACCGCAGTTTTTTCCAAATCTCTCGATTTTTGGCTTCCTCATGCCAAGCGCGTAACAATCCAAAAAAATCATCAGCTAAATCAGGATATTGAAACAACCGATCTACATCGTCTAAAGCCAGAACAATAGGATTGGTTGTTTTTGCTAAAAGATACTGCTCAAAGTAAATTTTAGAGCTAATTTTACTGCCAAAAAGCTCATCCCAATAGTCTGTTAGTTGATTTGGCATGTGTAAACCAAGACTGAGACTTGCACAAAACCAACGCAAGAATTTATCTAAGTCTTGAAAAATTGCTTTATCAGCTAGCTGGAAACTTAAATATATAGTGCCGTAGCCATAGTTAGTTGCAGACTGAAGAATTCTTGACATCAAAGACGTTTTTCCCATTCGTCTGGGGGCTTTGATACGAATTAAAGCTCCTGGTTGCAAAATCGCTTTGTAACAATCCGCTTCAATCGGAGGACGTTCTACATAAAATGCCGAATCTAGCGGTACTTGACCTTCTGGTATCTCTGGTGCTGTTTCTGCTACTTTGAACTTAGTGCCTAATAGTTCATCCTGTGGTTGTGGTTCAGGAAAGCAATAATCACTCTGTTCCAAAACCAGATTAAAAGCTTTAAAACAGCACTTCAATGATTGCTTGTCTACTCCTAATTCACCAGCAAATACCTTCATCAATGTATCCACTGATAAGCCTGTGCGTTCGTTCAATGCTTCGAGAGTATACCTATTCCCATGATTTTCCCTAATCTCTACTTCAAATTTTGCTGTTTGAAGTTTTTTTAATCCTTGGGGTGTCAGGAGGACACCCCGCTTGCGTCGGTTTTTCTGTAAGTACATATTTTAATTATTAAGGTTGAGCAACAAAACCAACAAAAACTACAAAAGCTGTCAACCATTTTCCCGAAGCTATCCTTTAATCAGAAATTTTTTCACAAAAAGGAGAAATTTTTTCAGTTAGAATTGATTCACAATTTGGAGAATTACACTCAGTTAATTTAATACCTTCGCCAAAATCAAGCGGGAGCATTAGTCGGATCTAGAGCAAACAAAATTGGGTATGGCTATCAGGTAAGCGCGGCTAGGGTTTGAGTGATTCAAGCCAGGATAAAACCTGGTGTTTGAGGCTGAAATTGCAACAGAAGTTAGCAGAAAAAATGAAGAAAATTGAGAGAAAGTATCGATGCATTGAAGTCAATTTGCATTCACGTTACAGAGAGAATCTTAGTGATGTTTTGAGGCTTTTCGCATTATCTGGTAAGGATTTGGGCGTTGCATAAATGCGGGATGAATCAAATAAATACTGGTATTTGCCTATACTTTAAGTAGTATAGTAGTAATCTAACTGAGTTTTTAAGCATATCTACTGATTTGGAGTAGCATAATGTTTTTCTATGTAGACGTGCCAGATAATGGCGTAAACGTGTATTTTCTCCTTCGATTCGGGTCATATATGTTTTGCTAATAATATGATCTTCTGAGTTGATAAAACTGGCGTAAACTGGCCATCCATCAGTGACGTAAAAATAGCACTCCCAGAAACTAACAATATCCCATAGAGGTTTAAAAGTTTCTGCGCTGTGGTCTCCTATCACCCAAGCCAAAATTCCCTGATGAAAGTGGTCTAACGCCGTCCATATCCAAATTTTGTTTTTTTTGAGCCAACAAAAGTTTCCAGTTCATCTAATTCTCCAACGGATGGTATTTTATCAATCGGTGGTGCATCCGGTAACTTTGAACCTATAAGTAGACTTGTCCGAAAACTCCAAAGCAACTTCATGCAAGGCTTTGAAATCAA
>JBHYDF010000117.1:0-22066 GCA_051861145.1 Nostocaceae cyanobacterium
CTCAAAGTCCCCCTTTTTAAGGCGGGAAACCTTCTCAAAGTCCCCCTTTTTAAGGCGGGAAACCTTCTCAAAGTCCCCCTTTTTAAGGGGGATTTAGGGGGATCCAAAAGTCTGCATGTTGAAAATAATACTTTCCAAACATCCTCTTAACCTTTTCCCTACAAGAGGTGTAATGCAGGGATGGTGTAACGGTAACACCTCGGTCTCCAAAACCGATGTTCTGGGTTCAAAACAAGCGTCTCTGCGTTCTACTCCGTGCCCTCACAAGGGAAGCCTACAAACTGGTCATCTGATTTCCCTAATCAGAGTAGGTTCGATTCCTACAGCCTCCGCCAAAAATGGGGGCTGGAAAAAAACAGCTTCTCAAACTTGCATGGAGTAGATTTTTAACTCATGGTGTAGAACGCGAAGTGGTCGAGCGACACGCCTTTCAAGCGTGTGAATAACGGGTTCAAGTCCCGTCTACACTGCCAATTTCGTTGCCCTGTAGCTCAATGGCAGAGCAAGCGGCTGTTAACCGCGAGGTTACAGGTTCGAGTCCTGTCGGGGCAGCTATTCTTTATTATTGCCGGGTGGACGAATTGGTAAGTCGCATCGCTCTGAACGATGAGGTTACAGGTTCAAACCCTGTCCCGGCATTTATTGCCCTGTGGTGTAATTGGCAACATACTGTTCTTTGAAAACAGCGTTCTAGGTTCAAATCCTGGCGGGGCAGCCAATTTAATTTATGCTCCTGTAGCCCAATTGGAATGAGGCGGCTGTCTTAAAAACAGCCTATGTGAGGGTTCGAGTCCCTTCAGGAGCATGAACGGGGTGTGGCGCAGTTTGGTAGCGCACTTGCTTTGGGAGCAAGATGTCACAGGTTCAAATCCTGTCACCCCGATATACGCCTGTGATGTAATTGGAAAACATTGCCGAATCAGCCTCGGCGTTTTGCAGGTTCAAATCCTGTCAGGGGTATCAATTATGGGAGTGTAGCTCAAAGGATGAGAGCGCCGTACTACGAATGCGGAGGTTGTAGGTTCGAGTCCTACCATTCCCGCTCATAGATGGGTCTGTAGCTTAATTGGTAAAGCGTCTAGCTGGCTGCTAGAAAGATGTCGGTTCGATTCCGACCAGTATCCAGCAAATATGGGGTCATAGCTCAAGTGGCTAGAGCGATCGCCTTGCAAGCGGTAGGTTAGGGGTTCAAATCCCCTTGATTCCATGATGGTGTCTGAAGTCTAAGCGGTCGAGACGCCAGGCTGTGGCCCTGGTCATTAGCGGGTTCAAGTCCCGTCAGACACCCCTTTATGGGGATATAGCTCAATTGGCAGAGCAAGAGACTCTTAATCTCAAGGTTGCAGGTTCGACCCCTGCTATCCCCATTTTTGAGGGTGGTTGGCATAGCGGCTGTGCAGCTGGCTTTTAATCAGCATTAGAGAGGTTCAACTCCTCTACCACCCACTTGTAAAATTCACTCATTAGCCTATGACCTATGATTGAGGGATGATACTGATGGTAAAGTTGCGATCGCAAGCGCCTACCTACACAAAGTTACCAAAGTAAATCTCTCTCACAAGACTTGGTATCAATGCAGATATTCCTAAAAGTACATTACATCTATAGGTAATACTGATAATTATAATTTGCTAATTATTAATTACCTTATAGCTATAATTTAGGTTATTAACGAAACTTAACCTAAATTACATAGCATTTAATTTGTGAAAATTTTAGCTAATTTATCTACCTATAGATTGATTTTGTAAAATTTATAGATAATTAAAATTTCAGCCTACAGGTCGATTCAAAATAGAGTGAATTCAAAGTACAAAACGAATAAGCCTACATTGACTCGGAAACGTTAATGTAAACTGCAATCAAGAAAGTAATTTAGAAGGCATAGCTAAATAAATTTTGATGCTCATATTAACTTTATAATGGCATTTTAAATTAGCACTGCTCGATACTTTCTTGATTAGATAATTTTTTTGATAGTCCGTCGGAGTACGTTAAATGCAAAAAGTTTTTACTTTGTCTCGCTCGATTTTGAAGCCAATGCGTTTTCTAGTAGTGGCTTTTACATGCGCTTTACTGTTATTTTCTAATGCTTTCCCTGCTGCGGCTGCAATCCAGAGCTATCAAAGCGATCCAACTGAAGCCACAGACCAACTTTTAGAAACTCAGCGTAGAACTGACGAATTAGTTACAAAAGAACCCCCAGGATTGAAAGAAACTCAAGAGAGAACACAGGGGGGACTTAATGAGGTTCAGGGCGCTGCTGATATTGAAAAAATGAACCGTCCAGAAAATTCCCAAGAAGCTACTTCAGTGGAAGAAGGTGTCAGTAATTTCCTGAAAAAGGTAACAGGTAACAAATAAGTAAGAAGTAAGTAAATCTCATCTCCTTGCTTTTACCCCAGTAGGTTTATTATAAACTGGGGTTTATTTATTTTTAATTTTTCATCCAGTTTTTGAATGAACGAAAAATAAAGAAAACTTGTTCTTTCATTATTCTCTGGTATAACCCTCTTCTGTTACTCTCCGACAAAATGTTGTAGGGGAGGCAGCGCGGTGAGTCCAGTCCTGAAGGCGGGTTTCCCGCCGTAGGGAACTGGCGAACCCGAAGGGTCTTGGGGGTTCCCCCCATGAGCGACTGCCGTGCGGGTGAGCGCATCATAATTTTCGGCAAACCGACAAATCATCAACAAAACCCGCTCCTACCAAACGCCTGGGTTGTATTTTGATAACCAAGCATAAAATGAAATTATTCGGAGAGTGACAAAAGACAAAAGAGGGATAAATAACGCCTAGACTAAGATTTATATTTATTATCTTTCTTGAGGTTGATGTTCTTTTGGTCTTGAGTTGGTGAACTTAGAAGAGGAGATAGCTTAGGAATTGAAACGAAATGCGTCCATTAAATATTGGTCTAACAGACGAGCAACGCGAAGGCGTTATTAATCTATTGAATCAAGATTTGGCTGATGCCTATCTACTGATAGTAAAAACGAAAAAATTTCACTGGGATGTAGTTGGGCCTCAATTCCGTAGTCTGCATGAAATTTGGGAAGAACAATACCAACAATTGAGCGAAAATATTGATGCTATTGCTGAGCGGACTCGTGCTTTAGGTGGTTATCCTATTGGCACAATGGAGGGATTTTTGAAGGCTGGTAGCATCAAAGAGCAAGGTGGTAATGTCCCCACTGCAACTCAGATGGTGTCTATATTGGTGGATGACCATGAGCAAATCATTCGCAACCTCCGTGAGCATATCGATCGCTGTTCTGAAGAGTATCACGATGAGGGAACTGCTGACTTCCTAACTGGACTGATGGAAGGACATGAGGAAATGGCTTGGATGTTGCGTTCCTTTATTGAAGGGCAAGAATTACAACCAGATGGTTCCCAACCAGCACAAGGAAAGAAAACTCCTGTAGGCGTATAACTAAAGGCTGATAAAGTCTAACACCAATAGTTAAATTTTAAATTTCCAAACTGAGGTTTGAGCAAATTATGAATGCATCTACCTGCTCACTCCTCAGTTTGATTTGCGCAAAACAAAAGTAAAATAAAAGGGGTATTAAATGCCAGAAGAATATAAAGCTGAACGTACTATCTCGGCTGTTTTTAAAGAACAAAACCAAGTTGATGATGTTATTCGGCGTTTGTTAGACCGGGGTGTACCTAGAGACCATATTTCGGTAATGGGTAGAAATTTCCAGTCGGAAACTCGAATTGCTGGCTTTATTACTAAAAAAGATGTAATTTTAGGTGGTTTAAGAACAGGGGCTGTTTTCGGTTCTTTGTTTGGTTCTTTCCTCAGCTTGCTTACGGGTGTAGGTATGCTGTTCATTCCTTTTGTTGGTCCAATAGTTGCAGGAGGCCCCATTGGTGCTGTGTTGCTAGGGGCTGCAAGTGGTGCGATCGCTGGTAGTGCAGGGGCTGGTTTAGTATCTGTATTAGCTACTTTGGGAATGCCTGAAGATAAAGCTGCTGTTTATCAAACTCGCTTGCAAGCAGGAGAGTTTTTAGTAATGGCAGAAGTTCCCGCTAACCGTGCTGGTGAGTTCCAATTACTAATGGAAAGCGCTGGTGGTGAAGAAATTCATACAATGGAAGCAACGCTACCTCGTCCATGTCCCGGTCGTTGCAATAGCGCAGAAGATTTGTCTCCAGAAGTGCGATCGCATCTTTCTCCTGAAGCCCAAAATACATTCATTGATAGCTATAACGCTGTACTAGACCAAACAAATAACCAAATGCAGGCTGAACAAGCTGGTTGGGAAGCTGTTCACCAAAAATTTGATGAAGATGAAAATGGCATTTGGTCTAAAGCTAAAACGACTGTTTAAAAAGTTAGGAGTTAGGAGTTAGGAGTTAAGAATTAGGAATTAGGAATTAAGAATTAGGAGTTAGGAGTTAGGAGTTAGGAATTATGAGTTAGGAGTTAAGAATTAGGAGTTAGGAGTTAGGAGTTAGGAATTATGAGTTTTAGTATCTTAACTCCTCACTCTTAACTCCTCACTCCTCACTCTTAACTCCTCACTCCTAACTCAATTACGGTAATTTATAGCTACTAACTCGTATAGTTAACTGACCTTGGCGAGGGTCTTGGCTAAATACAAATGCCCCTTCTTCTTTCTCTCCACGGGATAAATAATCTATTTGTTGTTCTCCTGTTTCTGTTGCTTTCCCTTTAATTTGTAACTCAGCTACTATTTGAACTGATTCTGCTGTATCTCCACCAGTATTCACAACTTCAAACGGAACATAAAAATTACCATCAGCTTCCCTAATTGACTGTTTTTTACTAACAGAAAGGATGGGTGGTTGATTATTGTCGTTGATCCAAGTATATCCTACCAAGCTCACAATTATTGCAAGGATAAATGAAGCTATAGCAAAAGTAACCCATTCAGCAGCGGATCGCTTTGGTTGCTGTTGTTGTATTTCATTATCAGTTGTTTCTGTTTTCATTCTTAGGGATAAAAATAATCACAAATAATTCATACAGCTAGCCTTCCAGCTGCGCCGCCGATAGTTGCAGGTAATCCCAGTAACAAGGTGTATTCTAACCACACTCTCCAAGGGTCGCTAAATGTCAATTTTTGAAAGAACCACAACATAAAAGCTGCTGCAACCAATGACACTAAGTAGGATGCAATGGTTTCGCTAGATGGTCTTTGGAAAATTCCTTGTTGTTGTCTGCGCTTTTGCTGGTCTGAAAAGCCTGCTTGAAACACAATAGCATAGGAAATGAGTAGAGATGCGGGAATTATTGCCAAAAGCCAGGGTGGCGTAACCGCTGCTGCTAGCATGGGAATTTCATCGGTTGGGGCGATATTAAATGCTATGACAATTGCACCAATTAAGGTTGCACCAATGTCTGCAAAGGTGGCATGTATTTGAGTGTTATTGTTTTTTTTGGTGCGATTGTTTGCTTGGTGGTTTGTTTGTTTTTCTTGATTTTTGTTGCGAGTATCTCCCAAAAACTGATTGGCTAATGCTACACCAAGAGTAAATGGGACTCCTTCAAATGTAATTTTACCAAGAATTTCTTTGAGGGGTGTATCAGGGGTCAATTCTCGCAATAGCAGCAATATAAATGCAGAACAAGCGATGCCTATTGCCATCGCTTCTAGGGTATCTGTAACTGCTTCATAAGGTCGTTCACCATGTCTGGGCCGCCGAAAACCTTCTGTACGAATGAACAAGAAAACTACTATAAATGTGAGTGCGATCGCTAATATTATCATTGGTGGTTGAGCAAGTGATCCAATCCACCAAACTTCCATCGTGTAAAGCAATGGGATACCAAATAAAAATCCACCACAAGCACCCCGAATAATATCGTTAATTTCACTCAGCCATACATTTTTCTTACGCTTTCTTGCTACGCTCATGGTTTTCTTGTTATTAATTGTTATCGATAAAAGCCAGAAGGCAGAATCAGTTTACATCACGGCGTTGTAAACCCAAGGCTGATAGCATAAGTCCTGTGTCGCCTTGGGTTGTAAACCCAAGGCTAATAGCATAAGTCCTCTATAAGAGGACTGAAAATCAAGCTGTAAATTGGATTGCATTGTATTGCTCTCTTTTTGGAATTTGCAGCGATCGCCCACATCTATCTGTAGAGAGATTCTATTTATACCTGAAGGTTTAATTGTAACTATTTATTACTTTTTGTTATTTCAAAAGATTTACTAATTCACTTATTTTACTACATTTTTTATGTATTCAATGTCATAGGAATATGATATTTACTAATAATCTATCTTCAGGCATTTTCAATAAAAAGAAAATTCTATCTGATGAAGGGTGAAATTTTTATTAAGCATAGATATCCTAGATTTTGTTCATGAGTTAAACATCTATATATTAAAGGAGAAAAATATGAGCCTTGAAAAGAGAGTAGAAGCAACTGCCAAAAATATTGAAGGCAAAGTTCAAGAGATGGTTGGGGAAGTAACTGGCAACCCACAAGATAAGGCTGAAGGCCAAGCTAAGCAAGCAGAATCCCAACTCCGCCATACAGTGGAGAATATTAAAGATGACGTTAAAAAATCTTTGGAATAACTGAAAATGTGTGAATCAAGTTTAAAAATCTAAAATTGAAAACTCCACTGAATTTTACTCAGTGGAGTATCTTTGTTATTTACTATGATTGAAAAGAAAAAAAGGTTAGCTCCTGATAGATTGGCTCTAACCAGAATTGTTTTTAGCACGAATCTAAGCTGCGCTGCTTCGAGTTATCAAACCCCAGATAAAAATGGCGATGATTGCGCCAATGATAGCAACAATTATCCCGGGTATGCTAAGACCTGTTGCAGTAAATGCTAGCGTTCCTGTTTGCAGCAGGCTCAGTAAACTTCCTCCGATAAAGGCACCAACGATACCTAGAATCATTGTTGCTAGAATTCCGCCACCTTGACGACCAGGATAAATTGCTTTTGCGATCGCACCGGCTATAAGACCCAAAACTATCCAAGCGATAATATTCAACATATTACTAGTACTCCTCGCTTATTCTCCAATTCTATCTTAATCAATTTTTATCTTCAATCTCTTCTATCGCAAGTTTAAGTGACTGTCTATCGCAAGAGATAACTGTCAGAAATAAAACTAAATAAAACTGCTATTCCTAGCAGAAACTCTAGTAAAGTTTGATGTAAATAATACCAAGTTGTATTCAAAGAGTATTGGTTGGATTTGATGCTTCAACCCAAGGGAGTGGGGAGTGGGGAGTAGGGAATAGGGCATTGGGCATTGGGGAGCCAGCGCCGTGCGGGGGTTTCCCCCGTTGAGGCGACTGGCGTCATTGGGAATGGGGAAAAATCCAATGACTATTGACTAATGACTAATGACTAATGACTAATGACTATTTTGGGTTTCCCTCCCTAGGCAAATGCGGGCCCCGGAGGGTGTAGGCTGTTCATAATGGCTATTAAATTAAATACATTCTCCACAACTATAGTGTCTGCACATCATTCGTGAGAGGCGAGAAACCCGGTATCTGGGAGATACCGGGTTTCTAAGGTTCCGTGCAGTCAGGAGTTTTTAAATGACAAATTTCCCAATTCGGATTACTACTGAATCTTTAGCGACAACTATATAATAAGGATTTGCATCCCTGATAACAAACTTAGTATGTCAGAGTTGTTAATCAACCAGAGGGTAAGGATACTGAAATGAGGCTTTCAATTCACCATCAAATACATACTAAGATGCTCTAGGGAAATATTGGATTGACACTCCCCCGACTGCTTAAATCTCGCTTCGCTCATTTAAGCAAAAAGTCGGGGGATTCTTAAGAGTCCATAAACGAACTCTTAATGGCGTTGTCAATGCGCCTTTACTGACTCCATTAAGGTTAATCCCTAACGTTGCCGCTACTTTAGAAATTATGTTTGCCGCGCCATTGGCATCTGCGTTTATATACCAATTGTTTGCAGTACGGAACAATCCACGTTTTACTCGCTTGCCTGATGACTTCCAGCATGAGGGTTTTTCACCATGTTTGGGGAGACTGTCACCATCTACAAATGAGGCAGCAGAAGTATTTGCTTCTTCAGTTTCTACAAAATCAATTCCATGCTGTTGGGAAAGCTCAGAGATGCGTTCTTTAAGTTTTGCTGTTGGGATTTGAACAAATTTCTGATTAGCTTTACGTCCCATATTTGCGCTGTCTTTTTGTCTTTGGTTCCATCCAAAGATAACTCGACCGATGCTATTTTCCAGGCAGTGATTAATGACTAATCTTGCTGCTTTATTTACAGCATCTCGCATCTGACGATTACGTTTTTCTGTGATTGCCGCTAGTTGCTTAGACCAAAAACCTCGAGGTTGATTCTCTTTATATGGCAAGAATTAGCTACAGAGAAAAAGTGGAATATCCGAGCCTTGGAGATTGCCCCAGACCATATCCACTTATTTGTTGAGATTAATCCAACAGATCCAATTCATTTAGTTGTTAAAGCGTTTAAGGGGAGGTCTTCAAATTATCTACGCAAGGAGTTTCCTGAGCTACTGAAACTGCCTAGCTTATGGAGTAAAAGCTATTTTTTCAGTACAGCAGGTAATGTTAGCGCTGAAACTATTCAAAAGTACATTGAAGACCCTCACCATTACTAGGCGACTAAAGTCGCACGAGTCACTTTTCCGCCTCGCTCTAAACAGACGAGGCGTGACCTCGTTTCCCGCTATTTTAGGGTGTATTTTCCTTGTCAGACAAAGTGCTAAAGCTGTTGTAAGCTGTCTGTTGTTGGTTGTTCATAGTTCATGGCTATTAACCATTAACCATCAACCATATTATGCGACTAATCCTGAACGCAAAGCGCGAACAGCAGCTTGGGTACGATCATCAGCACAGAGTTTGTTTAAGATGTTGCGAACATGGGTTTTAACTGTACCTACTGTAATGTACAGTTTCTCAGCAATTTGTCCATTGCTACACCCAGCTACAATCAATTCGAGAATCTCTAGTTCCCGTTGTGTGAGAGGATAGGTTTCTAAAACTTGCTCGTATTCTGGTGCAAGGGCATCAATTTTAACTGTCTTAGACTTGTCAGCTGCCTGGTTTTGTGGCATTCCCTTGCGCATCTGTAGCAAGACTACGTTAGCGATCGCTGGATCGATCCAAGAGTTACCTTCAAATGTTGCTTGGATTGCTTCTGTTAATCTATCAATACTCGTATCTTTCATATAATAAGAGTCTGCACCCGCTGCAAAAGCTGCAAGTACTGTATCCTCTGAATGTTCCATCGTTAGGATCAGGATCTTGGTGTTTGTTTCTCCACTCTCAGTTTGCCATTCTCTAAACTTGCGGGTGAGTTCAATGCCATCCATGTCAGGCAAGCCAATATCCACAACTGCTACATCCGGCTTGACTGTTTCCAAAAGTTTCAGTCCCTTTGTGGCATTTGCTGCTTCTCCCATAACTTGAACTGCGCTGTTGGACTGTAATGCTGCTTTTAGCCCCATCCGCGTCAAGTCATGGTCTTCGATTAAAACAATACTAATTTCACTCATCTCTACCCTTACTCTCCGCTAGTTGCATCTGTCGAAAGCCGACTTTTTGCTATTTGTTTTTTTTATTTTCCAAAACCAAAGATAGATGATATTTTAACAAACTTGCATCCACCAATAGAAATAATCGCTTTAAACTTCTTAGTCACCAGACGTAGGCAAAAATCTAGCCAAGGATATATGGCTAGTTTACAAAGTATTATGAAGTACTAGCATTATTTGTAACTGCGACCTCTCCTGTATCGTTCACAAGTTCAATACTAAAAATTCCCAATCTTCACAGAGTAAATAGTTTTAAGTTAAAGTATCTTCATTCGAGTTTCAACTTTTCCGGGTTTGGTGGAGGTTTAAATTTTCATTTTCACAACCTATGTGGGATTGCAGCCAGGGAATTTAAGCCAGGGAATTTAAGCCAGGGAATTTAAGCCAGGGACTTTAAGTCCCTGTCTGAAAGCGCGCATTCCTCTAGAAGAGGACTGGGAAGACTCTTTAATAAGTATTTTGACAATATTGGGAGTATCCCAATTTTTTTGCTCGCGTTGTTTAATTTTCATGTCTAATGTCATCAGCCAAGAGTTAGTGTTAAAACCTAAATGATAGTTGTAGGATTACTCTAAATATAAGTAATAAAGTTTTACACGAAAAAGTATGGTTCAAAAATCCCAATCTGCTGAAATCAATATTAGTAAGTTGAAGCCGGTGGAAGCAGCCTTACAGGAAAGTGAGGAACGATTTCGTATCATCTTTAACCAAAGTTTTCAATTGATGGGATTAATGAAGGTAGATGGTACTCTGATTGAGGTAAATCAGACTGCGTTAGACTTTGGTGGACTCGATCACGACGAAGTTATTAATCACTATTTTTGGCAAACTCGTTGGTGGACTATTTCACCAGCTACTCAGACACAGTTGCAAGCTGCGATCGCGCGTGCAGCTACAGGAGAATTTATTCGTTACCAAGTAGATATCCAAGGATTAGGAGATACAATTGCAACCATCGACTTTTCTATTAAACCGCTAGCAGATGAAACTGGGCAAGTAGTCTTGTTAATCTGGGAAGGTCGAGATATCAGTAATGGTAAACATGACGAGACAGAAATTCGCAAGTTAAACGCCGAATTAGAACAGTGTCTGGTAGATTGTACAACACAATCTGAAGTTGGCAACCGTCAAAAGCAAGAATTATTGCAGCGTGAAACAGAAGCACGGGTACAACTCCAGCTTTACGCCGATATTGTTCAAAATATGCAATTCGGCTTGGTTGTGTGGCATCTGGAAGACCCCAATGATATTACCTCATTACGGTTAGTTGCTGCCAATCCCGCTGCTAGCCAACAAGTTGGACTGTCTATGGAGGACAAACTAGGCAAGCGAATTGGTGAATGTTTTCCCAATGTAATTGAAAATCACACAGGCTTTCTGGAATTATACGCAAAGGTTGCCGCTTCCGGGCAAGGGCAAGAACAGAATGAGATTTATTACGGGGATGAATGGATGTCCGGTAATTTTTTCAATGTCAAAGTATTTCCCTTACCGAATCGATGTGTAGGAGTAGCCTTTGATAATATTACCGAACGCAAGTTAGCTGAGCAAGCTTTGCGGGAGAGCGAAGAAAGATTTCACGTCATGGCAGACAATGCACCTGTGATGATTTGGATGTCTGGCGTAGATAAATTATGCAATTATTTTAACAAAGGTTGGCTGGAATTCACCGGACGCACGATGGAGGAAGAGCTAGGCAACGGTTGGGCAGAAGGAGTACATGCCGATGATTTTGAACGTTGTTTAGATACATATATAACTGCTTTTGACGCACGGCAACCTTTCCGCATGGAATACCGCCTCCGACGTTTTGATGGTGAGTATCGCTGGATTTTAGATACAGGTATTCCCAGGTTTGATGCGGATGGTTGTTTTCTCGGCTATATCGGTTCGGGTATTGATATTAGCGATCGCAAACAGGTAGAATTAACCCTCAAACAACGAGCAGATGAACTAGCAGCGGTAAATACAATCTTGGCGCAAACAACTGCTATGCTCAAAAAGCGCAATGATGAACTTGACCAATTTGCTTATGTGACTTCCCATGATCTAAAAGCACCCTTGCGGGCGATCGCGAATCTTTCAGAATGGATTGAAGAAGACATTGCTGATATACTTCCAGAGGAAAATCAACAACAGATGTGCCTGTTACGAGGACGGGTACGCCGCATGGAAGCTTTAATTAATGGATTGTTGGAATATTCCCGTGTCGGACGCATCCAAACTCCAATCTCAGTAGTGAATGTAGAAAATTTAATCAAAGATGTGGTTGAATCACTTGTACCGCCAGCAACTTTCACTATTGAAATTGAACCTGGAATGCCCACCTTTAAGACAAAACGATTACCCCTACAACAGGTATTTACTAATTTAATTAGTAATGCAATTACCCATCATCATCGCCCTGATGGTCATGTCAAAATTTCTGTAAAAGAGCTAAAAGATTACTACGAATTTACTGTTGCAGATGATGGGCCTGGTATTGCACCGGAATTTCACGAGAAAATATTTGTCATTTTTCAAACATTGGAAGCACGCGATCGCAAAGAAAGTACCGGAATTGGTTTGGCAATTGTTAAGAAAATTATCGAAAATGAAACAGGTGCGATCGCCTTACAATCTCAGCTTGGTGCGGGTAGTATCTTTCGTTTTACCTGGCCTAAGCATCTTAGTCATTAGTCATTAGTCATTAGTCATTAGTCATTGGATTTTTCCCCTAGCCCCTAGGGCGTGTTTTCAAACTAATCTTTACGCTATTAGTTAAGATTGTGATCCCCCTAAATCCCCCTTAAAAAGGGGGACTTTGACAAGTTTTTCCCCCCTTTTTAAGGGGGGGGTAGGGGGGGATCTCACAGTTTGAAAACACGCCCTAGCCCCTAATCCCTAGCCCCCAGCCCAAGCGCCCCTAGCCCAAAACAGTTACATATTTCATATTTCTACACTTGCAACTCTGACCAATGGCTGAGGACGTTAGAGGATCTGCCATTTTACAATATTGTTGAGCTACTTTAAGTAGTAAATTTTATTACCACTTTTTATTGGCTCGGTGATTTCAGACCTATAATCATTTTCAGTTTGCTGATTGCTATTGTTTAATAAAGTATTAATTATGAGTCATTAGCCTCTATCTTAATGCTGATACTCTAGCTAAACAACTGAAATAAGAGATAAAACTAACTAAATTTACAAACACAATGCCAGAAAGAGTGATAAACATATTACTAGTGGAGGATGACGAAGTAGATGTAATGAATGTCAAGCGGGCATTCAAAAAAGTTAATATCACCAATCCACTTCATCTTGCCACCAACGGGATAGAAGCGCTAGCAATGTTGCGTAATAGTGATGGTAAACCCCCAGAAGTTCCTATGGATCGTCGCTTGATTTTACTGGATCTAAATATGCCTAAAATGGGTGGAATTGAATTTTTGCAAGAATTGCGGTCTGATCCGCAATTAAGACCAACTCCTGTGGTGGTAATGACAACTTCAAATCAAGATAAAGACCGAGTGGAAGCTTACAATTTAAATGTTGCTGGCTATCTCCTAAAGCCGGTTACATTTGCAAATTTTATTGAACTCATGGCAACACTTAATAAATATTGGACATTATGTGAATTGCCTTAAGTAGTCATTGGTCATTAGTCATTGGTCATTAGTTTTGTACAAAGGACAAATGACAAAGGACAAAGGACAAATGACAAAGGACAAAGAACAAATGACAAAAATTAAATGTTATACATGAGACGATGTTGATAACAAAAACAAAAGGCGATGGAAGAGACGCTAAAGATATTAGTTGTAGATGATGATGAAGTAGACCGCATGGCAGTACGCCGAGCTTTAAAGACAGCTGGCGTACAGGTAGAATTGTCTGAAGCTGGTGACTGTCATGATGCGATCGCTACTTTGGCTAATACTTCTTTTGACTGTGTTTTTCTTGACTATCGTCTACCAGATGAAGATGGTCTAACCCTAATCAACGAAATTCGTTCTCGTGGCATTAAAGTACCCTTGATAGTGCTTACAGGTCAAGGAGATGAACAAATTGCCGTAGAATTGATGAAGGCAGGAGCTACGGATTATCTCTCTAAATCCAGAGTCTCTTCAGAAACTCTGGCACAAGTTTTACGGAATGCAATTAGAGTTTACCGTGCAGAAATGCAAGTTGCTTTGGTATATCAGCAACTGCGTGAAAGTAATGAATTATTGACTCACAAGAACAAAGAACTTGAGTTACAACGACAGCAAATTGAGTTACAAAATCAAAAACTCTTAGAGGCTTCGCGGCTAAAATCACAGTTTCTAGCAACAATGTCTCACGAGTTGCGAACTCCCATGAATGCCATTATTGGGTTTACTCAATTATTATTGCGCCCTAAATGCGGTGACTTAAGCACACAGCAAAGAGATATGGTAGAGCGTATCCTCAACAATAGCAAACATTTGCTGATGCTTTTGAATGAAGTACTCGATTTTTCTAAGCTAGAATCAGGCAGATTAAACCTCAAGCCAGAAGTATTTGATTTATCTAAGGTAGTCCAAGCGGCTATAAAAGAAATAAGTTCCCTCGCGGAAGCAAAAAATTTATCTGTGCATGTGCAAGCC
Source organism: Nostocaceae cyanobacterium (assembly GCA_051861145.1). Classification (GTDB taxonomy): domain Bacteria; phylum Cyanobacteriota; class Cyanobacteriia; order Cyanobacteriales; family Nostocaceae; genus JBHYDF01. The sequence goes on from JBHYDF010000117.1 coordinate 14,163, forward strand.
GATTTGCAAAACCCTGTAGTATGTAATGACCAATTGCGTATGCGTCAGATTTTAATGAATTTACTCTCTAATGCCATTAAGTTTACCGAGTCTGGTAGCATTGGGGTGAATGTTCAAGAACTGCCAGAAAACCGATTAGAAATTGCAGTTTGGGATACAGGTATTGGTATCGCTTCCACAGATATACAATATATTTTTGAAGCTTTTCGGCAATTAGACCAAAGTATCACTCGTAAATATCCTGGGACTGGCCTTGGCTTGCCAATCGTAGATTCATTAGTGCAAATGATGGATGGCAAAATTACAGTAGAGAGTCAGTTGGGTGAAGGTTCAATATTTCGGATTGAACTACCACGTCACATTCCGTCATCAAAGCAGCAAACTCCTGATGGAAGGTTAAAAAAAAATTATAGAACTACGAAAAATTACTTAGGTAGCAGCAAGAATCTCTTCGCTTTACTCAGGGAGAAATGCAGGGACTACCAATCCAATGTGAAGCAGGAAGATTCAAAAATAAGTAATCTTAATCCTGCTTGAAAAAGCATAAATATAAAAATATTATTCAATATTCAAAAAAATCCATAAAATATGTTAGCAACCACAAACTCTAAAGTAGATCGTATTCTTGCTATTGATGATACTCCTGATAATCTCATCCTACTACAAACGATGTTAGAGATTGAGGGGTATAGTATTGACTTAGTGGCAGACGGCGCAACGGCTTTAGATAAAATCGAACAATCTCCACCCGATCTAATTCTCTTGGATGTGATGATGCCGGGGATGGATGGATATGAAGTGACACGTCGCATCCGTAATAATCCACTGATAAATTATATTCCGATTCTGCTGTTGACAGCCCATGTTGAAGCCAGCGTTGTTGAAGGTTTAGATGCGGGTGCAGACGATTTTATCCGCAAACCATTCGATCAAGATGAACTCTTAGCAAGAGTGCGATCGCTACTACGCCTCAAGCAAAGTCTCGACGAACAAAAGAAATTATTTCGCCAACAAGAAGACTTTGTTTCCCGTCTTACCCATGATTTGCGCACACCTCTAGTCGCCGCAGACAGGATGCTGAATTTATTTCAGCAGGAAACATTCTGTAAGATTTCGCCGGAAATGAAACAAGCGATCGCCGCCATGATTCGCAGCAACCATAATTTGCTCGATATGGTAAATACTCTTTTAGAAGTGCATCGCTTTGAGGCTGGTAAAAAGAATTTGCGATTTGATAGCTGCAATATGCGGCAGATAATAGAAGAAGTAGTTCAAGAACTAAAACCGCTTGCAGATGAGAAGGACTTGACACTGAAAGTAAATGCTAGCAAATTAGGCCAAGAGAATGAAGATGCAGCCACAGTCATGGGGGATGCGCTGGAATTGCGGCGGATTATTAGTAACTTAGTTGGAAATGCTATTAAATTTACGGATACAGGCGGTATAGAAATTCGCATTTATGAAAATACTCCTGTATTTTCTAATGCTCAAAAATGGGTAATTATAGAGGTAGAAGATACAGGATACGGGATAGCTTCTGAAGACCAGTCAACACTATTTGAACGTTTTCGCCAAGGTAAAAATAAACGTGCTGGGAGTGGCTTGGGATTACATCTTTCCCGCCGTATTGCTGAGACTCATGGCGGAACAATTGAAGTCTTTTCCGAATTAGGTAAAGGTAGTATATTCACCGTGCGCTTACCAAGGAAGTGAAGAAATGTAAAATTTTTGGTATTGCTGATTAAAGATTATGAAAATCTCACGCAAAGCCAAGCCAGCGCGTTGCGGTGAGTCCAGCGCTGAAGGAGGGTCTCCCTCCGCAGGCGACTGGTGAGACCAGTCCTGTAGGCGGGTTTCCCGCCGTAGGGAACTGGCGAACCCGAAGGGCGAACCCGAAGGGGGGTTTCCCCCGTTGTAGCGACTGGCGCGCAAAGAAAATCTTGGCGTCTTTGCGTCTTGGCGTGAGACTCAAAGATGTAAACGAAGTTGGAGAATCTCTAAATAGTTAGTTGTTTTTGCGATGTCGCACATCTTGCTTTGCAAAATGTCAATTACTCAATAACCCGCCCCAATAACCCGCCCGGAAATAAATTTCGGGCTAATAGCTGAAGTTAGCTTTAGCTAACTAAAACACCGATTCACTAATCCCAAAAACCCGGTTTGTGTTACGCTCAAACAAAAAATTGGTGGGCTACTCTAAAAGAAACCGGGTTTTTTCGTTACAATGCGCGAATACTGAATCGGTATTCTAGGATGAAAAATTAACCCGCTGAAGCGGGTTTAAGCTTTAAGCCGGAAATTTATTTCCAGGCTTGGTTTATCTTATAAAAACAAAAAGCATTTTTACCTACAGCCCAAGAATGAGAATAAGAATGTCACAATCAAGCAAAATGTAGATACTTTGCTTAAGTTCAGACTCATTGAAAATACTTCATTTGGATGGTGCTTTTGAAAAACAGTTCGACTACTATCTCAGAAAGTAGAGTAAAAATTCTTTCATACTCAAACTTGTGAAATTACACTACCAGTAGCAACTCAAAAGGACTTAGGAGTTAGGAGTTAGGAGTTAAGAGTTATAGAATCAGCAATATTGACTCTTATTTATAACTCATAATTGGACTCGATTCTTTGACTTGTTGCTAGTAGTCTATGTATTGCGGAAAAACACACATGACAACATCAATCCCTACTCGCGGTCAAGTCGAACGAACTCTAGCACAACGCATTCAAGCTTTCTATCGCGACCAGCTTGGACATCAGCCAAGTAAAGTTACTTGTAAGCTGTCGGATGAAAATCTAGTGATCGTACTCGAAAATTCTATTACTCCTCCGGAGCTTTTATTGGCTCAAACAGGTCGCCAAGAACTGGCTGAACAAGTCCGAACAGACTTAGATGAAGCTATTCAGCCACGAATCCAGACATTAATTGAAGAGACATTAAATGTGAATGTACTTGAGCTATTGAGTGATGCCACCTTGGAAACAGGTCGCTCTGGCATGATAGCTATTTTATCAGAGACTCCTAGTTTTCGCAATCCTGCTTCCAGTTCCAAGGCTAAGAGAAAGGCATCTTGACACTTCCCTGACTAAAGCCACGGGAATTCTTAAGACATCACTGCATAAAATTAAAACCATAATCCAAAGGTTTATCTATTCGGATTATTCTGAACATAAGCCAAAAGCCGAATATGGATTCAATTTTTCACCTACATAGTGCTTAACCATCGCCTCTAAATCTTCAATCATGTAAGGCTTGCTGATGTAGTCATCAAAACCTGCTCTTAAAATGCTTTCTCTATCGTCTGCACTAGCTAAAGCTGTAACCGCAACAACAGTAATTTCCCGGGTTAATGGTTCTTGCTTTAAATAGTGCAGAACATCAATTCCATTCATGCCAGGCAACAGAATATCTAGTAGTATCAAGTCTGGTTGATACTCTTTAGCTACCAGTACAGTTGCTGAACTGTCTGTTTGACAAATCAGCCTACAGCCGAGTGATTCAAGGGCATAACTCATCAGCAATAAATTATCATCATTATCCTCTACTGCCAAAATCAAAGGCGGCTGAAAGTATTGCTTCTTATCGTCACTCATAAATGCTTGTGCCAGTTCCATTTCTTCTCCAGACAATCTCACTTGCATTCATCGTCTCTAGGCTAGAGAACTGACGAGGCATTCTGAGAGCGGTAGAATAGCGCTCATCAAAGACTGGCTCGTTTATCAACTACTTCACCATCAAGTTGATTATCTTTGCTTACTCAAAAGCTTAGAGCAAATAATATCTCATCTTGAAAGAGTGAAGCCACACTCCTTGTATTATAAGCAAAATAGTTTATAAATCTAGCAAACAATTTATAAGTACTTAAAATCTTTAATCATTTTTTAATGCGCGATCGCTAATCTCACTCGTTTGTACCACTGCTAAAAACACAGAATTCACAGCCCATAGCAAGCTGAGATGAATGTTATGAATATTTGACAGACAACATTTCTTAATTATTTTCCAAGGTTGCCATTCATGAGTATAAATACTAAGCAAAAAACATGTATGGAGCGATCGCTTTTGTTTTTTAGCTACGGCTTTAAGTATTTTACGGTCATTTAACCACACTTACATTTATTTTGATTGTGTCCTTACGACAGCTTATGCTGTCATAACGACAACTTATGCTGTCGTTACGACAACTTATACTGTCGTTACGACAACTTATACTGTCGTTACGACAGCTTATGCTGTCGTTACGACAACTTATACTGTCGTAACGACAACTTATACTGTCGTAACGACAAGATTTATATTTCTAATCAAAACAATCGCTGCTGAAAATCTTACTTGAGAAATAGGCGATCGCCATACAAATATCCCAATTGAGCAGGTTTTTAGTATTTCCCTGATCTAAATTGATTCCCTTGATAGTTTCACTAAGAATGCCACTCGTTTATAAACACAAAAGAATTGTAATAATATTCTAATAGGTAGCTCTTGTGAGTATTTATCTACAGCATTTGGGGTTTTGGGAAGCAAGCCTAACTCAACCGTTAGTTTTTGTACCTGTCCTCGCACAGATATTTAGACCAATTGAAGATCCAGTTGCCGTATTTCTAATTATTCTGGCAATTATGCTTGTTGCACCGCTATTATTTGAGCGGTTAAAAATGCCAGGAATTATTGGCTTAATTTTGGCTGGGGTAGTTGTCGGTCCTTACGGTTTGGGTTTGTTGGAACGAGACAGAACTATTGAGTTGCTTGGTACGGTTGGGTTGCTGTTTTTAATGTTTCTTGGCGGACTGGAAACCAGTCTCGATGACCTCAAACGCAACGCCAATAAAGCTTTAACTTTTGGAATGGCAACTTTTGTAATTCCAATGGTCATCGGTACAGCAGCGATGTTGCCTTTAGGATATAGCATTTTAGCATCGGTGTTGGTAGCATCTTGTTTTGCTTCCCATACGCTTTTGGCTTTACCTGTTCTTTCCAAACTGGGGATTATGCGAAATCAGGTAGTCACAGCCACATTGGGAGGAACATTAATCACGAATGTACTGGCTTTGTTGGTACTGGCGGTAGTGGTGAAAGCAAACCAAGGTAATTTAACAATTAGTTTTTGGTTATTTTTGATTCCATCTCTAGCTATATATACTTTTGCCACTCTTTGGGGAGTACCGAATCTCGGTCGTTGGTTCTTTCGCCGCTTCGGACACAATGAGGAGGCAGAATTTTTGTTTGTGTTGGCGGCTCTATTTATTATCTCCTATATTGCTCGTTTAATTGAAATTGAGCCAATTGTCGGAGCATTTTTGGCAGGAGTCGCAATTACTCCACTTGTTCCCCAGATGAGTCCGCTGATGAATCGGATTCAATTTATTGGTAATACGTTGTTTGTACCATTTTTCCTTATTTCTGTGGGAATGTTGGTTAATCCCCTCATTTTGATTAAAGATGCTCGTGGAATTATAGTTGCTATTGTCATGATTGTTGCAGAAATAGCGAGTAAATTTCTAGCAGCTTGGGGAACGGCAAAAGTATTCAAATGGAAAACTCCCAGCACAATGGTAATGTTTGGGCTTTCAGTTGCGCAAGCCGCTTCAACGCTAGCCGCCATCACAGTTGCTTTTGATATCAAGTTAGTGGATGAATTGACTGTGAATGGAATTATCGGCATGATATTAGTAAGCTGTATTATGTCTCCCTGGATTACAGAACGTTGGGGACGCAAAATTCAGCAAGAACCAGCACACGCCGCTAGCTCAAAATCAGAAGATTTAGAAAACGCGGTTGCAGTAAATAATTTGGTAAATCGTGTTTTAGTTCCGGTTGCTAACCCCAGCACAGAAGATAACTTACTCAATTTGGCAATTATTCTTACCAAACACAGCAACGGTACTTTATTACCACTACACATTATAATTTCAGATAAACACGGAACTGTTGCCGTAGCAGCAAAGTCACAACAAAAACGGCTGCTAGATACCGCTGAAACTCTTGCTCACGCTGCTGTCACTGGTGTTGAACCTATCGGACGCATAGATGATTCGATTAATTTAGGCATTTTACGAGCAGCACAAGAGAGAGACGCTAGTTTGGTAATTTGTGGTTGGAAAGGATACTCTACTTATCGAGAAAATTTCTTTGGCAGTGTAATTGATAATATCGTGCGACGAGCAACAGTACCAGTATTAATTTCTCGTTTTTCTCAGCCAATTGAAAATACCCAACGAGTGTTTTTAGCTTTGACTGACCACAATGTTTCTACCACAGCACTGCGCCAAACTCTCGGTTTAACTAAAATTCTTTCAGAAGCACTCAAATCTCCTGTACAAGTCATACATGTCCTTCCAGAACCAACACCTTCATCCGACATAGAATCTGTGCTTGCTAACAGCGAATTTCCTGTCGAACGAATGCGGGGAAATCCAGTCAGAAAAATCTCCGCATCACTAAAAACGAACGACCTATTAATTTTAGTAGAAAGCACACATCGTTTTGGTCAACCCGCTTTAGGAAAAGAACCAGAAGCGATCGCTCGTACCCGTCCAAAAACTTCTATGATTATCATGCACTTTCCAGATGTTAAGGAGTTAGGAGTTAGGAGTTAGGAGTTAGGAGTTCATGGTTAATAGTTCATAGTTCATAGTTCATAGCTAGGACTTACGCAAAGCCCCCCTTTTTAAGGGGGGTTGGGGGGATCTACAACATCTGAAATATTTGATTTTCCGTAAATGGTGCGTAAGTCCTAATAGCTATTAACCATTAACCATTAACCATGAACCATTAACTATAACGGTATACGAACAATAAATATACTACCTTTTCCCAATTCGCTAACAACTTGTATATTACCTTGATGTGCAGAGGCGATCGCGCTAGCAATGGGTAAACCTAAACCTGAACCACCTGTATTACGAGAGCGATCGCCACTCACACGATAAAAACGGTCAAAAATGCGTGTTTGGTGTTGCGGTGCAATGCCAATGCCAGTATCCTTAATTTGAATAACTGCATGATAATTGCAATAATCGAGAATCAGAGTTACTTCACCGCCTACGGGTGTATATTGAATAGCGTTGGCTGTTAAGTTAGAAACTAACCTATATAATTGTTCTTCATCACCTCTTATATATAAAGGTTGCAATACCAGTATCTTAGTTTTCAGTTGCACACCTGCATTCATCGCCAAAGCGGCGAATTCTTCAGCTACATCGCTAATCAAATCATTCAAACAGCATACCTGCTTTTTCAACGGTAACGCCAGTTGATCCATGCGGGAAAGCAAAAGTAAATCTTTTACTAATTGTGATAATCGTTGATTTTGTCTGTCAACTCGACTTAATATGTCTCGTGCTTCTTCCTCAGAAAAATCATGTATCCGCAATGCTGATTCTACCGTAGCTTGAATCGCCGCCAAAGGAGTTCGCAACTCGTGAGCAGCATCAGCAGTAAATTGCTGTATCTGTGCGTAGGAAATATAAACAGGTTGCATTGCTCTTTTCGCTAACCACCAACTTGCAACACCAACTAACAACATGGAAAGTGGTAATCCTAGCAACAAAGCGAATCTGGTATCAGCAAGATAGTTTTCATAATCTTTAAGAGTACGCCTTACCTGCAAATATCCCCAATTTTGATGATTGCGGCTATGCAGAGGTACAGTAATTTCTTGATATCGTTGATTTGGTTCTGAAGGGAAACCCCCCACAGCGACTAAATTTCCCGAAAGATCCAAAAAACGTATGTAATAGTCGCCTTGATGAATAGCACCTAGAGTATGGCGTTGAGATGATCCCCCCTTACCCCCCTTAACAAGGGGGGTTTGTTCGCCTTCCTTTTGAATATGGTGTTGAGATGATTCCCCCTTACCCCCCTTAACAAGGGGGGTTTGTTCGCCTTCCTTTTGAATATGGTG
>JBHYDF010000117.1:22166-26162 GCA_051861145.1 Nostocaceae cyanobacterium
TTTGTTCGCCTTCCTTTTGAATATGGTGTTGAGATGATCCCCCCTTACCCCCCTTGTTAAGGGGGGTTTGTTCGCCTTCCTTTTGAATATGGTGTTGAGATGATCCCCCCTTACCCCCCTTAACAAGGGGGGTTTGTTCGCCCCCCTTTTTAAGGGGGGTTGGGGGGATCTCAGACGTGTTAGCAAAGCAACTTTCTTCAACCACACATAAATCAGGTAACAAATTACTTACAACAGGTTCTAATTGTCCGGGCTGTTTTAAGATTGGTTCCAGACTATCGTGAATAGTTCCAGCGATAGATTCTAACTCGCGGTTGAGAGCTACCCAATGAGCGTGAGCGATCGCGCCATACAAACCCACTCCACACAGGCTGAGAATTACCCCCATTACGCCAGTGTACCAAAGAGCTAACCGCCACCTTGTTCGTGCAAAAAGTTTATTTTGATTCACAAGTTAGTCATTTGTCATTAGTCATTAGTCATTAGTCATTAGTCATTAGTCATTAATCATTAGTCATTAGTCATTAGTCATTAGTCATTAGTCTCCTTGTTCTTTCTCCTATTCCCTATTCCCTATTCCCTAGTCCCTAGTCCCTAGTCCCCACTCCCTACTCCCCACTCCCTACTCCCCACTCCCCAAACACAGACGATAACCAATTCCGTAAACAGTTTCTATTAATTGTTTACACCCTTTTTCTTCTAATTTACGTCGTAACAGTCGCATTTGTGCAGCCACTACATTACTTACAGGTTCTACCCCCACTTCCCAAAGTTGATTTAAAATCTGGTCACGAGTAATGATTTGGTTAGGGTGCTTCATAAAGTATTCCAACAGTTGAAATTCTTTGTTTGTGAGAGTAATTTCTACCCTTTCGCTATTTTGGGTTTGATAATAAAGTGTGTGAGTGCCGTAATCTAAAATCAAGTTTCCTAATTGCAACTGCTGGGGTTGGAGTTGAGGAGAACGACGTTGTAATGCTCGTAATCTTGCTAATAATTCTGCCATTCCAAATGGCTTAACTAAATAATCATCTGCACCAGCATCCAACCCCATAACTTTATCTTCCATCCGGTCTTTTGCTGTCAGCATCAAAACGGGTAAAGGATTATTTCTTGCTCTTAGCCGTTTACACAATTCTAAACCCGATAATCCTGGTAGCAACCAGTCAAAAATAGCTAAAGTGTAGTGCGTCCATTTATTTTCTAAATAAGCCCAAGCATCACTACCATCAAAAAACCAATCCACAACATAAGCTTCTTGATTAAGAATCCGCTTAATAGCAGCACCTAAATCTGGTTCATCTTCCACTAGAATAACTCTCATGATAAGTTCTAAAAAGAGTTAATGGTTAATGGTTAATAGTTAATGGTTAATAGTTAATAGTCAATGGTCAATTTTTAACTAATGACCAATGACTAATGACTAATTTATGATACATTTACCCAAAAATCAGCCGTATTAACTTTCCCATTGCGATTAAACTGCACCCAAAGTTTGTATGTTCCTGATTGGGGAAAGCTGGTGGCAAAATGCACTTGTCCATCCGGGGAATCTTTGAGAGCGTGAGCATGAATATAATCAGATACTGATAATGGAGAAGAACTTTTGATAATGACTAAATGGGCTTTTTCTCCTAAGTATGGCTGCAAATCCTTTACTGGTTGATTGTTAGTAGCTTCTTTTAAATCAAACTTTAATGTGACTTCTTGACCAACTTTGAGAGTTGGTTGAGAAAAATTTAGGTTTACTTTAGTATTAGGTAGTATTTTAGTATTACTAAATTTTGCCAAATCTTTTGGAACAGGAGTTGAACCAGGGATGGTCATCTTCATGACTGCAACTTGTTCATTTTCTCCAGATGGTTTGTAATCACTAAAAATAGTATAATTATTTGGCTCTGGAAAACTAGCATTAATTTCAAAACGCCCATTACCTTTGTAATTTGGGTGCAAGTGATTAAAAGTTTTCAAGTCATCGCTGACTATAATCAAATGCATCAATTGTTCCTGAAAATTATCAAATTTATCGATAGATTTACCCTGATTATTTTGAACATCAATCACCAAAGAAATAGGCTGATTAGGAACAAGTTTTTTAGGAGCAGTTAATTTTGCTTGGGTTGTTGTTGCGTTTCCATTATGGTGATTAGTTGAAGAATCACCATGATGATGCATCTGTTCAGTAGTGTGTCCGCTGTGGTCACTTGCTGAATGTCCATCATGAGAAGCTTCTTTTGATTTAACAGATGAGCAACCTTGACTCAGTAATAAAGCAGCTAATGTAACAATTCCAGCGAGAGAATATTTCATCGAAATCCTTTTCAATTTCACAAGAGTTAATAGTTAATAGTTCATAGTTAATAGTTAATGGTCATACCATTTCTATGTGAAGATGCACATTATTAGCCTGCGTAGGCAGGCTTTGTATGTGTAGCCCCAGGCTTATAGCCTGTGGGGATAATATGCAGCCTCATAGAGAATTGGTATCACATCCTCAAATTTTAACTAATGACTAATGACTAATGACTAATGACTAATGACTATTAGCAAAAGGTTTAAAATTTAATGCTAAACAAGTGATTTCAGTCATTAAGGAAGCAAGCATTGCTAAAGCGGCAGATATTGCGCCATTCATACCAAACTGCACTCCTAAAAAAGCAATGATTAGAAGTACGGCGGTTCCGACGGAGGTAGCTCGATTAACTAACCCAGTGCGACCATCACCGACCAAAAAGCCTTGGGTCGCATTTTGTACGGCAACCAAGAGGGGAATAAACGAGCATACCAGCAGAACAGGGCGGACGCGCTCAACTAGTGCCTGATCGCCACCAACAAAGCTTTGAATTATCTGCTCACCAAATACAGTTCCACCAGCTAATAGAAGCACTAAAGAGCAAAGCGCTCCCACTGTCAGCGCAAAGACTATCAAAAGACGGTTTTCGACCTGACCCCGGTTTCTAATAATCACCTGCTGTACCATGCGAGTGGCGTTGGCAATCACCAAAACAAAGCTCCAAGCAGCAGGCCAAGCCGCTAAGGCAATATTAGCGTCATGAGCGCGAGCGATGATTCCTACAAGCATGGCTCTCCCTCCCCAAACTATCAGCATGGAGGTGGCAAGAGGCCAATAAAACTGCCATACGCTTGCTAGATTGTCTGGCAGTGTCGCGGAAACTGCCAGTTGTGGCGGACGAGTCGCTCCGAGTCGTTTAGCAGCTAAGGTTACAAGTATAGCTTCAACCAGAACACCCGTAATCAGAGCAATGCCCGCCAATAAGGCTCCGGGCATACTAGCTGCAAAACCAGCAGCAAGAACAGTCCCCACGACTGCGAGGCGGGTAATACCAGCGTGAGCAACGGCACGAGCGTAACCGTTATGAATCAAAAGTCCTTGAAAGTATCGACGCCAACTGATAGCTAGTGGCCAGAGTATCATTAACATCAGTACATGACGTACAGTCTCTGCCAATTCTTGTGGCACAGCCAGCAAACTACCTGCGATCGCATCAAAAATTGCTGGTAGCGTCAACAACGCAAGTAAAAGTGTTAAACAGCCTCCCACCAGCAGTGTAAACCGCCACAATGCACGCCGGGATTCCTTGGTAGGAGCCAAGGCATTTGACGCATGTAAAATCATGATGATCGGACTTTCAAAAAACACTGCCATTGCTTTCGCTACACCCACAGATGCTAGGTTTAAGCGAGCGAAGGGTAAATGGGCTAAAGTGGTGGTAATCAAAGGATCACCGAAAGCCATGGTGACATCACTGAGAGACAAGGGGATAAACTGCCGCCACAGCGATACTAAACTTGTCTTACTGTCCTCTTTATTGGCTATTGGTTTCATTACTCCGGTCTTTGCAGTAGGATATTTTTGGGCACCGGAGTCAACGAGTTAATAGTTGCTGTTAGTTCAGACTCCTGTAATAAGTCAATACCTTGCTGCTCTGAAAAACTTACCTAAATCTAGTCAAACTTGTTGATTAGATGAGCGTT
>JBHYDF010000118.1:0-25974 GCA_051861145.1 Nostocaceae cyanobacterium
TTGCCCATTGCCCGATGCCCCTTGCCCATTGCCCGATGCCCCTTGCCCCTTGCCCGATGCGCCTGTGTTTTTGACGTAGCCTAATTTTTGCAGGAGTGTTTCCAATTCGTTGCAACAGCCGTGGATGTCGCCGATGATATCAAACGGACCGTGTTCATATTTGCGGTTGTTCCACAGAGGTTGACGCTCAATTTCTACGGCGTCTATATCCTCCACAGAGTTAAGAATGTAGACATAGCGAAAGCCTTCTCTTTCCAAGCCTCGCAGGGAACGCCGCAAAGACTGGGTGTGACGCCGCACTACATGGGAACCGAACTGGCGATCTGGGCGTTGTTGGTTGCGTTCATGGCACAATTCTTCTGGTAAATTGAGAGCGATCGCCACTGGAAAAAAGTGGTACTGCCGTGCTAGCTGAATATAATATTTGCGGTCTTCTGGTTGGACATTTGTAGCATCAATTACGGTTAGTTTCCCTGCTGCTAAACGTTTAGCTGTAACGAAGTGCAGCACGTCAAAAGCATCTTTGGTAGCAGACTGCTTATTCTCATCATCAGATACCAAACCCCGACAAAAATCTGAGGACAGCACCTCAAAGGTTTGAAAGTTTTGGCGAGCAAAGGTAGATTTTCCGGAACCGGAAGCACCGATGAGGACAACTAAGGAAAGTTCGGGAATAGTGATTTTCATAGTTAGGAGTTAGGAGTTAGGAGTTAGGAGTTAGGAGTTAGGAGTTAGGAGTTAGGAGTTGGGAGTTGGGAGTTAGGAGGCGCGGAATTAGGAGTTAGGAGTTGGGAGTTAGGAGTTGGGAGTTGGGAGGCGCGGAATTAGGAGTTTGAAATTCAAAACTCTTAACTCCTAACTCTTAACTCCTAACTCTTAACTCCTCACTTTTAAACACCGCCATTTGTGTTGGCGAACCAACTTCTTTTTCTTCTTCTCCTATCGATTGAAATTCCACTTTGTAACCAAAACTTTCTGCAACTCGGTTTGCCCATGTTTGAAATTCCTCTCGCGTCCATTCAAAGCGGTGGTCTTTATGCCGCAGTTTGCCAGCCGGTAGTTTCTCAAATTTAATGTTGTACTCTATGTTAGGTGTAGTTATAATCACATTCTTTGGATGAGCAAACTCGAACAATACCCGCTCAAAAGCACCAAGGCGCGGTAAATCAAGATGCTCTATCACTTCAATGACTGTAGCTGCATCGTATCCATTGAAACGTTTATCCTGGTAAGTAAGTGCGCTCTGAAATAGTTGCAGGCTTCCCCATTGGTTGCGAGGTAAGCGCAGGCGGTCTAATCGCTCTTTTGCTATTTCTAGGGCACGATAAGAAGCATCTACGCCTGTAATTTTCTGGAAAAAACCGTCTTTAAGCAGTATTTTCAGCAAGTTTCCCTGACCGCAACCTAAATCAATCACTCGCTTTGCACCATGCTGTTTAAGGACTGCAATTACAGCATTCATCCTTTGCTGATTCAGGCTAAGTGGCTTTTCCACCACCGCTTCTTCTTGGGCGTGCTTTTCTTCATCATGGTCTGGATCGGGATTGTCTTCTTCTGTCAGTTGGGCTAAAGCTGCACGGGTAAGCCGATTTTGCCGTTTCAGGTAGCGTCTGGTAATTTGTTCGCGGGCTGGATGCTTGTTTAACCAACCTTCTCCATGACGCAGTAATTTTTCGATTTCTTCATCGCCTACCCAGTAGTGTTTATCATCATCCAATACTGGTATAAGTACGTAGAGATGGCTTAAAAGGTCGCAAAGTTTGAGAGTGTGCTGTAATTCTACTGTAAAATATTGACTCTGCCCCCACTCTGGAAAATTCTCATCGAGGGTATGACCTTGGGCTGTTACAGAATAGCCTAAAGGTTCAAATAATTGTCGCAAAAAACTTTCACCACCGCGACAGGGTAAAACAGATAATCTTGCTTGCAAGGGTATGGGAGTTTGTGCTAATTCTGACCGGTCATTGCAACGACCTGCAAGGGCTGTAGCGAATATTTGAGCGATCGCTACACTTAAAAATGACGAAGCAACATAAGGGCGATCGCTTACATATTCCTCTAAGGTTGTACCGCGTCGGCGTACCAACTTCACCGAGTCAACATCCAACAGCAGCGCGGCTGTACAACGCTGTGTACTCGCTTCTGGATAAAAGACGTGCGCCTGTCCAAATGTGAGGGAAAAGGACTGACAACGAGCTGGATGTTTATGTAGTAAGTACCCTAACTCCGTTGCTGGCTGATGGGTAGTTGTAATGGTGAGCAGCATTCACTTTCAAATAGACGAGCATGAAAGAGTTTAATGAATACTACTGTTTGCAAACTTGCAATTACGCAAAATTCTCCAATTAATATTTATCGTCCTCAGATAATCACCGCAACTGACACAATAGAAATTGCAACACCTTTTAATTAACACCCATTTGTGAACATTCCCACCAACCTATCCGCCAACACCCAATCTCGCAAAGCTGACCACATTCGCATCTGTCTAAAGGAAGATGTTCAATTTCAGCAAACCACTAATGGACTAGAACGCTACCGTTTCACCCATTGTTGCTTGCCCGAACTCGATCGCACTGACATTGACATCAGTACTACTTTCTTAGGTAAACAACTCCTTGCACCGCTGTTAATCTCTTCTATGACTGGCGGAACCCAAGAAGCAGGCACAATTAACCGCCGTCTAGCAGAAGTTGCCCAACACTACAAAATCGCTATGGGTGTCGGTTCCCAACGTGTGGCGGTGGAAAAACCCCAAGTTGCCGATACCTTCGCTGTCCGCAAGTATGCCCCTGATGTTCTCCTTTTTGCTAATTTGGGCGCTGTTCAACTCAACTACGATTACGGTTTGGATGAATGCCAGCGAATCATAGACATTCTTGAAGCTGATGCCCTAATTCTCCACCTCAACCCCCTACAAGAGTGCATTCAACCCCAAGGTGATACTAATTTTCGGGGCTTACTTGACAAAATAGCTATTTTATGCCATAAATTACCTGTGCCGGTAATTGCCAAAGAAGTAGGTAACGGCATTTCTGGGGCAATGGCAGAAAAACTAATTGCAGCTGGGGTCAGGGCAATTGATGTGGCTGGTGCGGGTGGTACATCTTGGGCGAAGGTGGAAAGCGAAAGGGCAGATAATCCCTTACAGCGGCGTTTGGGCAAAACTTTTGCAGATTGGGGTTTACCAACAGCAGATTGTATAACTAGTATTCGCAATTTATCGCCGGAAGTACCTTTGATAGCTTCTGGAGGGTTGCGTCATGGGTTGGATGTGGCGAAAGTACTGGCGTTAGGAGCAGATATAGCCGGTTTGGCAATGCCATTTTTACAAGCGGCTGCTTCTAGTGAAGCTGCTCTTTTTGACCTAGCCCAAGTGTTAATTGCCGAAATCACCACAGTACTATTTTGTACTGGCAATGCGACTTTATCACAATTGAAGTGTTCGGGAAGTTTAGTCATTAGTCATTAGTCATTAGTCATTAGTCATTAGTTATTAGTTATTAGTTTTTGGCTATTAACTATTAACTATTGATTAATGACCGAATGGCACGAAGATAAGCCCGGAAATAAATTTCGGGCTGAAAGCTTAAACCCGTTAAAACGGGTTAAAAAGTCTAACGAGATAAGCTTAGTGAAATTTATTTTTTGGCTATTAACAAGCGTGCTATTCAACTAATGACTAATGACTAATGACTAATGACTAATGACTAATGACCAATGACTAATGACTAATGACTAATGACTAATGACTAATAACTAATGACTAAAATGCCAAATTTCCTTAAACAAACTTTTGCTAGCTTAATTGGAAGCGTCCTAGGACTGTTCATTTTCTTCGGTCTAGGAACTACTAGTTTATTATTTTTATTGTTTGCAGTCTCCAGAGATGCAGGACCGGTAGTTAAAGATAAGTCTATGTTAGTTTTTGACTTATCGACGAAAATCACTGATAGGGAACCAAGTTCTAGTGAACTGTTCCAAAAAGCGCTATCAGGTGAAGAACAAGAACGAATGAGCCTGCGCAATGTTCTAGATTCTTTTGAAAAGGCGCGGCGTGACAAACGCATTGTTGGTATCTACTTGGATGCTACTCGCACTTCGTCGGGTTCTGGAAGTATAGCAGGCTTCGCCAGTCTCAAAGAAATTCGTCAAGCACTGGAGAAATTCCGCGCGTCTGGAAAAAAGGTTGTCGCCTACGGGGTTGAATGGGGAGAACAGGAATATTATCTCAGTTCGGTAGCTGATACTGTCGTGCTTAACCCGTTGGGAGCAATGGAAGTTAATGGTTTGAGTGCGCAACCGATGTTCTTAGCGGGAGCATTGGAAAAATATGGCGTTGGTGTTCAGATTATTCGCGTCGGAAAGTTTAAGGGAGCTGTTGAACCTTTTGTACTCAACAAGTTGAGTCCAGAAAACCGCGAACAAACTCAGAAATTGCTCAACGATGTTTGGGGAGAGTGGCGTAATGCGGTGGGAACCAGTCGCAAAATAACCCCACAACAATTACAAGCGATCGCAGATACTCAAGCTTTCTTACAGCCTGATCAAGCTAAAGCCAGCAAATTAATAGATAAAGTCGCGTATTTTGATGAAGTAGTCACTGAACTTAAGCAATTAACGGGTAGTAAGAAAGATGATAGAACCTTCCGGCAAATCAGCATTTTGGACTACGCGCAAGTTAGCGACAAGAACGCTAGGAGTGAGCGCACCTCTAAAAATAAAATTGCTGTAGTTTATGCTGAGGGCGCAATTGTTGATGGTTTGGGTGAAGATGAGCAAGTAGGGGGCGATCGCTTTGCTAAAACCTTCCGCAAGCTGCGACAAGATGAAGATGTAAAGGCGATCGTTCTACGAATTAACAGTCCCGGTGGTAGCGCTACTGCTGCGGAAGTAATACAGCGAGAAGTGCGACTAACTCGCGAAGTTAAACCAGTTGTAGTCTCGATGGGTGATGTCGCCGCCTCTGGTGGCTACTGGATCGCCAGTGACTCGAACCGCATTTTTGCCGAACCAAATACAATTACTGGCTCAATCGGTGTATTTGGAATGCTGTTCAACGCTCAAAAGTTAGCTAATGACAACGGTATTACCTGGGACTCAGTGAAAACCGGACGTTACGCTGATACACAAACACTTTCTCGTCCCAAAACTCCCCAAGAATTGGCACTTTATCAGCGCGTCGTTAACCGAATTTATAGCCTATTTCTTGATAAAGTAGCCCAAGGGCGGAAAATACCTACACAAAAGGTAGCAGAAATTGCCCAAGGTCGAATTTGGTCTGGTACAGCGGCGAAGCAAATTGGTTTAATTGATGAAATTGGTGGTTTGGATGCAGCTATAGCCTACGCTGCTGGACAGGCGAAGTTGGGAGAAGATTGGCAATTACAAGAGTATCCTCAATTGGGTAGTTGGGAAGAACGCTTTTTTGGACAAGCAGCAGAAGAGACGCGGGCTATTTTGAAGTTGGATAATAAACAATTAAAAGCACCCGATCTGTTTACGGCTGAATTCCAAAAATTGCGAGAGGAACTTGCTATTTTGCAAAAGATGAATGATCCGCAGGGGGTATATGCGCGTTTGCCTTTTAATTTGAAAATTGAATAGATTTTTTACAAAAATCCAGTCTTACGGTAAAAACAACCACAGATGGACACAGATAAACACAGATTAATTGTTTTATCTGTGTCCACCCCCCTCATTCCCCCCCTACAAGGGGGGAAGACAGAGGAAAAACTTTAGAGTGCTGTCTATCTGTGGTCGTAATTAAATACGATATTCAGTGCAAAATTTGCTGACATCTAGCGAGCAGTTGTGTAAAGTAGTTGAGGAATCTTTGCTGTCAAATCTCACACAACTATCTATGGATAGAAAAACCAAACGCCTTTTACTGCTCGTTGTTTCCTGTAGTTTAGCTGGTGTAGTTTTAGGAGGAACCACTAGTTGGGCAGAAAGCAATTCTTGCTTACAAGCCAGTACAGTTACAAATCAATGTCTCACTCAAGACCCAATTACCAAAACTATACAAGGAATGAGTACTGGATTAGTAGCTGGAGCAGGAGCGGCTTTTGGTGTAGCATGGCAGAATCGTCATGAAGAATAATTTTTGTATTTACAAGGTGAAACTTGAACTTCAGAAGCTAAGATGTCACCACACTTAAGCCCTGAATTAGCGGGAACATCCCAGTTTTTGCAAAAATGCTCGGCGATATAGCGCTTTTGGTTTGCTTCCGGTACATGGGTAGGGGCACAGCATTGCTGTGCCCCTACGGCGGGCTGCTGCACCTCACTTCCAGTCCGAAAGTAGGGGCACAGCATAGCGCTTTTGGTTTGCTTCCGGTACATGGGTAGGGGCACAGCATTGCTGTGCCCCTACGGCGGGCTGCACCTCACTTCCAGTCCGAAAGGATGTTTGGAAAGTATTATTTTAAACATGCAGACGTTTGGATTCCCCTAAATCCCCCTTAAAAAGGGGGATTTTGAGAAGATTTCCCCCCTTTTTAAGGGGGGACTCGGGGCCCCCTCTGGGGATAGGGGGAGAGGGGGGATCTGCAAGAACTTGATGTGTTATGTGAGACTTTCCAAACATCCTCTGAGGGCGTTTTACACATTTGGTATGCTCTCGATAAACCCCTCTACTGGTGATAATTGCTTATCGTACAATGTTCTTTTAATTTCTGAAGCAATCTTTTTTGCTCCTTTGCGGATAAAAGAAATTTTCATGCTTTGTTTGGTTGTGGTATTGCTTACCACAATCAAATTACCAGAAATTTGTACGTGTAAAAAACATCCAGGTGTTTCTATAACCCACTCATACTCTTGAGTGTGTTTCCTACAAATCCACTGCCTATTTGTAAGCAGTGTGAGATATTTCGCTACAGCTTGTGTACTTTCATCTAAATTTATTTGATATATTTCCATCGCATTTCATTACTCCGCCGAGTAACTTTTTTTAGTTATAAAGTATTCCTTCATTGATTGACTGAAGAACTGATAAAATATTTTATTCTTTTTTGGAGAAAGCTTTTCTAGTTTTGTAGTAAAGCGTCATTGCACATGCTCATTTGTCGAAAAAATATACCTTTTGATAGATCGGATTTGTTCTTTCGATCGCCATACAATCATCAAAATGAAAATGTCTGCTCACTGTAAGCAACCCCCGGATTGAATCCGGGGGCTTCAGCAAATGTTGAAGCCCTAGCTTACCAGACTAAGTACTTCCTTGTACTACGTTCAGAACAAGTGTTCAAGTTCCTACCTGCAAATGCGTAGCTAGTTTGTAGCTCTAGAACCAAAGGATTAAACAGGTGTATGGGTTAAGCCAGTGTCTTTTGGATATGCCGATTCTGAACATTGTCGAAGCTAACATTACCCGAAAGGAGGGACTTATGTCCAAAATATTCGTGATTGATACAGAAAAACGACCTTTAAATCCAATTCATCCTGCTACCGCGAGGCAATTATTACGAAACAAAAAAGCAGCGGTTTATAGACGATTCCCATTCACTTTGATTTTGAAAGAAAGTCGTCCTGATTCTCCGGTATCGCCACTACGATTAAAAATTGATCCAGGTGCGAAATTTACTGGAATTGCGTTAGTAAACGATTCTACTGGGGAAGTTGTCTTTGCTGCGGAGCTAAAGCACAGAGGTTTTGCGATTAGAGACGCTTTAACTTCTAGAAGACAATTGAGACGTAGCAGAAGAAATCGTAAAACCAGATATCGCAAAGCTAGATTCTTAAATAGAACACGTCCCTCTGGATGGTTAGCACCAAGCTTACAAAGTCGAATTGAAAATATCAAAACTTGGGTTAATAGATTACATAAAATTGTATCGATTGAAGCAATTAGTCAAGAACTAGTACGCTTTGATATGCAGTTAATGCGTAATCCCGATATTCAAGGAAAAGAATATCAACAAGGTACTTTAGCTGGTTACGAAACGCGAGAATTTCTATTAGAAAAGTGGAATAGACAATGTGCGTATTGCGGAGTTAAAGACGTTCCACTTAAGATAGAACATATCCAACCACGAGCAAAAGGGGGTTCCAATTCAATCACAAATCTGACGCTAAGTTGCTCTAAATGTAACACCAAGAAAGGGATTAAGGATATTAAAGATTTTCTCAAAAAAGACCCGTCAAGATTAGAAAAAATTTTGAAGCAAGCTAAAAGACCATTCGCAGATGCAGCAGCAGTAAATACTACTAGATTTGCACTGTTAGAGTTTTTAAAATCAACAGGATTACCAGTAGAAACAGGTTCCGGCGGATTAACAAAGTTTAACCGCAGTCAACAAAATCTAGAAAAAACTCATTGGTTAGATGCTGCTTGTGTTGGTAAATCAACTCCGATTCTTAACGTTAAAAACGTTAAACCATTGTTAATTACAGCGAATGGGCACGGTACAAGACAATCTTGCAGAACTGATAAGTTTGGTTTTCCGAATCGTCATTGTTCAAGAACTAAATTTCAATTTGGTTTTCAGACTGGCGATATTGTTAAAGCTGTTGTAACTTCTGGCAAGAAAATAGGTGAATACGTTGGAAGGATTGCGATCCGTGCGACTGGAAGCTTCAATATTTCGACCGAAAAAAGATTAGTTCAAGGAATTTCGCATAAGTATTGCAAACACATTCATAAAAAGGACGGTTACTCGTATGCATAGTGAGCAAGAATTAGACGGTTAATAAATTAACCGTGTCGTGTTTCCTCCGTGGGCTAAAGCCACACGGTTTCCACACTCCCAAGAGTTTTTAGATGAAGGATAGTATTTGGATTCCTTTGGCTATCAATAGTAATCTTCCTATACATCTTGAGACACAAATAGTCTCACAAATTAAGCTATTAGTAGCTGCTCAATACTACCCTATTGGATGTCAAATACCGAAGATACAAATCTTGAGTGACTATCTCAAGGTGAGTCAGTCTATCGTTGCTAAAGCATATAGAAAACTAATGCTAGATGGCTATCTTGTTGGTGAGCGAGGAGCCGGAACATTTGTAGCTGATTCACAAAAGGTTCGCGATTTACAACGCAATTATACGGTATGTGAAACACTTGAAATTTTATATACTCATGTACATTTAAGCCCCTCTGAGTTTCTTGAGCTTGCCCAAGCACAAATACATTTGGCAGATTTTTTACACATGCATGATGCTGAAAAGCAGCGTATTTATAAAATGGCAGTGACGCTGCGTAATATGGATACTCGTGTCGCCAGTATGGAGGAACTTGCAGATTCTATTGTTAGCCATTTATATCACGAATTTTGTAGCTCTGATGGCAAAAAAAATACCGCATTAATTCGTTTTTTTAAAACACATCCTTTTGGCAATCTCCCAGAAGAATTACAAGTTATTGCCAAAAAGGGAAAAGCAATGATTTACACCGATAGTAAATGTTTAACGCTCCTAGGCACTATCGGAGAAGAGTGTAGTTGGTGCGATCGCCGTCAATCGCAATCACATCAAGTCATTCCCCTCCCAGATGTCGAATCTGTGCAGCAAATTCCTATGATTCGCAGTCTCATAGAGGCATTTGGGATAGATATTGCTCAAGTAGTCAAGCCTTCTGAATCTATACTAATTGATGCTGGCAAGCGTCCTTTTAATGTTTTCTACGTGCCAGAGGCGTGCAACAGTTCCTATATTCCTGCGCAAGACTTTGTTACTACCTATGGTATTCGTAGTGTTGTCGGTTTTGGTGGGTGTCTGTCGTCAGGAAATATTTTTGCGATTATTATTTTTTTTAAAACTTTTATTCCTCCCGAACAAGTCAGCCATTTTAAGTGGTTGGCTGCGTATATTCGCATTGCTGTCGAAAATGTTGAAGAACGAGGAATTATTTTTACCGATTCCTGTACCCCATATGCAGTTGTCAATGCAAAAATACTCAAAGATATGCGTGGTGAAAATTTATCAGGAGTCAATTTAAGTGGTGCAAATTTATCGGGTGCAAATCTGAGTGGAGCTAATTTATACGGCGCAAATTTGCACGGTGCAATTATGCCAGATGGTTCAGTTTATAGAGGATAATATCATGCAATCAATTGTATCGATCGCGCAAGCACAAGAATTGTTGTCTAATAGTAATGCAGTATTCATTGACACGCGAGATCCAGAAACATTTGCTCATGGTCATATTCCTGGCGCTGTTAACCTACCAGAGTTTTTTACCTACTTACTTAAAGATTCTTCTGAACAAGAACTGACTGCAATGTGTAATTTTTATGCTGAACTCCTTGGAGCAGTCGGTATTTCTGGTGACGAGCATTGTATTGTGTATGAAAATGCCTTGAGCCGTGGCTACGGGCAATCCTGTCGAGGATGGTTTATTCTGAAGTATCTCGGTGTGGAAAATGTCAGTGTTTTAGAAGGCGGTTTTTCTGAGTGGATGCGTGCAGAACTGCCGATTGAGACTGATAATCCAGTTAGAAACCCCCAAGTATTTCGCCCAAATATCAACAACTCATTGCTTGCTACTACGGATGAAGTACTCAAGGCAATTGATAATCCTGAAATAATCATCCTTGATGTGCGCGATCACCCAGAGTGGTTAGGGGAAAGTTCTTCGCCCTACGGCGTAGATTACTGTCCACGCAAAGGGATAATTCCAGGCGCAAAGTGGATTGAGTGGACTGAATTAATGACACTTGACAACGGTATACCAAAATTTCTCCGAAAACATGAAATTGAAAGAAAAATGGATGCTATGGGGGTAGCTAAAACATCAAAAATCATTATTTATTGTTTTAAGGGTAGCCGTGCAGCAAATACACTTCTGGTATTACGAGAAAGAGGCGGATTTGAGCAGGTTCAGAACTATTTTGGCTCCTGGAATGAGTGGTCTCGTAATGATACACTTCCTGTAGTTGTCCCCACAGCGCAAATCTGAGGCACAACAGATATAAAAAGCTCACGCAAAGCCGCTAAGACAAGCCAGCGCGTTGCGGAGCCAGTGCGGTGCGGAGAGAAGTCCGAGCGGAGGCTTCCTCCGATCGGAACTTCGGGGGGTTCCCCCCGCCCTTGCAACTGGCGTTGGGGTTTCCCCCGTTGTAGCGACTGGCGTGCCAAGAAAATCTTTGCGGCTTTGCGGCTTTGCGTGAGACTCAAAAACCATTCATATCCGAATTCAGTAAGTCCTGATGTGACACTCCTACACCGATTGCAAGCAATACGGTCTAGGCTTCTGAGTCCTGTCAAGGATATCAAGAACTTACGAGCGTAGTACTCCAATTTTTCCTACTACAGCATTTTATAGTGAAGTACGTGTCCTGCTCCACTTGAGATAATTTTATCAAAGACTTTGTTAAAAACTCAACTACCTCAGTTGATTGTTTTTACTTTGCATGCAATACATAAACTGAGGTGTTTCGTTTTTAACTGCCTTATATCCCGGCACCAACACTTCGTGTATGGTGCGGGGCTTACGGCAAAATAGCTAAAACCGATAATTACGTGGATTTCTGCCATTACCAGAAGGATCGCCCATCCACATACTAACCGGCACAGCTTTACCTTGCCGATCAACTTTGACTTCCATTACTACTGGTTGCGGTTTTCCTTGATTAATTTCCTGTGCGCGGAACAAATCTTTATTAATTTGCTGTCGTTCCTCTTCTGGAATGTTATATGATTCTAAACCGTAGATAATAGAACCATTCTGATAACGCCCTTTTAATGCTACTTGATTATCACCAAGCGAGGAAGGGCGATCGCCACTTACGCGCACTGGCTTCCAAGCTTTAGGTATTACCTGATTTGTAGATTGTTGCCCCTGTAATATTACATACAAGTTCGTTCCCTCTGGCAAACCGCGATATTGCCTAATTAATTCTTCCCAACCAGGAAGTCTTTGTAATGTATTAATACGGGAAATATTATAATTAAGGTTGATTGAGTAACCACGCAGTAAATCGTAGGGATCTGCCGCTACACTTTGCAAAAAAGCTGTTTTACCTGTTAATTGTGTATAAATTGCTGGCAGTGGTGCCATGAGAATTAACCATATTTGAATCATCAAGGGAACCACAAACCGCCAAGTAGATATGGGTTTTGCCACATCTGGCTGAGTAGCGATGAGGAATTCACGAAAGCTTTCGGTTTTGTTGGCTTCTCTTTTCAAAGATGCAGATTGTTGGGTGTTGGGTGAGTTAGATTTCATCGTGAACCTTCCGAGGAACGAGAAAAACCAGAAGAATGACGTTCAAACCAAAGTCCAGCAATAATTACAGCAATACCGCACAGGACAAAAACAAAGGATTTGAACAGTAAACCTGTGTCGTATTCCAGCATCCTGCTGATAATTTGCAGTGCTAAGAGAATCATTCCCCCCCAAAATGCCTGTCTTTCGCCTAATTCCAGCGCTTCGCGGATCAGTCCAAAGGCAAATATTGCCAGAAGGGAATTAAACACAGTAATACCAATTGCTGGAATTGGGCTGATACTTAAATGCCAAAATGTGACTAAGGCGGTAAGGATAATAAAACCACCCACAGCAATAGTGGTTGGATCTAATTCTCGGCGGCGGCGGTTGTGTCTTTGGCTAAGTAAATAAAACCATTGCCAAATTGCCAAGGCGCTGAGAATTGCTACATCTATCAGCGGAAACGAGTTCACCAAAGATGCATTTCGAGTTGATTGATAAATATAAGTAGAACCTTCCCACCACCAGCGGAAAGAGAGAATAAAAAATAGAATGCTGAAAAAGATTAAGGCTAGTGTACGAGCGATCGCACTAAATGCTCTAAAATTGACTCTGGGAAATAACAAATCATCGTAACTCCATAGCAATGCTGGTGGTAAAGTAAAAGCTATAGCAGGTATCCAAGCGAGTACATCAGGATATCTGGTAAATTCTAGGGATTTGAGATTGAATTGCAAGGACGTAATTACTGCGATCGCGCCTAAAGTAAAAATCCATCGCGATCTACACCAGTAGGCTAAAGGTATAAAAACTGCTGCTGAAATTAAAGGCATATGCTGCACTACCAGCCGCGCCCAAGTCAAATCATCTTGAGAGTACCATTCTCCTAGTCCTGTCCAATACCCGATTTGTACTAAGATAATTCCCAATATCCCCAAGGAAGTTAGGCGCAGACTGTACGCCATTAATAAAACACCAAATCCCCAAGCAAGTAATATCTCGTAACCCGAACCATTCATTTGGAACATTTGCGCTAATAGCGTCATAGTTGCGCCTAAAATAAAAGCGCCGAAAATTAGCAAACCGTGTCCCAACAATTTTTTATTTTGTCGCGGTTTCTGGCCGGGAATATTATTTTGATTTGGTTGCTTCCACAGGTGAAAACCAGTAATATTAACTGCTAGAAATAAACTCAGTAGTAATGTGAATTTGACTTCTTTTGACCATGCTTGCCAGTTAGCAGCGACAAAAGTAATTACACCTAAACCTAAAAGGATGCTACCGACAGCAATGAGGATGAAAACAAAGCGATCGCTTTCTACCGTTTCTAGGTTATTAAATTGGTAACGTTCCGATAGTTCGTTATACTGCGAACCACCAATTAGTCCTTCTTCTCGCCAAAGTAGTGCTTCTTTACGTAACTTACGGCGAAAATTATTTAATATCATGACAATGCCCTCTGCACTGAGCATAAACCGCCTAGAAATTCATTTCCGGGCTAATAGCCTAAGCAAGAAGCCGTGAAATAAATTTCCGGCTATGTAGAGACGCGAAATTTCGCGTCTCTACAAACCCATTAAAAATGGGTTAAAACTGATATCTTGCATCATTCTCAACAAGAGCCAGAGGCTCTAGTTCTCGTTACCAGGTTGAACCTGGTAACGAGGTTTTGGAGGCTCCGCCTCCAGGCTTTTAACCAGTCGGTTTTTAACCGAATGCGCGCTTTTAGCCCGAAATTTATTTCCGGGCGTAATTTCAGCTATTTCCGAAATTTATTTCCGGGCATAACAAGTGTATTTGGTCATTATCTTTTTTATTATTAAAGATACTGCGAATTTAAATTGTTATTATTTGACATATTGTGATATGCAAAATGTTATGGACGCACCTTCAAAATTATTACTGAAACTCAGCAAGCATCTATTTAAACATCCAGAAGAACAAGAAAAATTTGTAGAAACTTTAATTAATCCCCAGCCATTTCACCCTTGCATACTTTGGTGTCAAGAAAAGCCAGAAGATTCACCTTTTGCAGTTCAAACACCTACACCTTGGCAACCACCTTTTGTAGACCGTTTAACTGTGGGACAAAAACCCGGTCAACATCCCCTACACGAAAAGGGATATTTTTATTGTTTAGATTTTTCTTCTGTATTTGCGGCTTCTACCTTGTTAGCAATTACCAAACCCATTAACTTAGTTTTTGATATGTGTGCTGCACCAGGAGGAAAGAGTATTTTTGCTTGGAAACTTTTACAACCAGAGTTATTAATTAGTAATGAAGTGATAGGTAAACGGCTGGGAATGTTAATTTCTAATTTAAAGCGTTGCCATGTTAACCCTTCTATCGTTGTCAGTAAAGATTCAACTTTTTTTGTCGAAAATATACCAGCATCAAGCAATTTAGTCATAGTTGATGCTCCTTGCACTGGACAATCTTTACTCGCTAAAGGTGAAAAAGCACCAGGATGTTTTCATCCCAGTGCTATTAATAAAAGTGCGAATCGGCAAAAAAGAATTATCGCCAACTCTGCTCGAATTGTTGCGCCACAAGGCTATCTTGCTTATATGACTTGTACTTATTCGCCCGAAGAGAATGAAGAAGTTTGTGAATGGTTATTAAAAAAATTTCCTCAGTTTCAGGCAGTGGAAATTAGTTATTTAAAAGACTATCAATCGCATTTAAGTACAATACCTTGTTATCGGATGTTTCCTCAAGATAGGTTAGGTGCTGGTGCATTTACGGTGTTGTTTAAAAATACTGAAGAGGGAGAAAGTAAGGAAGTAGATATAGATACTTTGACTGGAGTTTGGACAAATATTAACCATTGAGGTGATTATTATAACAATCAGATTTGAATTGTGAAAATTCAGAGTTCTGGTGAAACCCAGTATCTGGGACATAGATTTTAAATATGAAAAGCTCACGCAAAGCCAAGCCAGTCGCCTGCGGAGGGAAACCCTCCTATGTCCTAAGAGGACACGCTATGCGCTAAGAGCGCACGCTCCGCGAACGCGAACAGCGCTGGCTTGGCTTTGCGTGAGATTCAAAAAAATTCATACTCTAATTCAGCAATACCACAATCTCTGATATGGTTGGGGTGTGTTCAACATTTATTCAGTACATATAATGAAGATAGAAGAAAAGGGACGCTAAAATTTATGAGTAAATTCGCAGTTTGGATTTTTCTCCTATAAAACTCGCGTCCTGACTCTATTTTTCAAGAAGCGAGCTAGTTGTGAGCGAAGAAGAATTTTCTCAGCGTATCCAAATTATCCGTCAGCAGATAGAGGCACTGCACAAATATATTATTCAAACACCAATACAGCAGCAACTCTTAGCTGAAGCAATCAAGGAAATCGACACCTCTTTAGGGAACCTCCAGTTACTCAGTGAAGAAATGCAGGCTAGCTTAGAAACAATGGAGCTAATTCAGGAAGAATTGCTCCAGCAAAATGAGTTTTTGGCTGAAGAACATCAGTATTATTATGACCTCTTCAAGTTTGCACCTGATGCCTATTTGCTCACAAATGCTCAAGCAATGATTCTCAAAGCTAACCGCGCTGCTGCTGCATTATTCAACGTCTTGCCTAACTTCCTCATTGGTAAACCATTAGCTAATTTTGTAGCTGAGACAGAGCGTTCGGTCTTTCGTTCCAAACTCAACCAGCTGTCCTCTGTAAACTCTGTGCAAGAGTGGGAATTGCTTATGTGTCCGCGTGGCGGTCAACCTTTTGACGCTTCGCTTATGGTAGCACCTATGCCCGACTCTGAGCGATCGCTTTTTTCGTTGCGGTTCGGTATACGTGATATCACCAAGTACAAGCAGCCAAATTTAGAACAACTACCGTCAGCAGCAAGTGAGCAAATGCCGGTTTTGGCTACACCCGTGGAAACTCCCCGCAGGCTTGATGGCTTGCAGGTACTTTTTGTAGATGACGAAGCCGAAGCCCGCGAGTTTATTACCGTAGTGTTGGAGCAACAAGGAATTTCAGTCACAGCAGTTGCAACAGTTGCTGAGGCGCTGTCTGTGCTGGAGCGATCGCGCCCCGATGTAATACTCAGTGATATCAGGATGCCCGATGAAGATGGCTACACTTTGATTCGGAAAGTACGGGCAATAGAAGCAGAGAAAGGATGGCAGATTCCCACCGCTGCTTTGACTGCTTATCTTGCAGAAGACCGAGCAAAGGCAATCAAAGCAGGCTTTCAATCGCATTTACATAAATTGGCACAGCCAACGGAGTTAGTAGCAATGGTTGCACAGCTTGGTGGAAGGGAGTAACATATTTTACCAAAAAAAATGGACGGCTTAACCGAAAGCAAAAAAGAGGCGATCGCTTTCGATGTGTTTGCAGGCGGTGGCGAGATGGGTGAGTTGATGCGATCGCACGACTGGTCAAAAACCTCGCTCGGTCCAGTGGAAAATTGGCCACAAAGCTTAAAAACGGGGATTCGGATTATCTTAGGTTCCCGCTATCCGATGTTCATCTGGTGGGGACAGCAACTGCTCAACTTCTACAATGACGCTTATATTCCTATGCTGGGTAAGCTACACCCTAAAGCTTTGGGTGAATCGGCTCGTGATGTCTGGGCGGAGCTTTGGCACGCTCTTGGACCGCTGGCTGATGATGTGTTGAATGAAGGCAACCCGTCATGGAATGAAGAATTCCTTGAGATTATGGAGCGAAATGGCTATCGGGAGGAAACTTACTTCACCTTTTCTTACAGTCCGATTGGGAATGACAATGGTAGAGTAGAGGGTGTCTTTTGCGCCTGCACTGAAGACACCCGACGAGTCTTGGATGATCGTCGTCTGCGGACGGTGCGTGAATTAGGTGCAGAGACGGCAAACGCCAAGACGGTAGAAGAAGCTTGTCAGATTTGCGCCACGGTGTTAGCCAATAATCCCCGTGACATACCCTTTGCGCTGATTTACCTCCTCGACGGAGACCACCAAAACGCTCAACTGGTGAGTACGACCAATTTAGCGATCGCAACTCCGGTCAGTCCCAGTGTGATTAAACCTGCGGATGAAACCTCGGATTGCTGGTCAATCAACTCGGTGTTAGCCACCGGGGAAAGCCGAGTCATTGACCATTTAATCGATCGCTTTGGACAGCTTCCGGGTGGGGCGTGGGATGAATCTCCGAACAGTGCGATCGTCCTGCCACTGACTCGACCTGGACAGGAAACTTTAGGGGTTCTCATTGCTGGAATTAGCCCGTATCGACCGCTTGATGATGATTATCAGGGCTTTTTTGACCTGGTTGCTGGACAAGTGACGACCGCGATCGCTAATACCCTGGCTTACGAGGAAGAACGCAAACGGGCTGAAGCATTGGCAGAGTTAGACCGGGCAAAGATTGCTTTTTTTACCAACGTCAGCCACGAATTTCGCACACCTCTAACCTTGATGCTCAATCCACTTGAGCAAGTCATCGCTCTTGAACACGGTTCACTTTTGCCCGAACAGCACGAACAACTTAATATTGTCCAACGCAACAGCTTACGCCTGCTTAAACTGGTCAATACCTTACTTGACTTCTCCCGAATTGAAGCAGGCAGGATACAAGCCGTTTATGAGCCAACCGATTTAGCTACATTCACAGTTGAGCTAGCGTCAGTGTTCCGTTCGGCGATTGAAACAGCAGGGCTACAATTGATTGTGGATTGTCCGCCCTTGAGTAACCCTGTGTATGTAGACCGCGAAATGTGGGATAAGATAGTCCTTAACTTAATCTCCAATGCGTTTAAATTCACCTTCACCGGAGAGATTGCCGTTTCATTACACCCAATTGGTGACAAGGTGGAGCTAAAAATACGGGATACAGGCACAGGCATTCCCCCCGAAGAGTTACCCAAAATTTTTGAGCGTTTTCACCGTGTACGAGGCGTAAAGGCAAGGAGTCATGAAGGGTCGGGCATTGGGCTAGCTTTGGTGCAAGAACTCGTTCACTTACATAGCGGCACTGTAAACGTGGAGAGTGTTTTAGGTAGGGGAACAACATTTACAGTAACACTGCCCACAGGCTCATCGCACTTGCCGCCTGAGCAAATTAGTACCAAATGCACACTGCCATCAACATCACTTAGTGCTGCTCCCTACGTCCAGGAAGCACAGCGATGGCTACCCGAAGAGAACTGGAGGAGAAGAGAAACTGGGGAGGCGGACGCAAAAGCTATTTTGGCAAACTCAAAAACTATTTCAGCAGACTCAAAAACTATTTCAGCAGACTCAAAAACTATTTCGGCAAACTCAAAAACTATTTCGGCAAACTCAAAAACTATTTCGGCAAACTCAAAAACTATTTCAGCAAACTCAAAAACTATTTCGGCAGACTCAAAAACTATTTCGGCAAACTCAAAAACTATTTCAGCAGACTCAAAAACTATTTCAGCAAACTCAAAAACTATTTCGGCAGACTCAAAAACTAGAACTACTCTCCCAGATCCCCCAGTCTCCCCAGCCCATATTCTCGTTGTCGATGATAATGCCGATATGCGCGACTATTTGCAGCGTCTGCTTTCAAAAC
The DNA here is from genome assembly GCA_051861145.1 of Nostocaceae cyanobacterium. Taxonomy (GTDB): domain Bacteria; phylum Cyanobacteriota; class Cyanobacteriia; order Cyanobacteriales; family Nostocaceae; genus JBHYDF01. The sequence continues at coordinate 18,687 of JBHYDF010000118.1, forward strand.
GATGGCAGGTAACGGCTGTTGCGAATGGAGCAGTTGCACTAGCTGCGATCGCTGTTGAACCACCAGATTTGGTACTCACCGACGTAATGATGCCAGAGTTGGACGGTTTTGAATTGCTTAGTGCATTGCGTGCTGATCCAAAGACGAAAGGCATACCCATCATCCTGCTCTCGGCTTGTGCAGGAGAAGAGGTGGCGATTGAAGGTTTGCAAGCGGGGGCTGACGACTATCTGATCAAGCCCTTTGCTGCTAACGAACTCATCGCGCGTGTAGATTCTCACTTACAAATGGTACGTCTGCGCCAGGAGTTATCCTCCAATCGCATGAAGGATGAGTTTTTAGCAACGGTTACACACGAACTTCACGCTCCCTTAGCTGCTATCCTTGGCTGGACTCGCTTACTACGTTCAAAGGCGCTCGACGAAGCTACTGCTTTACGTGCTTTAGATACAATTGAGCGCAATGCTAAGAATCAGGCAAAGCTGATTAAGAATCTGCTCGATATCTCAACTATTCTCTCAGGCAAAGTCTGCTTGCATCAAGAGCCAGTCAACCTCACCTCTATCATTGAGGAAGAGATTCATACAATTTTCAGCAATGCTAAGGCTAAGGAAATTCAAATTGTAGAGACGTTACATGTAACGTCTCTACAAAAGGATATTTGCGTTTTAGGCGATTCAAACCGTTTGCAGCAAATTGTCTCAACATTGCTGAATAACGCAATTAAATTTACACCTAAAGGAGGATGCGTTAAAGTTCGACTTGATGCAATTGACTCTTGGGCTACTATTCAGGTCAGCGACACTGGTATCGGGATTGATGCTGACTTTCTCCCCCATGTCTTCGATCGCTTTACTCAAGCGGAAGTTCCCAGCAGGCACACGCCAGGGGGTTTGGGGTTGGGGCTAGCGATCGCTCGTCAACTCGTAGAACTGCACAAAGGTACAATTGAGGCAGCAAGTGACGGAGTTGGAAGAGGGGCAACGTTTACCGTCAAGCTGCCATTAATGATTTAAAACAGGTGTTGCATAATTGCGGGATGATTATTCTTTTGGGACTTCCAAATAAGAAAATATCCAACTACTTCTTGTGGGGCGGGCATCTTGCCCGCCTTAGGCCTAGGGCGGGCATCTTGCCCGCCCCACAAGATTGGATAATTTATTTATTGGAAATCCCTTTTTATCAAAAGCTGGAATTTTGTAGAGACGTTGCACTGCAACGTCTCTACTGCAACGTCTCTACATCCGTCGTTTCGTTCGGACATACGATTTTCATCCCAACAAGGATGCAACGCCTTGAAACAATCTTGCCTAATTGCTGGAGCTAGTTAAGTGCGATGCAACAACCTCAAACAGAGACAGTCACGCTCTCAGATATTATAATCACCGAGGAATTGTCCCGTCGAAATCCTCGGTCTGCAAACTTACTCTCAGAAAATCAGGCATTGCACGCCTTGGCACGGCAGTTGGTGAATCAGCCAGAAACAATGATCCAAAGGCTAGTTGACATTGCACTAGAATTGTGCAATGCCCAAAGCGCAGGGGTCAGCTTGCTAGAGACAACTCCCACAGGGGAAGAAGTCTTTCGCCCGAATGTGTTAGCAGGAGCGTTGGAACAGTACGTAGGCGGAACCACACCCCGTCACTTTAGCCCTTGTGGAACCTGCCTTGATCGCGGTACGCCTGTGCTTTATTCCCATCCCGAACGGTATTTTACCTATTTGCAGGCTGCAAACACTCCCATCGTTGAAGGGTTAGTGCTACCGCTAATTGCGGATAACTATGCCCTCGGCACTATCTGGATTTTGTCGTATGATGAGCAACGGCACTTTGACAGTGAAGATGTACGGGTGATGACGAGTTTGGCGGACTTTACTGCTGCTGCACTGCTACTGAATCAGCGACACACTCACCAATTGCTAGCGAAGAATGCCCAACTCGAAGCTCTTGTTAAAGAACGTCAACTTGCCGAGGAATCCGCACAAGAGAATGAAGCATATTTTCGGGCTATTGTCAACTTAGTACCCGATATGCTCTGGCGCAATGACACCACCGGCGACACGAGTTGGTATAATCAGCGATGGCTCGACTACACTGGGCAGACGTTAGCAGAGGCACAGGGCTACGGCTGGCTAGAGGTGATCCATCCCGACGATCGCGCCCAATCCCTCGCAAACTTTCAGAACTCGGTTGATGAGCGTCGCCCCCTCCGACAAGAACACCGGATTCGTGATAAAGATGGAAACTATCGCTGGTTCCTAGTCCAGACACATCCTGTTTTTGACGCGGACGGACGCATTATCCAATGGTTTGGAGCCGCGATCGACATTCATGAGCAGCGCGTAACGCTGGAAGCCTTGCGCGAATCGGAGGAACGCTTGCGGGTAATGATTGAGAATCTACCGGGTGGGGCAGCGTTTGTTGTTGACCGCGATCTGCGCTACCTGCTCGCCGAAGGAGAAGCTTTGTCCGCAGCCGGATTCAAAAGAGAAGATTTGGTCGGGCATACTATTTTCGAGGTGCTTCCGTCCGAATTAGTGGCGAAATACGAGGTGCTGTACCGTAAAGCTCTTGCTGGTGAGTCGTTTGAATATGAGCATAATGCACACGATCGCTCATACATCTCGCGCGGAACGCCGCTTCGTTCTCCAAACGGTGAAGTTTATGCTGTGCTTGCCGTCTCTTACGACATATCCGAGCGTAAACGCGCAGAAGAAAAATTGCGTCGCGCTGCCGAGATGGATGCATTCCGAGTCAAATTGTCGGATGCGCTGCGATCGCTCACCGACCCGGTACAAATTCAGGCGGAAGTGTGCCGTCTGCTGGGCGAGCATTTGAGCGTTGACCGCACCTACTACGTTGAAGTCAACGAGGCGGAGAGTTACGCCCGCGTCAATCAGGATTATTTGCGCGGCGACTCGCCTTCCCTCGTCGGCGTTTTTCGGTTAGCAGATTACGGCTGGATTGTGCCGTACCTGCAAAGGGGCGAAACCATTATCGTCGCGGATGCTGAAACTGCGGACATCGTTCCCGCAGCTGACCGCGCGGCGATGACGGCTATCAGGATTGCCGCGCATATCTCCACACCGATTATCAAAGCGGGCGCGTTGGTGGGCGCGCTCTGCGTTACCGAATCTGCGCCGCGCAAGTGGTCGGAAGCAGAAATCGAACTCGTGAGCGAAACCGCCGAACGCATCTGGGCAACCATCCAACGCACCCGCGCCGAAGCAGCCCTACACGCATCAGAAATTCAACGGATTCGAGAACAATCCGCCCGTGAAGAAGAACGGCAACGCGCCGAAACCCTGGCGGAGTTAGACCGTGCTAAAACTATGTTTTTCAGCAACGTCAGCCACGAATTCCGCACGCCGCTAACGCTTCTGTTGGCTCCCTTACAAGATGTCTTAAGCGATTCGGTCAATCCTCTAACTTCTTCGCAACGAGAAAGACTAGAACTCGCACATCGAAACGCGATGAGGCTACTGAAACTGGTTAATAACTTGCTCGACTTCTCCCGCATCGAAGCCGGACGCATAGAAGCAGTCTATAAACCAACCGACTTGGCAATGTTCACGACTGAGTTAGCCTCAGTATTTCGTTCCGCCATTGAACGGGCAGGGTTGCGGCTTATTGTCGATTGTCCACCATTGCGATCGCCTGTATACGTAGACCGCCAAATGTGGGAGAAAATTGTTCTCAACTTGCTCTCCAATGCCTTTAAGTTTACCAAAGATGGCGAAATTACCGTCAGGCTGCTGACTGCTGATGATGATCATGTAATGCTACAAGTAGAAGATACAGGCACAGGAATTGAGCCTGAAGAACTGCCCCATCTGTTTGAGCGATTTTACCAAGTGCGTGGCACAAAAGGAAGGACTCATGAAGGATCTGGTATTGGTCTAGCTTTGGTGCAGGAGTTGATCCGAATGCATGGTGGAACTGTAGACGTAAGCAGCATTGTCGGACAGGGAAGTTGCTTCACCGTCACAATTCCATTAGGCACAGATCACTTGCCAAGCGATCGTATTCAAGCTACACGCACCCTGACATCAACAGCATTAAGTGCTGCATCTTATGTTCAGGAGGTAGAGCGGTGGATACCGGAAGAGAACGGCACAAGAGAAGCAGAGGAAGTTGGGGAAGTTAGGGAAGCAGACTCAGAAACTATTTCGGCGGACGCAAAAGCTATTTCGGCGAACTCAAAAGCTATTTCGGCGAACTCAAAAGCTATTTCGGCAGACGCAAAAGCTATTTCGGCTAACTCAAAAACCATTTCGGCAGACGCAAAAGCTATTTCGGCGAACTCAAAAACCATTTCGGCGAACTCAAAAACCATTTCGGCAGACGCAAAAGCTATTTCGGCGAACTCAAAAACCATTTCGGCTAACTCAGAAACTATAACTTCTTCCCCAGATCCCACTACCCATATTCTTATTCTCGATGACAACGCCGATATGCGCGATTATCTCAAGCGGATATTAAGCGAACATGTTACAGTAGAAGCTGTCGCTGATGGGGCTGCTGCACTGGCTGCGGCTCAACAACGAGTGCCGGATCTGGTTCTTTCGGATGTGATGATGCCAGGGTTAGATGGCTTTGAGTTGTTAAAAGCATTACGTGCTGACGAGCGGACAAAAGAAATACCGATTATTCTGCTTTCTGCTCGTGCAGGAGAAGAGTCTGTGGTTGAAGGACTTCTTAGTGGGGCTGATGATTACCTGATTAAACCCTTTAGAGCCACCGAACTTGTTACCCGTGTTTTAGCTCATCTCCAGATGGCACAGTTGCGCTCTCAAGCACTCCACCATGAAAAAACAATTAACCGCCTCAAAGATAAATTCCTAGCAGAAGTTTCTCACGAACTAAATACCCCTTTGGTCGCTATTCTTGGTTGGACAAGGTTACTCCGTAGCAGCCCACTGAATCAATCCATGTTGATGAAATCGCTGGAGACGATTGAACGCAATGCCACTCTACAAGCCAAACTTGTTCAAGATTTGCTCGATATTTCGCGCGTTACTGCCGGTAAAATTAGCCTGAATATTGAGCCAGTCGAACTGCAAGAAGTAATTGAAAATGCGATCGCCACTGTGCGTCAATCCCTACAAAGCAAAGACATTCAATTGGAGTGTATGCTTGACCCTTTACCAACAACACTCGAAGGCGATCCAGACCGTTTGCAGCAGATTGTTTTGAATTTACTTACCAACGCTGTCAAATTTACTCCTCAAGGAGGAAGAATTGAAGTGCATCTTCATGCTAATAAAAATCAAGCCCAAATCGTGGTAAATGACAATGGCAAAGGTATCAGTGCCGAGTTTCTGCCCTATGTTTTTGACACTTTTCGCCAAGCGTCAGGCTCACAAGGCGGACTAGGGCTGGGACTGGCGATCGCCCGTCATTTGGTAGAACTTCACGGAGGCTCTATTCTAGCCGAAAGTCCTGGAGTTGGGCAGGGTGCAACCTTTACTGTCAACTTGCCGCTAATTAGTGTTAGTCTTTAAAGAAGATTTAATAAGAAGAAATATAAATTAATTTCAAGAAAAGCGTTATAAAAAGCGTTTTACACTTAGAGCCACAAGTAATTTGTGTAAAAATACTAACGCTTAGGTATTTATTTAAAAAATATACTAGATTATACCATGAATACATCAGAGTGCAACCTAGAGTTTGAAGCTTTGTTGAACTACCTCAAACAAAACTGTGGTTGCGATCTGACTGTTTACAAACGTGGTACTTTAATGCGTCGCTTCCAACGTCGGATGCAGCAGTTAAACATTGAAAAGTATGGGAAGTACTTGCAATATTTACAAGAGCATCCCGAAGAGACTGCTCCCCTACTTGACACTGTTTTGATTAATTTTTCTGGCTTTTTTCGCGATCGCGATGCTTGGGATTATTTAGCTAACAAAATCATTCCCCAAATCATTACAAACAAGCAGCCTGATGAACGAATCCGGGTTTGGAGTGCTGGTTGTGCTTCTGGACAGGAAGTTTATACACTGGTTATATTACTGGTAGAAGCTCTAGGTATCGAGCAATATTTGCAGCGAGTGCAATTTTTTGCCACGGATGTAGATGAAGATGCGCTCAAGCAAGCACGACAAGGCAGTTATAGCGACATTGAAATATCAGGGGTTCCGAGTCAGCTATTGTCCAAATATTTTGAGCAAACCCAGCAGCGCTATGTTTTTCACTCCAAACTGCGTCACTCAATCATCTTTGGTCGTCATGACTTAGCAGTTGATGCGCCCATGTCCAAAATTGACCTGCTGGTGTGTCGCAATGTACTAATTTACTTCAACCGCGAAACCCAAGAAACTATTCTGGTTCGCTTTCATTTTGCCTTGACTGCGGACGGCTTTCTCTTTCTGGGTAATGCAGAAAGCTTGACCAATGAGAGAAAAATCTTCACTCCTGTCAGTTTGAAGCATCGCATTTATGCTAGAGGAGAAAATCTGACTTTGGATGACCACTTGCTGATCTGCCGCCAAACTCGTAGTAAAAAAGCAGTTGACCCTCTAAATACCCTGATTCAGATTTGGCAAGCAGCCTTCGAGACTAGTCCATTCGCCCAGCTAGCAGTAGATCGCAGTAGTCGTCTGCTGGTGGCTAACGAAAAGGCTTACACCCTGTTTGGTTTGAAAAATAGCGATTTAGGTGCGCAAGTACAAGATTTAGAGATAGGGCGAGTTGTAAAATCATCGACTTTTATAAGGCAGCTAGATCGCGATCGTCGCCCACTGAAAGAGCAAAATATAGAGTGGGTAACAGAGCAAGATACAACTCATTTAGACATTCACATTGCACCAATATCAGATCACAGTGGTAAGCTGCTAGGCGCAAACCTCACTTTTATTGACATTACCCGGTACATATTCCTTGAGAATGAACTTGAACACTTAAACTCAAATCTGGCAAGAGTTACTCAAGAATTACAGGATACAAAAGAGCTATTACACACCACTAATACGGAACTAGAGTCTACTAAAAATGAGCTAGAAAGCTTACATCAGGAGATCCAATTCAGGAGCCACTTTTGACACTGCTTATCTTTTTGCACACTTCCGCAAAAACCATAATTTTTTTGATTAACTGTAATAAATAATACTAATTTTTGCATGATAGTTAAGTCCTCTTTTAGAGGACTTATGCTATGAGACTGGGACTTATAGTCCCAGGCGGATGTAACCGCAGTCGAAAAAATCTTAAATACTTAGCATGAATAGCCAGCCAGGCACTTAAGTGCCTGTCTGAAAGCGCGCATTCCTCTACAAGAGGACTGGGAA
>JBHYDF010000119.1:0-25889 GCA_051861145.1 Nostocaceae cyanobacterium
ATGCCCAATGCCCAATGCCCAATGCCCCATGCCCAATGCCCAATGCCCAATGCCCCATGCCCCATGCCCAATGCCCCATGCCCCATGCCCCATGCCCAATGCCCCATGCCCCATGCCCCATGCCCTTTATTGTGCATCAGGCGCTGGAGGTGCTTCGGGTGTTTCCGGTTGGGGTTGTTGTCGTTGTAAATATTGACTCAGTACATAAGCCATATCGCCACGAGTCATCGGCTTTAAGGGAGAAAGATTTCCTTGGGTGTCTGTATTAATAAATCCTTCTGCTATCACTGTGGCGATCGCTTTTCTTGCCCAAGTTGGAATCGACGCCGCATCAGGATGAGGGGCAAGAATTTCATTGACTGTCTCATCCGGAAACTGAAATACACCGTAAGCTTGAGCAAAAATCGCCAAAGCTTCTGCCCTTGTTACTTTTTGGTTGGGAAAAAACTGATTCCCTCGATAGCCTTTCATCACGTTGGTTTTCAGGACTACCTGAATATCCTCAAATGCTGGATGGGAAGAAGGTACGTCCGGAACTACTACATTTTCTTTTTTTGCTGCTTGTTGTTTATCCAGTCGAAATGCCTTTACCATAATCGAGGCTAATTCGGCTCGATTAAGCATTCTTTCTGGATAAAAATTATTATCTGGATATTTGTTCATCCAACGGACTGCAACTACCTGTTGAATGGGATCTGGCGACAGCCTGGAAGTTGGTTGCACTTGTGCCTGAACAGCGGCGGGAAAGTATTGTATTAAAGCGATTAAGGAAAAGACACTTACAAGCCGACGCATAATTATCACCACTTTTTTATGCTGAAAGTTCAATGTAAAAAAACTGCGGTGTTTTGGTTTATATCAATTCCGATTTAACGGTATCCGGAAACAGAATGATAGGATTTATGCATTTGACAGATTTCAAATTGTGTGATTGATTTGACTTCTGCCTATTTGCTGAGCAAAAGTTAATTTTGGAAAGCTTTCCTTCTGGACTTTTGTTAGATAAAGGCAAAATCAACTTAATGCGATCGCTGTTTGCTTCATTACATAAAACTCATATTTTAGCCTTAAGCAGAGCATTTAGGTGGTTCATATATAATGACGAATTTACACCTGATAATGTTGCGTAAATATCGAATTATTCAGTGTCAGTAAATGGGTATAAATAAAGTCAAAATAGGGCGGGCAAAGAGGAGGGGCATTGGGCAAGGGGCATGGGGCATCGTCGGACATGGGTAAAAAAACCAATTCCCAATTCCCAATTCCCAATTCCCAATTCCCAATTCCCAATTCCCAATTCCCAATGCCCCTCCTCTTTGCCCGCCCTAGTCAAAAAAGAGCATTTTATGTTTAATTAAGTCCATCTACTGTAGATTGTCTATAGTTCATTTATCAGGAGCCTTGGGAATGACCGCAGCAGCAGATCCCGTGAAAGTGATGAAGCAAGAAGTCGGCAAAGCCGCCGCAGCTTTAGTCAAGTCAGGTTCTATAGTTGGATTAGGTACGGGGTCAACCACAGCCTATGCTATTCAATTTATTGGAGAACGCCTCAAGTCTGGCGAACTCAAAGATATCGTTGGTGTCCCCACTTCCTTTCAAGCAGAAGTTTTGGCAAAGCAATACGGCATTCCGCGAACCACGCTAGATGCTATTGACCATATCGATATTGCGATCGATGGTGCTGATGAAGTCGATCCGCAGAAAAATTTGATTAAAGGTGGTGGCGCGGCACATACCCGCGAAAAAGTAGTAGATTATCTGGCAAATCAGTTTATCGTTGTTGTCGATAGCGGTAAATTAGTTGACAGGTTGGGTTCGGTTTTTGCGGTACCAGTGGAAGTGATACCAATGGCAGTTACCCCGGTGATGCAGGCGATTGAAAAACTCGGTGGTAAACCGGAACTGCGCATGGGAGTCAAAAAAGCTGGTCCCGTGATTACCGACCAAGGCAACATGGTTGTAGATGTAAAATTTGATAGAATTGACGACCCGGTAAACCTCGAAAAAACACTGAATAACATTCCCGGTGTTTTGGAAAATGGCATTTTCGTCAATTGTGCTGATGTAGTTTTAATTGGCGAAGTTAAAGACAATCAGCCTGTGGTCAGGGAAATGTAGAGTTAGGAGTTAGGAGTTAGGAGTTAGGAGTTAGGAGTTAGAAGTAGGTGCAAGGTCTGACTTTTCACGGGATGTTGAAAACCTAAGAAGGTAAACCTCTCTCCTACAAGTCCATAGGCTTTGAATTCTCCCCATTCCCTTGTAGGGAAGGGGGCTGGGGGGTTAGGTTTTTCGTAGGAATTTCCACATGACGTGAAAAGTCAGGTGCAAGGTAGGGGCGGGTTTAGGTGATAGGTTATCGGTTAAGCGTGAAAACTATCAACAAAACCCGCCCCTACAGAAGTTAGGAGTTAGGAGTTGGTAGGGGCGGGTTTCGCAAATCAATTTACCTGATAAACAAAACCCGCCCCTACTCGTAATTCATAACTCTTGTTTTAGGACATGACTCAAGGCGCGGCGGATATATGCTTCTACTGGTTCTGTGGTGGGTTTAAAAACCATTGCGTAAAGCATTATCCCGCTCATCAGGTCGAAAACTAAATCACTGTCTGTATCTGCTAAAATTTCATTTCTTGCCTTTGCACGCTCAATTACAATGTAAAAACTATCTCGGCGCGGCTTGAGATATTTCGTCCAGTAAAGTTGAGCAAATTGAGGATTGCTGGATGCGGTGCTAATGATTAAAGCAACCATCTGACGACCAAGAGGGGTGAATGCAGTTGCGATCGCACTTTCAATAATCAGATCAATATCACCCCAAAGGCTACCGGTGTCTGGTATTTGTATTTCTTCTCTACGGCTTTCAATAGCTTCGGCTACGATTTCTTCTTTGCTGGTGTAGCGTCGATAAATGGTGGTTTTACCAACCCCAGCACGTGCGGCGATCGCTTCTATGCTCATGCGATCGTACCCAGTTTCTGCAAGTAGTTCAAGAGTGGCTTGAAGAATGGCTTCGTCGGCTTGGGTGCTACGTGGTCTTCCAGGCTGGCTTTTATCAGATTTGCTCATGAAAATATCAATTCTTGACAGGATTAATCAATTGTTTGCCAAAATCTCACAAATACTTATTTTTTCTCATTTTATTTTGGCAAATTACGGATTTGCTCTTTTATTTAATCCGTATTTTGTTCAATAATCCTGCTTTCTTAAAGGAAGAAGCAAGAAAGAATAAAGATAAAGCCTTGCGTGATTTTATACTTTACTTTTCAATGAAGATAAATGCCCCAGTTTAACTGAGGCAAATTTACGTAGCCGCCGAAGAAAGAGAGGTTTTTTACCTTTCTAACTCGCACATTATACTATCATCACATTGGACTCACAGCTACCATAAGAAGTAGTTAATGCAAAGTTTTTTTGTATAATTAATCACTTTGCTATTTGCTGTTTTAATTAAGTTACAAGATAGAATTTTACAAAGAAGGAAACAGGGAACTCTTAACTTTTAACATAAAAAAACTTTTTTAAAGCCCAGTCAGAAAAAAAATTTTTTTTGACAGGCGTTGTACGAAAAACAAGGCGTCCGCAACGCGCTTCCCAAGCTTTTAAGCCGCTGTCACTGTTCCCCGTTTCCCGTTCCCAGTTACCTTTGAACTTTTTGTTTGCCAAGCGACAAATAATGATTTTTTAGCAAAGATTAACCATTAACCATTAACCATTAACCATTAACCATTAACTATTAACCATTAACCATATCTTTCAAAATTATATATTTTTTAGAGTCAAAAGAAATTTTTCCTTGTTGTTGTAACTTGCTCATTAATCGTGTAATTGTAACTCTGGTAGTACAGCAGGCGTTAGCAAAATCTTCATGAGTCAGGCGAGCATTTAATAACGTTCCCTCTGGGACGGGTTTACCAATTTCCTGTTTGAGAAGCTGTAAGAAATGCTGCAAGCGGTCTGCAACTCGTCGCCTTCCAGAAATCACTAAAAAAGATTCTGTCTGCTTTAAACGTTGATTAATTTTAGGTAAGATTATATGGCTCAATTTTGGAGAAGCTGCAATTTCTGTAACGTGAATTGAAGCTAGACAAACATGCGATAGTGCTACTGCTTGGTAAGTTGGTAGAGAGGTCATACTAGAGCCAAAAACCATTTCTTCTCCTGCCAACCCTACCAGCACTTCTTCACCAGTTTCACAAAGCGTACTTAGCTTCACCAAACCTTGATTAACATACCAAATAAATTGTGGATTGAGGGGAATAGTTTCTCCTTTTGAATATTTATGTAAAGGATAATCGCAGTCCAAGTCATAGTCATTATTCTTAAGCGTTAATTCTCCTTGCTGGCGATCGCTAATGTCACGCACCAGCCAACGTAAGGTTGGTTGACTGTTTTGATTGCGAACAAATGTAGCTGTAATAGCTGCTTCAAACAACTCGCCATTACGTCGCTGCAAGGGTATTACTAACTCTCTGGTGCTATTGTCATATTGGCATAGCTGAAAGAGTTTGGTACGAAAGGATTGACGAGCTTCATTTGCAACATAATTAACCAGTGGTTTACCGGTCAGAAACTGCTGTGGTACGTTCAGCAACTCAGATGCAGTACGGTTGGCTTTTCTGATTACTCCTAGCGCATCAGTAACTAAATAGCCGTCTGGTGCATACTCAAATAATTCTTGATACTCTTGACATTCGGCTTCTAGCAATCTTCGTGTTTCTAATACTTCCTCACTCAGGCTATACAATTCCTCTGTAGCTGACTGTAATATTTCTGAGGCGCTACCAAGTTCAATAAAAGCTTGTGGTAGCAAATTAGACATTAAAGACGAATCGTTAGCTTTTTGGTATAAATTAGCTAATCGCTTGTACAATGCTTCTGCACGCACGCTAATTTTGTCTAAATCTACCTTGTCTGTGTCCATCCGAAGTCTCACCACTTACTTACAGGAATTGAGTACAGAAAACCATATGTATAGCTTAGAGGGTTTCCCCCCTCTTTTATATTATTAATAAATTATTAGCAGTCAAATAATTAACATTAACTTGATATAGTTCTATTCATAAAGTAGTTTTGCTGTGGTTTCACTACTTTAATTAATCAGAAATAATTGCAAATTTCATAGTAATCTTTCAATCGTAACATAATATATTGGCTCTTTGCTTATTCCCAAATACAGATTTTTGCCATAACATATCAATATAACTTCAGCTAGATGCTCATATAAATTTACGAACTAGAAACCGGTTTTATGTTGAAACTTAGCTAGATGCTCGTATAAATTTACCAATCAGAAACCAGGTTTCTGTCGAAACTAACAATAATGTCTAAAGTTAATAGGACTTACGCAAAAAGTTCTTGTAATGCTTGATTTTTGGAGCGGCAATTCATGAATTGCCGCTCCAAATTCTGTGTTATGCGTAAGTCCTGTTTAAAACTATAAGCTTTTTAATTACTCAATTATATTTGTATTGTGTATATACTAACACTATATTTGTTAATCTAAATTCACTCTATAGTTAGAGTTTAATAAATAGGTAAACTGTTGTAAATTAGGATTAGAGTAAGCAAAACAGCTTATCAATGTGCGAATAGGTGTACGGGGTGACAAAAGAGGAGTTAAAAGTATAAAACATTTTGGCTCCTCTCTTTTTATCAAAAATTAGAATGTTATTACTCTTGGTTAGGGATAAGTAAAGTCAGATATTTTGATAGAAAAATAAAACTATATTGCTGTATATAAAATCAAGTTAAATATACTCATTTAATCAAGAGTAAAGTTATAAAAAAAGATAATTAATCTTGAAAAAAGATGTGTTTATCATGACGAAATCAGGAAAATATAATGATAGAAAATAGTAAACATGCTGTGGGAGTATTTAGCAGTCGTCAAACAACTGAGCAGGCACTAAATGAATTGAAAGCTTCAGGTTTTCCAATGGAAAAAGTATCTATCATTGCTAAAGATGTAGACGAAGGCGAAAAAGTTGGTAGTGTCCAGACAAGCGATCGCATTGGCAATCAAAACGTAGATACATCAGGAGCAGTAGGAGACGCTTTAGCCGCAAGTACTTGGGGTGGCGTGTTAGTTGGTCTTAGCAGTCTGGCTCTTCCCGGTCTGGGTGCTGTACTAGCAGCAGGTTCAGTTGGTGTGGCGTTATTAAGTAGCATGGCGGGTGTTGCTGTGGGAGCAGTAGCCACTAATAATTTGGTTCAGGTGCTAGCTGGTTTAGGCATTCCCGAAGAAAGAGCCAGAGTTTATAGCGATCGCCTCCAACAGGGTTACTATCTAGTGATAGTAGATGGCACAGATGATGAAATTCATCGTGTAGAAGAGGTCTTGAAGCAGCAAGGAATTGAATATTGGGGTGTTTATGGGGGAGGTTGATTTTTTGTGAGCGATCGCTTGTAAATAGTAGTCAAAATGTGGTAATGAAACAGACTAGGACTCGCTAGCTTCTCCTAGACGTTCAGGATTTTGTACCTCAGTCAAGCGGTTCCAAAGCATATAATCAACCTCTGTTTTCGGCACATACCAATTATTACGACTAGCCGACATTGCACCCATTGCAGTAAACTCTTTACGCTCTGGATCATTGAGGTCAATATACTTTGCACCCTGTTCCAAACGACGGGAGCATCCCAATTTTGCACAAATACCTGGCGAATAGAATTCGCGGCTATACAAACGAAGTCCGCCTGCGCGGACTAATCCCAGCCTGCGTAGGCAGGCTTTGTTTGTGTAGCCCCAGACTTCCAGTCTGAGGGCATTTTGCACATTTGGGATGCTCCCGTTCCAAACGACTACCAGGCGGTAGCACTGTAATTTGCTTCAATTCTTCATCTGTATAGCCTTGAAGAAGGTTATGCAGTTCTTTAATTTCAAAAGCATTCAGAATGGTTCATGGTTAATGGTTCATGGTTCATGGTTCATAGCTATGAACTATTAACTATTAACCATTAACTATTAACCATTAACTATTAACTAGCAAGTAAAGACAGCCATTAATCAATAGTTAATTACTAATGACTAATGACTGCTTATAACAGGGAGTTGGCGTGTAATTTGGGTGTGTCAGCATATTAACTTTCTACCCAAGCCTATCCTAAGAAACTATAATTTTTCTTTCCTCTTACTAATGAGGGTGAAAATTTATTAGCTGCTCTTCCTTAAGAAGGTGTCACTGTTAAATTAAAACGTGATTTGGAATACAAGTTGTTTTTTGAGAGTTCGTTGTTGTGAGGATAACTGACAATCAACTACTATTCATCAACAATAGACCTCTTGCAAAAGTCAGCCCGGAAATAAATTTCGGGCGTCGGGCGCGCATTCATCTAAAGATGACTGGGTAAACTTTTCAACCCGTTTTAACGGGTTGTCCCAGACGTGCCATGGCACGTCTCTACATAGCCTGAAATTTATTTCAAGGCAATGACTGCAAGATATCTAATACTTACATCTTTGATTAAGCAAACTATCTTTTGAACTATCAGAAATCATCCTAAAGGTAAAGGCAAGTATCTTATTGTCGATATAGGCTGGAGTAAATATAGCTACACAATCAGTTCATTAAGCCTGAAGGCGATTTATAAAATATTTTCCTTTTCATCATCATATCTAAGTAAAGATAAAGATTATGTTTATTCAAAATGTTTTAATTTGCTTGCAAGTTACGACAGACTTCCTGACACGCAAAAAGCCTTCTGATTGTTACTTAAATCCGCCCTGTCACTGTCCAAACCCAGGAAAAGAATTGCAGTGTGAAGATTGTGAATATCTAGAGGCTTGTCTATCCCATGGACAGCGGATTAATTCTCAAACACCAACATCCAAGTTGTTAATGAAGGAAAAAGGAACTAAATAAAAATCCCCGATGGTTAATCGGGGGATTGTTTAACTTGACACTCTTGCACTTGATGTATTTACAATACCCATTTTCAAATCTATAGATGTGCCAAAATGCCAAAAACCAATTATTTGCCTAATATCCTTTATTTTTTCTAATTAGCTAGTGCTGCATAGAACCATTAGATATTTGTTCACGTTCCCAGTTTACCGGGAAGCGATCGCCTGTTTGCTCAATAAACTGATCGAGTTGCTCTAGCGTTAACGCACCGGGAACGGGGTAACGCGCCGAAATTACCCGTTTTAAATCGGTGTAGTAGCGGATGAGCGTAGCAAAGTTTCTAGGAAAATCATCCTCTACCATACCGATGAATTCACCGCGCTTGCGAGCTTTCTTGAACACCTCGCGCCAGCGTTCGATGGAAGGTAAACCCACTGCATCCACTCCATGGGAAAAGAGCATCATGTAAATCTCATCGTAGGGTTCGGTGTTTTCCAAATAATGCTCAATCCAATCCAACGAAGGCTGCATGTTAAACTTCATCCAAAATGGTACCGAACCGGTACGCAATGCCCACATCGGTTCCAGAATAATAAATGATTCCACTAACAGGCGATTGGATATTATACCACGTTTTTTGTACCACCAACGGTAAAGTTCAGCTACAAAGGGGCTGAGGTGTTCCGGTTCTTTAAAAATAATGCGCTGGATGCGATAGCCGCGTTCATTAGCAAAGCGTTCAATGTCTTCCCTCAAAGCAGGCTGAAAACCCCATTCTGCCTCTGGTCGTTCCCCATCTGGTGTGGGTGGGTCCCACTGTCTGCGGGGCGATTGGTAGCGTTCTAAGTACTCTGCAACGCGATCGCCTCCTTGGAAGAAATCTGCTTCTGTCGCACCACCCAGCGCCCCAAATTGGAAAATGTGGCGATCGCTAACTTGGGTTGTCGGCCAGGTACGCTGACACTCGACGATGAAAATCGTACCGCCTCTTGGCAGATAGCTTTCTAAAAAGTACTTATAAGTTTCGCCAAGGCGCAGACGCTTAACGCGGAAATAGTCTATACCCCGCAAAGTCAAGCGGTCTTGGTTGGGGTCGTACATATGATGCAACTCTAAATCTGGATTAGCATCCAGCAGAGGCTTTGCTTTTTCCCGTCCCCACTCCATCGCCTTTTTGGGTTCATCTGGATGAATTTCCGGATGCAATACAGGGATCATAAATGTTTGTGGCAACCAAGGAATACCCAGTGCTGCACACAAATGAACAAGCGCACCACTAGCAGAACCAATTGCAACTGCTGGGTACTGATGCTGGGGATACTGATTCACTATCCACTTAGAAACTACCTCAGCACTCACATCTCCCAAACGTTCGGGGGGAATACCCTCACCAGCACTACCAAGAGTGTAGATAACTTCTTTAACTTGTCGGGGTAGCTTAGTAATTAAAGTCGCAATTGGTTCTAATTGGGGTGGTTGCGTTCCCATCCCCGGAAAATCTTCTCCGCGCAGGTAAGCAGAAGTCGCACGCACGAACCCCGAACCAGAATCGAATCCTGCCAAATAGGGCGGTGGAATCCGTAATTTTGCAGTTAAAGAAGCCAAATTGGGATTAAACAAGGGTGTTTGCATTTAAACTCTCCTGTTCCAGCAAATGAGATTCTGTTGCGTTGATGAAACCTCTAGTCACGCGGGACACTTCCAAAGGGGCGCTGTAATTCAGGGTGTGTCCTCCACCTGGAATCACGACTAGTCGAGCATCGGGCAAAAGATTGACCACTTCCTCTGCCCACTGTTGCGACACAACCGGGTCTTCTTTACCACGCACAACCAGGGTAGGAACACGCACATAGGGAAGTTTTTCTTCAATGCGGTCTGATAGCGATATTTGGATAGTACGAGCGACACGCGGTAAGCCAGCCAGCCAGTAATCATATACTTGAATGGGAGTTTGCGACGGGTCTTCTAAAGGCGCATTGACCATAAAACGCCAAAACTGCTGCGGTAAATTGCGCGCATGTCGGTCAATCGTTGGCCCTTGCAATATCGCTCGTTCAATGCGATCGCCATGACGCAAGGCAAACTCAACTATAATTTGACACCCAAAAGAATTACCAAGCATCGTTGCTTGTTCAATTCCCACCGCATCCATCCACCTTGCTAAGGTATCTGCCAACTCTGGTAACTCTAGTACATGCTGTGGCTTGTCACTTTCACCGTAACCAGGCATATCTGGCGCATATACGCGGTAGTACGGTGCAAGCAATTCGGCAGTTGGAATCATGTAACGACTGGAAACCACAACTCCATGCACTAAAATCACCACGGGAGCATCTTTTGGCAGTTCTTCCACCGATACCCGTGCGTGCATTGACAAACCATCAACAATTGTGTATTGGCTCTGTAATCTTCCCTTACGTAGGCTCATACCATTTTGGATTTTAGATTTGGGATTTTGGATTGTGAAATATATACTGGATAAGCTTTTTAGCCTTCCATACTTCACAATCATTGTTCAAATTGGTATCATATTGGTTTTGCCTAGTGGTCTATCGCATTAATTTTGCGGGGTTTGTAGTTAGCGCTAAAGCGCTAAAGCGCTAACTACAAACCATATCAACCCATCAAAATTAATGACATGAACGACTAAGAAATAGGCAGACCAATTCTCCGCCCTAGCTGTCTTGCGGTGTCCCAAACGTCTTGTGTAGTTATTCCACCCGTACCGATCCAATTACCACTAATACCCGTGTAATCCTGCATCGGCTCAAACACATTGCCATCTGTTGGTGCTTCTGGCTTCTTATCTTGAAAGTGATCCTGGTCAACTTGACTTGCCATTGACTGTTCGCAGAAATCCGGTGCTAAGGTTTTCTGCACCGCCAGAAGATAACCAGCTTGACCAACAATAACTTCCCGTTGTGGTCTCTCGGCTAGCCCAACAATTGCCTCAGCAACATCCTTCGCCGGATATACCGGGTTAAGTGCCTTAGTCTTGCGACCGCTATAGTTTGCAGCGTGCTGGAAAATAGGCGTGTCGATGGAAGCTGGCAAGACTGTGCAAACGTGGATATCAGACGCTTGGTCTAAGTATAACTCCATACGCAAACTATCCGAAAGTCCACGAATGGCATACTTGCTAATAGTATAAGGAATAGTGTATGGCTGACCAGTTATTGCTACAACTGAAGAAACATTAATTAGATTACCGCTTCCCTGCTCACGAAAATAGGGCAGGGCTGCACGGGCACCATGAATATAGCCAAATACATTTGTTTCGATTACTCGGTGGAAAGCTTCAAGAGGTACTTCCTCAAAGCGGGCAAACAAACTTACGGCGGCATTATTTACCCACACATCAAGCCTACCAAAAGTTTCAATAGCGCGGCGTGCCAATGCCTGAACGGCTGATTCATCGGTTACATCGGTGGGCACTGCTATGGCTGTTCCACCCAAGCGATCGCACTCTTGAACAACTTCTAGTAAAGCAGCTTCCCGCCGAGCTGCTAAAACCAATGTTGCACCTTTTTTGGCAAACTCCAGTGCAGTCGCACGCCCAATTCCGCTAGACGCGCCTGTGATGACAATGACCGAATTTTGTATTGGTCGTGGCATATTACTTTCTCCTTTTTTAGCGATCGCTCTTGTTCAGCTATTTTATTGATGGAAATTTCAAATGCAATTAATTACTGGATATTCTGCCAGTGACAATAAATTCTTAAAACTTTTATAGCAATTAATTTCTATTTTTGTATCTATATCTGTATAGTATTTATTTTCACAATTTTACTTAGTTTTTATTGATAAATTACTATCTTTAGATAGAGGTAAATTGACAAAAATCAACTCTCTAACAGTGCAAAGCAGAAGTTCGCTCGATCACATAAAGGGTAGATATTGTTATCAACTCAGAAGCAAAGCAATACTCTGTGTGACTCTGCGTTAAAAATTCAAGCCTTAATTCACCACAATTTCATCTAAAGCAGTACTAACAAATGATACACAACTGCCTTTATTCCTTCTTCAATCAAAAAGGCAGTGTTAGTATTAGCGTGCAGGATTTTTATAGATAAAATACTTAGAAATATAGTTTAATAAAGAAGCTCAAAAGGATTCTCTAGTTAACAAAAGTAAAACCAAGAAAAGGGCTGAGCCTTGAATGCTAGAGAATCCTCCGAGGCAAACTTAACACCCTCTAAGAAATTAATAGGTTCTCTTCTGTTTTTTCTTCTACCAAAAGAAGGAGTAAAAGTTAAGTTTTTTTGTAACACTCAATACACTCAAACGATGATATGAAAGCGGAAAATATAAGTATTATTGCTTATTTATTGTTTATCTGCCAACAAAAATCAACACAAAATTTATATTTCTACATACAAATAAATTTAATGTATTGATAATCGCATCAAAACTTAACCTAAACTTAACCTTTAGACAGAAGGAAAAGCGGTTAATATATTAAATATTAGAGTTAAGAGTAAGCTAAAAGATAAAAAAATAAAATATTCTCGTCTCCGCTCTATTCTCCGCTTGTTAGTTGTAGGCTTACATAAATCGCGAATAATTGTATTATGCAAGGACTACAACTATTTGAATTTGAAAAAGTGCTGCGATCGCAGCACTTTTTCTTAGCAATAAAAAAACTTCCGCCCTATATTCTCCTAGTGTAGGAAATTTCGGGGAATTAAGGACGGTTAGATTTAAATAAATGGATTTTTGGTAACACTCTTTAATAAGCATCCTCAACCTCAAGTTGAGCTACTGTCACTGCATTAAAAGCGAAAGCCGCAACCAATGGTATGGGACACTTCAACCAATAGGTGACAAAAGCAGCAATCATAGTTGAAACTACTGCTGTTAGTGACCAGAAACGCTCTTCACAAGTTAACCCTTTTTCAGCTTTAATTACTCTCAGAACTTTTGCTGGAATTGGCTCAGGCATGACTGCACCTGGAGGAAAAGCCCAGTAGCTGTTACAGCGCTCGATAAATAAATCTGTCCAGCCATTTTCTTGACACCATTCTTCAATCCATTCGTCTTGATAATGTTTCATATCAGGGTTGCCAATTCGATTCAAGAAGTTCAGCATAATTTTTAGACTCTGAAGATAATTTTGTTGACTAATCACGATAATTTAGCCAATCTCTTTAAAAGTGACGATTATACAATAAGTGTTAAACTTTGTTAAGCTACAAATACATTAGTAATAACACTTCAATAATGCTTTTCTTAATTAAACACATTAACAGCAGTTCACCTATTCTTGCTTTAAATGAAAATAAACTTTACTTAGGAAGTTGAAAACTAAATAATTTTAAACATCTTAATGAGTAATTGCTCTTTATATATAGCAATTGTATTTGATTTATGACAATCACGAGGTCTTAGAAAGCCTATAACTCATGCGAAACCGGATTTCTCTGTGTTCACGAATTATTTAGGTTTGCTGTATATACTTCCCCTGCTATCTCTCTAACGAAAGACGCCTCGCACATTGCCCCTACTCTAAAGAAATATAGCCTGCTGTGATATTGCTGCTAATCTGTCGTGTTTAATTGCATATTTTCAGTTGTGGGGAAAATAACTCATACCCGAAATTTGGATGAAAGTATTTTAGCATTTTGATTATAAAAGGCTTGCTATTTGCCTGTTTTCGTGAGTCATTTGTCGCAAACATTTTTCTAAATGGTATTAATAAATTTTTATGCATTCCATAATTGTGGGGTGGGCAATGCCCACCCCACTTGATAATTTAATATATTACAAGTGCATTTGAACCAGGTTCACCTAACTCAAGAGAGAAATTTGAGAAAAAACGGCAAAAATATATTTATTAAAACTACTCAAGGGCAGAAAATGATAAAAAACCAAAAATCTGCATTTGCCGGATAAACCATGCATAAACTCTTCAAAATACAACTTTTCAAAATCATTCTTCTTGGTATCCTGGTAATAACTTTCGTCCTTACTAGCGCGATCGCCTACACAATTCATCTTTCCTGGCCTCAAGAAAGCGGCACAATTACATTACCAGGATTGCAAGCGCAAGTGGAAGTCCGAAGGGATCAATGGGGTGTTCCTCATATTTACGCCCAGAATACCCATGACT
Organism: Nostocaceae cyanobacterium; assembly: GCA_051861145.1. Lineage (GTDB taxonomy): Bacteria > Cyanobacteriota > Cyanobacteriia > Cyanobacteriales > Nostocaceae > JBHYDF01. The sequence goes on from JBHYDF010000119.1 coordinate 13,954, forward strand.
TGTTCATGGCACAAGGCTATATTCATGCTCAGGATCGCTTTTGGCAAATGGATTTTTGGCGACACATTGGTTCAGGTCGCTTGGCGGAAATGTTTGGTAAATCTCAGCTAGACGCAGACAAATTTCTTCGTACTGTGGGATGGGCGCGGGTAGCTCAAACAGAAATACAGCAAATCGATGCTCAAACCAAAAGCATCTTCCAGGACTATGCTAGCGGAGTAAATGCCTATCTTGCCAATCACCAGGATAGTGCCTTGAGTTTAGAATACACCATCCTGAAACTGCTTAACCCCAAATACAAACCTGAACCTTGGCAAATCCTGCATACACTCACTTGGGGGAAAGTCATGTCCTACGATTTGGGCGACAACCTAGACACAGAAATTGAGCGTAGTATTTTGCTCAAAACCCTGACCCCACAACAAGTAGATGAACTTTTTCCCCCCTATCCTAGCGACCATCCTATTATTGTTGCTAACACTGAAAACAACAGGCAGGATTGGGGCATCGATAAGAAAACCAATTCCCAATGCCCAATTCCCAATGCCCAATGCCCAATGCCGACTCCCCGCACTCCGCGTACTATCCTACTTTCCCACTCCCCTGCTGATAGCGGCATAGGTTCTAATAATTGGGTAATATCTGGACAGCGTACCGCTAGTGGTAAGCCTATCCTTGCTAACGACCCCCATTTAGGCGTACAAATGCCCTCAATATGGTATGAAATTGGTTTGCATTGCACGCCGAAAACAACAGAATGTCCTTACGATGTGACGGGATTTTCTTTTGCTGGGATGGCTGGGGTAATTATTGGTCACAATGACCGTATTGCTTGGGGTGTAACAAATGTTGAACCGGATGTAATGGATTTATTCATCGAAAAAATCAACCCCAATAATCCCAATCAATACGAAGTTAATGGCAAATGGGTTGATATGGAATTAGTAACAGAAAATATTCAAGTTGCTGGTGATGAATCTGTCTCGCAAACAGTCCGCTACACTCGTCATGGTCCAATTATTTCTGATACTTATTCCCCATTAGCAAACTTTAATAGAAAAGCGGGTATTAATTTACCGGCAAATTATGCTTTAGCACTACGTTGGACAGCCCTAGAACCTTCCACCTTGGCAAATGCGATTATCAAAATTAATCGTAGCCAAAATTGGGAAGAGTTTCGTGCAGGTGTGCGTGATTTTGATGTACCTGCTCAAAATTTTGTCTACGCAGATATTGATGGCAATATAGGCTATCAAATGCCAGGTAGAATCCCCATTCGTGCTAGTGGTGATGGGCGATATCCTGTACCCGGTTGGACAGATGAATTTGATTGGAAAGGATACATTGCTTTTGAGGAACTTCCTTCCGAATTTAATCCCAAATCTGGTTATATTGCTACTGCTAATAATGCAGTAGTCGGTACAGATTATCCTTATCTGATTTCCAATGAATGGGACTATGGTTTTCGTGCTAAGCGGATTGTAGAAATGATTGAAGCTAAAAGTGGAATTTCTCTCACTGATATAGAGAAAATTCAAGTTGATAACAAGAATCTGATTGCAGAAAATATCGTACCAATTCTGTTGCAACTTCCCCTCAACAATAGCCATTTGGAAAAAGTACAACATCTATTAAAAGAGTGGGATTTCCAAGAAAATACAGACAGCAATGCTGCGGCAATTTTTGAAGTATTTTGGAAACACCTGCTAGCTGATACATTCGCCGATAATTTACCCCAAGATTATTTACCTATTGGTGGTAGTCGCTGGTTTGAACTCATCAGACAATTAGTTAAACAACCCAATAACGATTGGTGGGATAATCAGAAAACTCCCACAGTAGAAAACCGCGACCAAATTTTTCAGCAAGCTTTTACCCAAGCATTAGATGAATTAGAACGGACTTTCGGCAAAAATACTAATCGCTGGCGCTGGGGGAATCTCCACACAGTCACCTTCCGCAACAAAACTTTAGGAAAATCGGGTATCCCACCCATAGAGGCGCTTTTTAATCGCGGCCCGATTAAGAGTGCTGGTGGTAATTCCATTGTCAATGCAACTGGCTGGGATGCAGCCAAAGACTACACCGTAACTTCACTACCATCAATGCGGATGATTGTAGACTTAGCTAATTGGGATAATTCAGTCACAATTCATACTACTGGTCAATCTGGTCACGCATTTCATCGTCATTATGATGACATGATCCAGCCGTGGCAAAAGTTTAAATATCACCCCATGCTTTGGCAACAAAATAAACTAGTAGCTAATGCTACTCATACCCTAACTTTGATACCGCAAAGTAATAGTATTCAGCGCAAGGGCTAAGGTTGTAAAATAAGTAAAAGTAATTTACGCAGCCGTGTGAATTAAAATTATGGCAATTATCAAGTGCGTGGAAATTAACCACAGATGGACAATAAATAAAAGTTTTTCCTCTGTCTTCCCCCCTCAAGAGGGGGGAGTGAGGGGGGTGGACACAGATAACTTAACTCATCTGTGTCCATCTGTGTCCATCTGTGGTTGTTATTACCAGAAAACTGGATTTTTGTCAGAAATTTATTAGTTGGTACGATTAAATACGACGAATTCGACTAATTCACATTAGACGTAATTTTATCCTCACGCCAAGGCGCAAAGTTGTTCTTAGCGTCTTGGCGTCTTTGCGTGAGATATTCTCTTTAAGGTGCAAATGAAGCGTGTTGGTGTAATAGGTGGCGGACAACTTGCTTGGATGATGGCAGGTGCAGCAAAGAAGTTAGGAGTAGAATTAATGGTGCAAACTCCTAGCGCTGACGATCCTGCGGTGGCGATCGCTCACGATACTGTTTTTGCCCCAGTTGATGACGCAACGGCTACAGCAATCTTAGCCACAAAATGCGATATTATCACTTTTGAAAATGAATTTGTTAACATAGAAGCCTTATCAGTTTTGGCAGAGCAAGGCGTTAATTTCCGTCCTCAGATAGATGCGTTAGCTCCTCTTTTAGATAAATATCATCAACGCTGTTATTTGCGCGATTTGGGTTTACCCGTTCCCAAATTTGAAGAGTTAGGAGTTAGGAGTGAGGAGTTAGGAAGTGAAAGTAATAGCGTTTGTGGGTTTTCAACCCTCAACAAGTTCGGTTTTCCAGTAGTTTTGAAAGCTCGCCGTCACGGTTACGACGGTCAAGGAACTTTTATTGTTAAAGATATAGGAACTTTACAGGAAAAATTAGAGTCAACTGCCAAGAAAAAAAATCTCTTGTCTCATCAGGAGTTCTTATTAGAAGAATTTATCCCTTTTGAGCGAGAATTAGCAGTAATTGCGGCGCGTTCTGTGCATGGGGAGGTGGTAATTTACCCAGTTGTAGAAACTCAACAAGAAGAACAAGTATGTCGGCGAGTAATTGCACCTGCTGAGATTTCCAAAAAAGTAGCAGCACAAATTGAGGAAATAGCGCGTACGCTTCTAAATAGTTTGGAAGCAGTGGGAATTTTTGGCATAGAATTATTTCTGAGCGCTGATGACAAAGTGCTAGTGAATGAAATTGCCCCCCGCACTCACAATTCTGGACATTTTTCTCTTGACGCTTGCTTTACTTCGCAGTTTGAGCAGCATTTAAGGGCTGTTTGCGGTTTACCATTGGGCAATCCGAATTTGGTTTGTCCATGTGCTATTATGGTTAACTTATTGGGCTACGAAAAATCCCAAAGTGACTATATTAGTAAACGCCAACAACTGGAACAAATTCCCCAAAGTCACGTCCATTGGTACGGTAAAACAGAATCGCGTCCTGGCAGAAAGTTGGGACACGTTACCGTTTTGTTAAATAATCAAAATCGTCAAGAAGCAATAGCGATCGCTCGCAATATAGAAAATATCTGGTATCCCAGCTAAAATTGCAAAAAATTTCCAATTTCACACACACAAAACATCTTTGAAAGCTATAATGAGTTTGTTGCACTGCGACGTTGGTGACTGCCAAAAAGTTTTGTGATCTATGACTTTTAAGTTTTTGGGAACCAAACATTTTTCGTGGCAGTAGACCGGGCTTGTACCCGGAAACTTTAAACGAAAAAAACCGGTACCCACCTGGTTTCGTCCAGGTCAAAAACTTAGGTAAAACGGCGTCGCGGTGATTAAAAATTGTTGGCTCCCTAAATCTTTCGAGATTGGGGAGCTTTTAATTATTACAATCAATTTATATTTTTAAAGAAAAAGTAAAGATTAAAAAAGAAGTTTGAACACCATTTTTGATTGACTTGATTAGGTAAAGTACGATTTATCAAAACTTTTGACATGGTGATTTTATCTGGTGTAAAAAAATCTGTATCAATAGATTCTAATTTTTGTACAAATAAAAGTTAAAATATCAAAAATTGCGGTAAATTATGGTTAAAGCCCAAAAAATTGTTACAGAAACAAATTAACACCGTGTTTCCAGCCTCGGTCTTCAAGCTAGATAATGGTTTAACCTTAATTCATCAAGAGATCCCCACTACTCCTGTAGTTGTGGCAGATGTTTGGGTGCGTGCGGGTGCAAAGTTGGAGCCAGAACCTTGGTTTGGCATGGCTCATTTTTTAGAGCATATGATTTTTAAAGGTACAGTGGCGCTACCGCCTGGGGTGTTCGACCAAAAGATTGAAAACCGGGGTGGGATGACAAATGCAGCGACGAGCTATGATTACGCCCATTACTCTATCACCACAGCTTCCCCTTTTTTAGAAGAAACTTTACCACACTTAGGGGAACTGCTACGGAATGCAGCTATTCCAGAAGATGAATTTGTTCGCGAACGGGATGTAGTATTAGAAGAAATCCGCTCCTGTCAAGACGATCCAGACTGGATAGGTTTTCAAACACTGATTCAAAGCGTGTACCAGCACCATCCTTACGGACGTTCAGTGCTGGGTACAGAACAAGAATTAATGCAGCACTCACCAGAAGCGATGCGCTGTTTTCACCGCACTCACTATCAACCAGAAAACATGACGGTGGTGATAATCGGGGGAGTTGGTGAGGAATCAGCTTTAGAATTAGTTAGAAATACATTTAGTGAATTTAGCGATCGCTGCTGTGAGTGTCCGCAAACAGAACAAATTCCACAGCCGATAGTAGCTGGAGTTCGCCGCCAAGAATTGTATTTACCTAGATTAGAGCAAGCGCGGTTAGTAATGGCGTGGACTGGGCCAGGAGTAGAGCAAATCCGTAGCGCCTATGCTTTAGATTTACTTTCGGTATTACTAGCAGAAGGACGGACTTCACGCTTAGTAAAAGATTTGCGCGAAGAACTGCAATTAGTGCAAGGAATTTGCAGTAGTTTTTCTCTACAACAGGAATCTAGCTTATTTACAATAAATGCTTGGTTAGAGCCAGATAATATCGAGCGTGTAGAATCCTTAATACGTTTACATTTAGATGATGTACTTACCTACAGCGTCAGCGAACAGGAATTAACTCGCGCTCAAAGAGTATTGTGTAATGACTTTGCCTTTTCAACAGAAACGCCAAATCAACTAGCCGGACTGTATGGATATTACAACACTATCGCCCAAGCAGAATTAGCAGTGACATATCCAGAGAAAATTCAGTCCATTGATACCCAAGAACTGCAAAGATTAGCACAAGAGCATCTTTCACCCAACCATTACGCGGTTACAGTACTTAAACCTTATTAGTCATTAGTCATTAGTCATTAGTCATTAGTAAAGACTTTTGACAAATGACAAAGGACAAATGACCAATGACCAATGACCAATGACAAATGACAAATGACAAAGGACAAATGACAACTTCCCTGCAAAAAACCCCTATTCAACGCACAGTATTAAACAATGGTATAGTGCTGCTGGTCGCAGAAAATCATACAGCAGATATCATTGCAGCACGGATTTTTATCCGTGTTGGTAGTTCTTCTGAAAGTCGAGATCAAGCAGGGTTGGCACATTTATTGTCAGCTGTGCTGACAAAAGGATGTGATGGACTTTCCAGTTTTGAAATAGCTGAACGTATCGAGTCTTTTGGAGCAAGTTTGAGCGCCGATACCACTGCTGATTATTTTTTATTGTCTTTGAAGACGGTAACATCTGATTTTGCAGAAATTTTGGCATTAGCGGGACAAATTTTGCGATCGCCTACTTTTCCAGAAGGAGAAGTAGAATTAGAACGGCGTATTGCTCTACAAGATATTCGTTCCCAGCAAGAACACCCATTTACCATCGCCTTCGACCAACTGCGACATCTGATGTACCAAGACCATCCCTATGCTATGTCAGCATTGGGAGATGAAACAACTATGAGCAACTTAACTCGTGAGGACTTGGCGCAGTTTCACGAGACTTATTTTCGTCCCGATAATGTGGTAATTAGTATTGCTGGTCGTATCACCATAGATGATGCAGTTGCAGCCACAGAAAAAGTTTTTGGTGATTGGCAAGCACCTGATACGGCACTACCACAACTAAATTTACCTAATCTTAGCGTACAACCGCAAAAAGTGATTTTACCCCAACCGACGCAACAATCAGTTGTCATGCTAGGTTATTTCGGAACAGGGGTACATTCTGCGGAATACATAGCCCTCAAATTATTGTCTACATACTTAGGAAATGGGCTCTCAAGCCGCTTGTTTGTAGAATTACGCGAAAAACGGGGGTTAGCTTACGAAGTATCGGCATTTTACCCGACAAGGCTTTTTCCTGCCACATTTGTAGTGTACATGGGCACGGCTCCCGAAAACACTAAAACAGCCCTTTATGGACTGTGGAAAGAAGTTGATTTACTGTGTACCACCCCGCTAGAGGAAGAAGCACTGCAAGCGGCAAAAAACAAAATTTTGGGACAGTACGCTTTAGGTAAACAAACTAACGCCCAAATTGCTCAAATATACGGTTGGTATGAAATTTTAGGATTGGGAATTGAATTTGATAATAAATTTCAAGAACAAATTGCCGCTGTCAGTGCTGCGGATGCCATGACAGTAGCTTGTCGGTATTTACGGGAACCTTATGTGTCTCTTGTTGGTCAAGAGGAAGCGGTTAAGAGTGCTATTGCGTAGGGGTAGTGATTTAAAAATTAAATAAAAAATCAATATTTAGACCGCTCCCCGATTGCATTTTATACTCTTAACCGCTAAGAGTATTACCATGAGATTTACCGGGGGCAAAAGTCCATGAAAGCCAGCATGAAATCTAGTATCTTGAAATACCTAAAGTCAAAAATATCACTACGCTTTTTGCCTACAAATAAAGTATATTGGTTTCTGCTTTGTTCTTGGACACCTCTGCTGTTAACCTCATGGACTGTAATATCAGTAGCAGCGCCACCAAAACTAATTGCACAAGTTAATACTCAAACTACTAGCATCAACCGTCCCACCCTGCAACTTGGTAGCCAGGGACAACCTGTATCTGAACTGCAAGCAGCATTGAAACTTCTCGGTTTTTACACAGGTTCAGTGGATGGGGTTTATAACCAAACCACAGCCAATGCTGTTTCTCAATTTAAACAAGCAGCAGGCTTAAAGCCAGATGGGATTGTTGATGCAAATACTTGGCAAAGACTTTTTCCCAACGAAGAAGCAACGGTGGCGTCTAATGTTTCTTCACCAAACTCGGCGAAAAATTTCCCTGTTCCAACTCAAACTGCGAATACCCCCAAAGTTGTAAGTAACACCCCAGAACCAAAGCCTGCAACACCTGCTATTTCACAAAAGAAGCCGCCAGCGCAATCATCCTCATCCTCTGAACCCAGACCTGCAAAACCTACTACTTCACAGAATAAGCCGACAGCACAATCATCCTCATCTACCCGTAGGCAACAAAACACGCGCCGTTCCCAACAAAGTACTAATTCCCAGCAAAATAGCCGTCGTTCCCAACAAACCAATAATTCTCAAAGAAAACCTGGTATTCAATACACCTCAGATGGATTACCAATTTTGCGCTTAGGGATGCGTGGTTCCGAAGTTTTGAAATTACAACAACGACTGCAAAAACTTGGCTATTTTAAAGGCGAACCAGATGGGGACTTTGGTGAGAATACTCAAACCGCAGTCATAGCCTTTCAAAAGCGTTATGGAATAGAAGCTGATGGTGTAGTGGGTGGGGAAACTTGGCAAATTTTACAGCGTAGGCGTTAGGGACTTCCAATCCATTCACCAGCATCTATGCCATTAGTATGATTTGCAGGCAGTAGGAAAAATCAATATGCAAGATAGATGCTGACTTAAACGAGAACAGTGAAGATGAAAAAAACTCTTCATACTTCTTAACAACCATGACATTTGACTATGACCTGTTTGTAATTGGTGCTGGCCCTGGAGGAATATCCGCAGCCAAAAAAGCAGCCTCTTTTGGTGCGCGTGTCGCCATAGCCGAACAAGAGTCCCTCGGTGGTACTTGTGTAAATCGCGGTTGTATTCCCAAAAAGCTGATTGTCTACGCCGCAGACTTCGCCCTCCAAGACCAAATCGCACACAGTTACGGTTGGAGTGACTGCGAAAGACTCTTTAACTGGACTAATTTTATTAAGTCTGTACACCAACACGTAGAAAGCATCAATCACTCGTATTTTGAGCAGTTGCAAAAAGCTGGAGTTGACCTAATTCGCACTCATGCGATTTTAAAGGATGCTCACACCATAAATATAGGCGATCGCACAATTACAGCAGATAAAATTCTAATTGCTGTGGGCGCACGTCCCACGCAACCGAACATCCCCGGAATAGAATACACCATCACTTCCCGCGAGATGTTTCACCTCCCCTATTTACCTAAACGCCTAGCAATTATTGGCGGCGGTTACATCGGTATAGAATTTTCCAGTATGATGAACGCTTTCGGCTGTGAAGTTACGGTTATTGACACAGACGAAAAAATCTTATCAGGGTTTGATGATGACATCCGCGCTGGCGTTCAACAAGCTTTGAAACAACGAGGAATTAAATTTCTCACCAACAGCACGGCCAAAGAAATCAAACACTACGAAGAGGGTTTGCTGTTGGATATTACTGGTGACTGTCCAATGACTATCGCCGCAGATACCATCTTAGTTGCTACAGGTCGCGTCCCTAATACCAAAGATATCGGTTTGGAAAATGCTGGTGTGCAAGTCAGCGAAAAAGGTGCAATCAAAGTTGATGATTATAATCGCACCACCCAAGACAATATTTTTGCCGTCGGTGACTGTTCCAACCGCTTGCAATTAACGCCTATTGCTAGGAGTGAAGGCGCTGCTTTTGCCAATACTGTTTTTGGCAAAAAGCCACAAAAACTTAATTTTGATTATGTACCTTCTGCCGTTTTTGCTCGTCCGGAAGCAGCAGGTGTAGGAATGACTGAAGCCAAAGCAAGGGAAAAATTTGGCGAATCTGTCAAAATCTACTGCACTAAATTTCAACCGCTGTTGTCTCAGTTTAGCAAACAGGACGATCCAGCTACGCTGAAATTAGTTGTAGAAGGTGAAACTGAGCGAGTTTTGGGCGCACACATGGTTGGTGAACACGCCGCCGATATCATTCAAAGTCTTGCCGTTGCTATTCGTAAAGGTATTACCAAGCAAGACTTGGATGATACAATAGCCATCCACCCTACCACAGGAGAAGAGTTCCTAACGTTAAATTAAATTAAGGACAGGACTTGCAGGGAACAAGGTAAAAAGTAAAAGACGGGAGTAAATTCTTATTTTTTGGCTTTTGATTATTCTGCGTAAGTCTACTAAGTTTAATAGTTGTAAAAGGAACTCGTGAGTTTATGACATACGATTACGACCTGTTTGTTATCGGTGCTGGTTCTGGGGGTTTGGCAGCTTCCAAACGCGCTGCTAGCTATGGGGCAAAAGTAGCGATCGCCGAACAAGATTTAGTTGGCGGTACTTGTGTGATCCGTGGCTGCATTCCCAAAAAACTCATGGTTTATAGCTCCCATTTTCCAGCATTATTTCACGATGCCGCAGGCTATGGCTGGAAGGTAGGCGAAGCTGAGTTGGACTGGGAATATTTAATTACAGCGATCGATAAGGAAGTGCGGCGACTGTCCCAACTACACATCAGCTATTTAGATAGAGCTGGAGTAGAATTGATTCCCAGTCGTGCCACTTTGGTAGATCCGCACACTGTCGAAGTTGATGGACGCAAAGTTACTGCTGACAAAATTTTAATTGCTGTTGGGGGTCGTCCGGTTAAACCAGATTTACCAGGGATGGAATATGGCATTACCTCCAACGAAATGTTTCACCTGAAAGAAAAACCAAAGCACATCACCATTATTGGTGCTGGTTATATCGGTACAGAATTCGCTTGTATCATGCGTGGCTTGGGGTGTGAAGTTACTCAAATTATCCGTAAAGACCTCATACTCAAAGGTTTTGATGAAGACATCCGCACAGGAATTCAGGAGGGGATGATTAACCACGGTATTAAAATTATCCAAAATAACGTGGTGGAAGCAGTTGAAAAAGTGCCGGAAGGATTAAAGCTAACGTTATCTGGAGAACAAGTAGAGCCAGTAATAACCGATGCGTTATTAGTCGCAACTGGTCGCGTCCCGAATGTAGATGGACTGGGTTTGGAAAATGCTGGAGTAGAACTAGTAGAGAGTTCTATTGAAGGGCCGGGATACAGCACGATGCCCGCGATCGCAGTAAACGAGTATAGCCAAACTTCCCAAGCAAATATCTATGCAGTCGGTGATGTTACTGACCGGATGAATTTAACACCGGTAGCAATTGGTGAAGGTAGAGCTTTTGCGGATAGTGAATTTAGTGATAATCGCCGTGTTTTTAGTCATGAAGATGTACCAACAGCAGTATTTTCCACACCAGAAGCAGCTACAGTTGGTTTGACAGAAGCCCAAGCACGTCAGAAATTGGGAGACGACGGAGTAAAAATATATCGTACTCGCTTCCGTCCATTGTTCCACAGTTTGACGGGTGAACAAGAAAGAACAATAATGAAATTGGTAGTGGATGCCAACACCGACAAAGTGCTAGGCGCTCATATGGTCGGTGACAGTGCAGGAGAGATAATTCAAGGTGTAGCGATCGCAGTAAAAATGGGTGCAACTAAAAAAGATTTTGACGCTACAGTTGGTATCCACCCCACATCAGCAGAAGAATTTGTCACCATGCGGTAATCACAGAGTTAGGAGTTATGAGTTATGAGTTATGAATTAGAAAATTTCCTAACTCCCAACTCCTAACTCCTAACTTGTTTAGCCTTGCAGTACATCTATCTTCACGGCTTCGCCTCCAGTCCTAAATCTTACAAAGCGCATTACATACGCGATCGCTTTGCCGAAATTCAAATCAATATGAAACTACCAGATTTGAATTTAGGGGATTTTTCTCACTTAACAATCACGCGACAGATTAATCAAATTGCGTCAGAATTCCTCAATTCAGCAGATAGAGAATCTTCCCCCTCTTCCCCTCCTGATCATGTAACCCTTATTGGTTCGAGTTTGGGCGGTTTGACATCAGCCCACATAGCACAGCAGTACCCCCAAGTGCAGCGACTTGTTTTGTTAGCACCAGCTTTTGGGTTTTTATCCCATTGGTTGCCACAATTAGGGGATGAACAAATGCAGCGTTGGCAACAAGAAAAATATTTGATGGTTTACCACTATGGAGAAGAAAGAGAACTTCCTCTGAGTTACGATTTTGTTACAGACGCAGCACAATACAAAGAGGAGGTATTGCAACGCCCCATCCCCACCCTGATTTTACACGGGAAAAAAGATGAAGTTATCCCAATTCAAGCCAGTCGCGATTTTGCCAAATCACGTCCTTGGGTAGAATTAATAGAATTCGACAGCGATCACAGTTTGGCTGATGTCGTGTCAGAAATTTGGCAAGCCATTCAGCATTTCTGCCAATTAAAAGGGAGTGGGGAGTAGGGAGTAGGGCATTGGGCATTGGGCATTGGGCATTGGGCATTGGGCATTGGGCATTGGGC
>JBHYDF010000120.1:0-25804 GCA_051861145.1 Nostocaceae cyanobacterium
TCCCTACTCCCTAGTCCCTAGTCCCTACTCCCTAGTCCCTAGTCCCTACTCCCTAGTCCCTAGTCCCTACTCCCTAAACATGCAATCAGATCCCAAACCAAGAACACTTTACGTTGTCGGCACACCCATTGGCAACCTGGAAGATATGACTTTCCGGGGAGTACGAATTTTGCAAACGGTGGATCTCATTGCGGCGGAAGATACGCGCCATACTGGAAAGCTATTACAACATTTTCAAATTAAGACTCCCCAGCTGAGTTACCACGAACATAATCGTAATAGCCGCATCCCAGAATTATTAAAGCTGTTGGGTGAGGGGAAAGCGATCGCTCTTGTTACAGATGCGGGTATGCCAGGAATTTCCGATCCTGGATATGAATTGGTAAAAGCATGTATTGAAGCAGAAATTCAAGTAGTACCTATTCCTGGCGCAAATGCTGCGATTACAGCTTTGAGTGCAGCCGGACTACCAACGGATCGATTTGTTTTTGAAGGTTTTCTGCCCGCGAAAACTCAAGCACGCAGAGAATACTTAGAATCTTTGAAAATAGAATCCCGCACTTTAATTTTCTACGAATCTCCCCACCGCTTGCAAGACACTTTACAAGATGTAGCAGAAATCTTTGGTGATGAACGTCAAATAGTGCTGGCGCGGGAACTCACTAAATTTTACGAGGAATTTTGGCGGGGAAGTGCAAAAGAAGCGCTTGCTTACTGCAACCAACGGGAACCGCAAGGAGAATATACTTTAGTTGTAGCCGGAACCCCACCCAGTCAACTCCAGCTATCGGAAGCACAATTAAAAGCCGAGTTGGCAAAACTCATTACTCAGGGAATGTCGCGATCGCAAGCTAGCCGTGAATTGGCAAAACTAACTTCTCTTCCCCGTCGTCAACTCTATCAACTCGCTTTGGCAATCGCCGAACATCTCGAATAACTAGTTAAATTACATCAAAATTATTAAATTTTTATAAACTTTATCAGTAAAGGCGATCGCACCACTTCTGGTTATTAGTATCTGGCAAAATCTGACGTTAGCCTTAGAGCCAATATACTTTTAAGGCTAGGATGAAACAGAACTGGGCAACTAAAATTGGCGTGGTAAAATGGTTTATGTTTGAAATCCCCACGGGGTGGGATGAAATACTGCTGAAACAGTGCAGCACCCTGGAACCGAAAATAGTTTTGTGAGGATTGCGATCGCCTCCTTAAACAAGGCTTTGGCAATTAACACGCACACGAGAACGTACCCAGCAAATGGGTAAACGCGCAGGCGTGTTGTCTATAAGTGTGTTCTAGTCCTCTGGTTAAACTTTGGAAAAAAACGCACTGTTTCCCAAGAATCCCATCGGCTTCTAGTCATGGAAGTGTCAAAATAAAAATATCATTATCGATTATTGAGGAATAAGAATGACCCAAGTGGTTTTAGGAGAGAACGAAGGAATAGAATCGGCACTGCGCCGCTTTAAGCGCCAGGTTTCTAAAGCGGGTATTTTAGCTGATGTGAAGTATCATCGGCACTTTGAAACACCGTTAGAAAAACGCAAGCGCAAAGCAGTAGCAGCTAGACGCAAGCGCCGCTTTAAATAAACAAACTCGGTGCTGACCTTGCTTGACAATATAATGTTAAAACAGCGGCAGCGCCTTCTTAATTATTTTTATTTAGTTTGAACTGGAGAATTGCTAGACTCGGAATTGGCAAGAGTCAAGCTGTTACAGCGATTCATAGCTTTTTCTACTCCTTGTTTGAGACAAAGTTCTACACACTCAACCACAAACTGGAGTACTTCGGACATTAATTTAGTTTCACCAGTCGAAAATTTCCCCAAGACATGGGATACAGTATCGGTATCATCAGTAGCGTTTTTTGGTTTACCGATACCGATACGTAAACGAGGAAAGTTTTGCGTATTCAAGTGTGCGATCGCGCTTTTCATTCCATTGTGTCCCCCAGCCGAACCGAACAAACGCAGGCGAGTTTTTCCTAAAGGTAAATCCATATCATCATAAATTATCATTACAGACTCAGGTGGTAACTTATACCAGCTTGTTACTGATTGTATAGCCTGTCCTGAACGATTCATATAAGTAAGAGGCTTGAGTAGGCGAATTTTTTCGGTCGTTGGTGCGATACCTTCTCCATATTCACCTTGAAACTTACGATTTTCTGCTAGGGGAATTTTCCAAGATCGCGCTAAAGCATCCACAGCCGTAAAACCGATATTATGGCGTGTTTGGTCATACTTAGGCTCTGGATTCCCCAAACCGACAATTAGCTGGGGAATCACTAAAACTTTTTTAGCAGTGGCTTCTGTCATTTTCAGAGTGAAGTGTAAAGTTATGAAGTATGAAGTCTCAACTAAGATTTATTAACTAATCAAATCACATCTATCCTTCCTCATTCCTCATTCTTCACTCCTTCTTTGCTTTAAACTTCTTCTTTGTGAACTGACTCTAACTGCTTAGGTTCCAGTTCAGCAGTAGTTTTCATAGCTTCTTCCAACTGAGCCGCCTCTTTTTGAAATTCATTTTGAAACTCCCGAGAAGCATCTTGAAAACCGCGAATAGCTTTTCCCATACTCCGACCAATTTCTGGTAACTTTTTGGGACCGAAAATTAACAACGCCACAACCATAATTAAAGCCATTTCCGGTAGACCAATACCAAATACATTCATTTGCGTTTCCTCCTGTCAACTCAAAACCGCTGCGGACACCCATATATGTAGTGTAGTGGATAGTTAGTGGTTCATGGTTCATAGTTGATGGTTCATAGCCATTAACCATTAACCATTAGCCATTAACCATTAACCATTAACCATTAACCATTAACCATTAACAATTGACAAAAAAACCCGGACATGAGTGCCGGGTGGGGAAGCGTTATTATGCAAGCTTTAAAGCTTCTTTATCAATTAACCACCAAAACTCCGCCAATCAACACTTACGTCTTGGATCATAATTGACTTGTTATAGAGTTGCAGAATAATCAACAGAAAAACGAAAAATAACCCCATGAAAACAGCCATCAGGGGGGTAGTACCCCAACCTGGAGCGACTTTACCATATTCAGAGTTCAGGGGTCTGAGGATATCTCCCAAACGCGTCCTTTGTGCCATATCTCACCTTAAGCTTAATTGCCAAAGCATTTTTTAATCTTCTGTAATATTCTATAAGAATAGCACTCATAATCTATCCTTTTATGATGGAACCCGCAACAGTTCTTAGCATTTCCGTTGGTGCGATCGTAATAGTCATCACCGCGTTGTCTATTTACACCGCTTTTGGCCCTCCTTCCAAGCAATTGAGCGATCCCTTTGAGGATCATGAAGATTGAACAGGAACTTTAGTGGGCAATGGGCAATGGGCATTGGGCATTGGGCATTGGGCATTGGGCATGGGGAAAATCCAATGACTAATGACTAATGACTAATGACTATTGACTAATGACTAATGACTAATGACCTGAGTTGAAAACTCGCAATTTTCCAAGGTTCTATGGTGAATTTTTGGGTAACGGGTGTAGATTCAGAATTAGACAAAGAGCGTTCCAATAAATCCACCGACTCTCCTAAAACCAGTCCTAAATCACTTTGCAAAGACAACTCCGCTGTTTCTCCGTGACATTCATAACAGCGGAGAATCCAATGCTGTTGGTTATCTTCTGCTTGCTTGAACGCCATCAAGATTAAATTATCAGCAGATAAATTTAGGAAACTTACACCTGCTGCACTGTTTTGTTCTGTGGTAGAGGAGTTGGAGTTGAGATTATTTGGACACACCATTACTTGCAAAGGAATGTTGAATTCATACCCGCGTCGTGTTGTATAAGCTGATTTCCAGTTACCAGCATGAGGATATAAGGCATAAGTAAATTCATGCAAACCTTTGTCTGCTTGTGGATCTGGCCAATTAGGACTACGTAGCAAAGTTAGGCGCAGTTGATTAGGTTGACTGTCGTAACCGTATTTACAATCATTCAGCAAACTAACACCGTAGGGATTTTGGATTTTGGATTTTGGATTTTGGATTGAAGAATTAGGAGTGGAAGAGAAGGGAATTTCTTCTTGTCCCTCCATCTCTTGTGTCAAATCTACCCAACGCAAGGCGGGAACTTCCCATTTTGCCTGTTCTGCTGGGTTTTGGGGTTTGGTAGGACGACGAATTGCACCACAGGGAATTTCATAAGTGGCAAAGTCTGCTTCTACATTCAGGGGAAAAGCTGCTTTAACCAATACCTGGCGCTCTTGCCAGTCAACTGTCGTAGCAATTTTCAGCATTGGTGAGCCTGTTTCGAGAATATAATCTTGCCGAAACTCAGAATCTCCCACTTGCCGCACTACACGCAGACTATTTCGCACCGTCCCTTGTTCTAGCCACTCAATTGATTTGAGTTGCATTGGCGGTAGGGGATGTTGGGTATAGTTTGGGTCGATGTTCCATGCATCCCAATATTGTCCGCTGTCTTGAAAAGCTTGTAATTGATTTCCACCTGCTTGGGCAAGAACTTCTCTATCATTAACCTTGTCAAAAACGCTGGATAAATTACCAGTTTCCTCGTCAATTATTACCCGCAAAAATTCATTTTCTAAGGTCAATCTTTCTCTTGAAAATTGTTCTTGCTTTTGCAAGCTTAATTTGGTATCTTCATAATGAGCCGTATTATGGCCTTTTTTAGGCTCACGAGGACAAAGCCAGAAAAGACGGTAGCCTACAGATGGAATATCACTTGCCAAGAATAGCAATGTTGCTTCAGTACTCAACTGACAGACGAGTTGCTGTCCGGAAGAATCGTAAATCTCCCATTCCTGGTTAGGTGCAGTGGGTGAAGGCAAGGAAACGGCGACAACTTCAGAACGTTGCCAATTGAGAGAATTGAAAACTAATATGGGTAAACTGCCGGGTTGCGGTGGAACTGGGAGATGAATTTGAGATGCGATCGCTCTCAATGATTCCTGTAAAATTTCCGTGCCAACTTTTTCCACCTCCTGCCACTCTGGCAAGGCATCCTCGTAAACTTCAGTAATCGAGGAACCTGGTAAAATATCATGGAATTGGTTGAATAGTAACTTTTTCCAAGCTGCTTCAAGTTCCGCTTGCGGATAATTCACCCCATAGCCAATGGTTGCTATAGCCGCAAACACTTCCGCTTGGTACAACAAATTTTCACAACGGCGATTCCAACGTTTTTGGTCGCCATGAGTTGTATAGCAACCGCGATGGTATTCAAGATAAAGTTCATCATCCCAAGTAGGAAAGGAAGGAGGAGGTAAAGACTCTTGACTATTGACTATTGACTCTTGACTATTGACTATAGACTGTAAATATTTTTCAGAGGTAGTAAATTCTAACTGTGGGAAGAAAGGAGACTTTTGCCAGCGACGGGCGATTTCTAACATATCACGAGTCGGACCGCCGCCGTGGTCGCCCACACCGGGAAGCCAAAGTGAGTCAGCAAAACCAGTTTGAGTTTGCCATTCAATAGCGTAATTAGCCATTTTTACAGAGTCAATACCTTCACCGATGGGCGCGGACATGAAACTAAATACTTGACTACCATCAGGCGATCGCCACCAAAAAGCACCATAAGGAAACTTAGTCGTATCATTCCAACGCAATTTCTGCGTCACAAAATACTCAATTCCCCCCTGTTGCATAAACTGAGGTAAAGTCGCACAAAAACCAAAACTATCCGGAACCCACACCACAGTAGCAACCTGACCGAACTTTTCCTGTACATACCGTTGACCGTACAATAACTGCCGAACAATCGATTCACCAGCAATTAAATTCAGATCCGGTTCCACCCAAAAACCGCCATTAACTTCCCAACACCCAGCCGCCACTTTTTCTTGAATTGCTTTAAACAAATCCGGACGATGTTCCTCAACCCAAGCATACAACGCCGGAGTTGAATGGCAGAAAATCAACTCCGGAAAATCTTCCTGAAGCCTGAGAACCGACTCAAAAGTATTTTGC
Source organism: Nostocaceae cyanobacterium (assembly GCA_051861145.1). GTDB lineage: Bacteria > Cyanobacteriota > Cyanobacteriia > Cyanobacteriales > Nostocaceae > JBHYDF01. Next base: position 5,979 of record JBHYDF010000120.1, read on the forward strand.
GCCGCCCGCCAAGTTTCACTAACTCGCCATAGCCACGCCATATCCAAATGAGCATGACCCAATAGAAAAATTTTAGATTTTAGATTTAGGATTTTGGATTGAATTAAACTTTCCCGCAAAGATAACAGCGACTTCTCTAACCCTCCCTTCTCTTCCTCCGTGTTATCTTCCACCACCTTCGCCAAATAATCCAACTTCTCTGGCGCAAAACATTCCAAATAACGCTGCATCACAGCCAACTCATCAGCCACAAAACCTGGATCAACACGAATTTCATCTGTTGATTCATAAACCAAAAGCGATCGCATCAACGCCCCATCACAATGTCCCGGACTTTCCAAACGTAAAGCCACCAAAAATTCTTCCCCAGGCGTCACCCTCGGACTAATTAACACCCGAGGCGAACTATCAAATAAATCTCCCTCACATACCAACTTCCCATTCACATAAATTTCAGCAGAATTTGCCCACCAAACCAAAGCCAGTCGCAAAGACAAACCCCGTAACTCATAACCTTGCAAATCTTGAGGAATTACGAACTTTTGCGCTAACCACAAAACTTTTTGTCCCCCACTCCAACCAATATGCCCCTTAGCATTAAGCTGTACAGGTGTCCAATCAGACAAATTAGCTGCATTTACCTCATAAATAGCCAAATCAGCCGCAAAATAACGCCAATTTGCAAGAATATCCACTTGACAAAAAGAACGCAGCTTTTCAATTGCTGCTGAAATTAATTTGGTATTAGATTGTGATACGGGAGAAGCCATATTTTCGCTATGATTAGGACACTTACATATTAGGTCGGCATCAATAAACTTACTTTTTGTGATGGTTCATAGTTCATAGTTCATAGCTATTAACCATTAACTATGAACTATGAACCACCAACCATTTTATTGTTTGGCGGGAATCGGACAATTTATCAAGGTCTCAACAAAAATTCACTACCATGTCTTCTGCTTCCTCTGGACGTTATCAAAGCAGACTTTTCAACTTCGTCCACAAACAATCTCGACGTTGGGGCGAAGGTTTAGGGCGTACCTTGCGACATCTACAAGTTGCTGCTACTTGGTCATTAGAAGCACTAATGTACCCAGTATTTATGCTGATTCAAAAAGCTGTTGAATCAGTTGGCAAACAATTGCACGCCGGACAGCAACAACGCCAGCCACGATTACAAGCCAATGATACCGATTTCCAACCCGAAACACCCCTAGTAGTTGATACTCCGATTTTAAGAGTACTAGAGGCGGTAAAGTATCTGCACGAAGAAGGGAACAAGGAAGGAGACAAGATTGGGGCATTGGGCATTGGGCAAGGGGCATCGGGCATCGGGCAAGGGGCATCGGGCATTGGGCATCGGGCATCGGGCATCGGGCAAGGGGCATCGGGCATCGGGCAAGGGGCATCGGGCATTGGGCAAGGGGCATCGGGCATTGGGCATCGGGCATCGGGCATCGGGCATCGGGCATCGGACATGGGTGAAAAAACCAATGCCCAATCCCCAATTCCCAATTCCCAATTCTCAATGCCCAATGCCCAATGCCCAATTCCCAATTTCCACTCCCCTTTTCTTCGTATTCAAGGAATTGCTTCACAGTTAACTAATCGTAATCTGGTACTCATCACAACTGAGAATGAAATTCTCGACATTCTCACACCCCAGCAACAGCAAAAATTGGAAGAGCGAATTATTGCAGAAATTGCTAACTACTGGCGTCATTGGCGTTTAAATGCTGTTACAAATAAAACAAATATTTTAAGTGAAATTGACCGCTTACTGGCAAAGCTAACTTCCGGTAATAACGACAATAAACTAATGCCCGCATTAGCCCTAAATACTGATGCGACGGAAGTTAATGAGTATTCATATCGTTCTCTCAATACAGAAAAAGCCCTAATATTGCTAGATGCGTTTGTTGCCAATTTGGAATCAAATGCTTTAGTACCAGTATCTCGCGCTAGTTGGGAACTAATCCAAGTTGCGCGAAATCAGTTAAATTTATTTGTCTACGGTAAAGAGCAGACAATTACCGCAAGCCAAGCAACAGTAGCTGCTAATGGTGTGGAAACTCAAACGCCGAAGATTAAAGCTTTGATTTGGGCGGCGCTGAATTTCTTTTTTGGGGAACGCAAAGGCAAAAAACTGGAGCAAACCACACCAGTAAATACAGTTTCCCAAGATTTGCGAATTAGTGCTATAATTGAAGATTATCAAACTTTGCCCACAAGCTCTCAACTGCGAACCAACAAATTAGTAGATGATCCTTGGTTAAATGAAAGCGATTTATTTGGCGAGTTTGAGGAAGTAAATGAGTGTGTAAATAATCAAAAGTTAATTTCACAATCTCCAACTACAAATAATTCTGTTCTTCCCGCTGGTGAAAATGCGGAGTTTTCTTTACAAAATCTGATTTATCAGTTCCAAGTCGTCCCGCCACCACTAAAATCAAAACCTAATGCTGGTTTAGTGCAACGGAAAAAGTCAGTTGTTGAAGTCACTCGCACTCAAAAAACATCTAGAAAATTAGCGATCGCCCAACAAACTGGATCCGCTATTTCGCACTTAGAAAAAAAGAGCGATCGCACTAAAATTTCTCAGCAGCAACAAACTTCTGAAATTGAGATCAAGTCTGACTGTATAGAAACGAAAGCCAAACTAGTTCGCTACGAAAAGCACCCACTCGAGCAAATTCTAGAATGGTTAGATAGCCTCATCCTTGGGTTAGAAGAGTTATTTGTGAAAGTTTTTCGTTTATTACGGCGGCTTTGGGGAGGGAAGTAGTTGAGAGTTAGGAGTTAGGAGTTAGGAGTTAGGAGTTGGGAGGCGCAAAGGCGCGGAGTTGGGAGTTAGGAATGATTAAAATAGAGATACTGCTAATTTTTTATTCTTAACTCCTCACTCTTAACTCCTAACTCCTCACTCCTAACTCTTAACTCCTCACTCTTAACTCCTCACTCTTAACTCCTCACTCCTAACTCCTAACTCCTAACTTCATCGCTGTTCCACCCCATCAACTACTGGCTTAACTTCCCTAGGATCGGAAAATGGATCGGTTCCGCCAGTCCAGTTGAAGTCACTGATTCGGAAGCTAATACCGCCTAATTCTAAAATTGGATTGTAACGTAAGGTAATTCCGTAGGTGCGGCGGCTGTATTCTAAAACGTAGTCTGTACTACTGCGTTCTCCCGTGTCTAAGTTAACTGTTGTTTGAAAGCCAAAGCGAAATGGTCCGTAAATTTGCTGTGTAATTCCTGCTCTCAGTACTCTATTATCAACTGCTCTGTCAAACAAAAAGGGAGATTCTCCGCTGTTTAAACCTTGAGAATAACTGACCAAAAAACCAGTATAGTCTAAAAAGGGACGTGAGAAATTACCAATTTGCCCTTCCAGACCAATTGTTCCAGTCAAGGTGCTTTGGTTATCACCATTGGTATAATAACTGCTAGTACCTCTAACTTCACCAAAAGCCCGCAAATACGGAACTACTGGATTAGCTGTGTATCGTAATCCTTCCGTGGCAGTAGGTGGTAATGGTTTGCCTTGCCATAGTGTAACACCCCCATCAACCGCAGCACTAGCCTGGAAGCGACCGAGAGAAACGCGATCGTTGTCCCGAATTTCTTCGAGTAAGTCTTGGCGATCGCTGTTGGCGGTGATATATTGAGCGCCTGCTTGATATCTGAGGTTTAAGCCGCTTTGACCTAAAGGAATGACGGGAGAACTAACAACACCGCCAAGGCTACTTTGGACGGTTTGAAAGCCGAGGGTTCCGTTGTAAAGGCGATCGCGATAACTGTATTCCAGCGCTAAAGTATGGGGGTTACGAATATCACCCACTTGTTGACGCAACCGCAAACTCGCACGCAGGTTATCTTCAACGTCGCTCAAGTCAAAACTCGTTAACACTCCAGAACCTTCAACTACAGCCCGTGGACTCAAAGTAGCATTTAGATTTGTTTTCAAGCCAAATAGCGAGGGAATGTTATCAGCACCTTCTTGTACGGTTTTTTGTGCGTAAAACTGAGGCGTAACGCTCCAGCGTACTTGCTGTGTATCAATAGGTTGGAAGCTTCGCTCAAGAAACACACCACCCCGCTGATCGCCATCAAAGCCAAAGGAAACAAGTGCGGGTGTAACTTGACGCTCACTGCGGTCAATTACCTGCTGATCCTTGGGAATGCCTAAAGTCAATCCTTGGTCAAAAACTAAACGCTGTCCATCAGTGGTAATACGGTCTCGCAAGGGAGACTCTCGCGTGAGGGTAACTTGATCTGCCCGTAACTCCAGTTCAGGAGGCGAAAAGGGGTCGTTGGTAATGCGGACATCTCTTGCTTGCCAACCACGAGGATAAAAAGTAACTCGTGCGGCTTCAAAGCGTAACCGTCTGACTTGACCGCCCTGTGGTGGTTGGGGTAAGTTGATAGCGCCACTCCTACCACCGAGGTCAAAGTCAATTCCTCCTGGACTGCCTACCCCGGTCAGTGGTTGATTTCTTCTAATTCTATCGCTGAGTGGTTGGGCTGGTACTCCTCCCCCTGTTGCTGCTGGGTCGGTAGTGGGTGCAAAAGATAAATCCTGCCCTGCTGTAGGTATAAAAATTTCACCACTGCCTGCGAAGAGTTCGCCATTATCCTGAATAAAGTTATAGGTAAACCGCTGCCCGCGCAAGACTTGATCACCCCTGGTTAATGCCACATTTCCTTCGCCCACAGCAATCAAATTATCTAAATTGACCTGCAAGCGATCGGCATCTACAACCGCTCCATCAAAGCGTACCACCACATTACCTTCTGCCGTCACTACCCGACGCGCCTCGTCGTACTCCTGCCTATCTGCAATTACTTCAACTACTCTTTTTGTCTGTGGAGGAGTAGCAGGTGGTTGAGTTGGTTGAGTTGGTTGAGTTGGTGTAGTACCTGGTTGTACGGGTGCGGATTGTTGTTTAGCGGTAAAGTTGCGAGACTTAAATTCTATAGTTGAGGGTTGTGGTGATTTGTTGGTTTGAGCTTGGGTGTTAAATTGTATTTTGATTGGTTGTGGTGTTGATTGAGAAGTATTTGTATTTTCAGAATTTTCACCACTTGCATTACTTTTTTGTGCTGGGACTAATTTCTCAGCTACTGGTTGTGACTGGCTTTGGGATAATTTCTGGCTATTTGTAAGTGTTTGGGCAACTTGCTCTTGGTTAGGTAACGCCTTAGTCAACACATCTGGACTACTATTCCCATTGTTGGGATGAGAAATTTCGCCTTGCTGCATTGGATAACCAACAGAAATTGGCTCACCCAAGAACACCGCACTATTAGCATCGGTGAGGGGTGAAAATCCTGCTGGAAAGGTTTGTGGTGTACTGGGTGTGGATAGCGTCTGGGCAGATGATAATTTATCCCCAGTTGGTTTGGCAGCAGACGGACGTGGAGAATTCTCTGTGGCGCTAGAAGAAGTAGCCTGGGGTGGCGCTTCACTTTGCTGTTGTGAGTTCTCATTGTTTGCCCGTGTTTTGCTGTCAGTCTCTCCGATGACTGCTGCTAGGTTTACAGGTTGCGTGGTTTTGAGGATAGGAGGCGGATTGGGCGGCAAAACGAAATGAAGCATATTTCAGCAGTATCGAGCAAACAAACAGCCAAATTAAGAGCCGGAAGGACTAATTAAACATTTTGCCTTCCGACTTTTGCCTTCTGTGTAACTATAAGCAAGCTGCTTCAAGGGCGTCTAATCTATCCCGCCTTCTGGCAGTCTTTGGATTATTTGTTGTGATATTACTCTAAGTCCCGACGACCGGGGTTACGAGCAGGATCGTTAGACAAGAATCCAAAGACAAAGATAGTGAGGAAGAAGGCAACAACAATATAAACAACGATTTTTAAAGTCAGCATCGGGATATCTCCATTGAGTATGCCAAGCTTTCTGTATCTGTGATGCAGAAAAGATAGCTCTTTTATCTTACCCAAATGTCATCCCTTTTTTTAGAGAACACTGGTATAGGTAAGGAGATAAACTCCACAAACTAGCTGGTTGTAAGCCAGTTTCTGACTAGTAGATGCGCCTTATTCGTCAGTTTTGAACTGATGAGTGTTGTGACGGAGACGCGGAGCAGATGTTTCCAGAGTATCAGTTTAGTGTGTTCTGTTTGAGATATCGCTACTTTATTTGTTGCAATTTGATGATTTATTTTACGCAATAACATTTAGTATTTTTGTTTTTATAATTACCAATTTATAATTTTTATTATCCGTATTGAATTGATGTAGGGTGGGCATTGCCCACCAGTTTGTTAAGCCGATGTGCATTTGAGGTACACGCTTCGGGGCAATTCATGAATTACCCCGACAAGGCGATCGCAGAATCTACCCTTGGGAAAAACCTGTCCAAAATTGCCCAGCCTTGGTCACGAGGCGGTGTTTTACCGCTGAAAAAACTGTTTTGAGCGCGGTAAAACCGCCTCGTGACCCCCCTCGCAAAAGCCTATCCTACTTAATTATTTGATGAAGGCTGGGCAATTTTGGATAACTTTATGAAAGCCCCTACTCTGACAGTAGTCGCTTTCACACGTCTCAATCTTTTGAATTAACTGCTCTAGAGTTCGCTAGTTGCTTACCAACTCGGTTTTTCACTACTTTTGCAGGTACTCCCACTGCAACAGAGAATGGAGGGATATCTTTGCTGACAACTGCTCCTGCACCGATAACGCTTCCCTCACCAATGGTAACTCCATCTAATACAGTCACTCCATGCCCCAGCCAACAGTCATCTTCTATGACTATTCCCTTACGAGTAATTCCTTGATCTGCAATATATCGTACGGGATCTGCAAAATTGTGATTGTTAGCAAATATTCCTGAGTGGGCTGCAATTAGACAGCGTTTGCCAATTTTAATATCTCCCGGACCCATGATACAAACACCAGGGCCGATAAATGTATCTTCAGCAATGTGTATGCAGGTGTTAATTAAACAGCCAATCTCCACGTTTCTCTCTATAGCAACGTTATTTTCTAAACAAATTCTATTATTTTCGTGTCCTTTTGCATCTAAACGAACACCTTTAAAAATATGTACGCCGCTGGAAATTTCAATACAAGAAGTATTGATAAATTCAACGCCATTTTGAATATAAGCTGAATCTCCTATTTCAGCAAAAATCAAACGATAAAGTGTGTTTCGCAACTTAGGCCCAAAAGCAATAGTTGGAATATCTCCCAATAAATTAATCAAGAAAACTTCTTTTAAACGCTTCATTTTTGAAAAAGATTGCTGTTGATTCATGGGTAATTCTCCAAGCTTATGGTTCGATGATAATTAATTGTGTTTATCCACAATATCCACAAATATAGTTTGCCTTTGATTGTGGTAGTAGTTATTTCTCAAGCATTAAAACTTACTTGGCATAAAAAATATAATTACTAATGGTTTTTAGTTGTTTTTATTAGATAGCCAAGAATGAAATTAACCAAAGAAATAATCTAAGCAAACTTTTGATAAGTTTCTCAGCTTAGGCTTACACAAAAAAATTTATTTGCTTGCATATAATATCAATTTAGCTGAATTTTTATTTTTTGTTATCTATCAAACTAGTTATTAGTAATTAGTTAAGACAATTAGAAATGGCACTTTGAGTATTACTAATAACAGTTATAATTAACTTGATATTCACTATGCCTGTTAGCAATAAACTTTTATAGCAGTCTAAACCTATCTGATGAAACACAGTTAGAGCTTGTTTTTCGCCAGAGTAATTTCAAGCCAATATTAGCAATGAGGATTAAAATCCTCTAATTTGTAAACATATAAAATTTAATGGTTTTAATTGGCTAATTTTCAGTTTTTCAGGCGAAATAGAAAAGATTTATATGCAATTACCAATACAGGTATTTGTCTTCAAGCAACTTCCTGTCAGGCAGTTTTAATCTTTCCAGTATTTTAGTTAAACAAGCTTTTCTTTCTTCAAGACTATATTTGTTGAGTTCTCAATGACAATTAAATTTTCCCGACTAGTTCAACAAAATATAGCCTTAATTGAATTGTTTAATACTTCTATCTACGCACAACAAAATTAGGGGGGATTATCCCCAACTTCAGCCATCACATTTAACTTCATCGCAAATAGATAAGCACTTCCGCGATTTATGTAACGGCTTTCTTGCAGCCAATTTTTATCATATGCTGCTCTCATCATCATGCACGTAGTTATCTACAGATAAAGCAAACTGTGTTTGTAATAATTTTACTTTACATCGCAAAACAGTTACGCTTACTTACTTACTTACTTACTAACATAATTTGATTATTATTCTATAGTAAAAAGATTAGTTGAATTTTTTTAAATCTCTTATAAAGATTATATTAAGTTAATGCTTTGTTGTCTCAAAGCATAAATTAAAGTTAAATTTCTTGAAAGATAATCGTAAAATATAACACCCAATTTTTATAGCATCTATAATGACTTCACAAATTGAGTGGAAATAAGGCGATCGCTTGTTTTTTGTTTAATTTTTATAATTAACCTTTAGTGCATAGAGAAAAATTTTTCACATCCACCTGTAGGAGGATTAAACAAAAATAATATAAACCGCCCTTCGGGCGGTTCGTAAAATTTATCTTGGTCTTCCCAAAGTAGTGATATACAAAACCGCTTCATCCGCAGGAATACCCAAAACTTCATTCACCTGGTCATCAAAGAAACCACCGATACCGCTAACACCTAAACCAAGGCGAATTGCTGCTAGATTTAGCCTTTGCCCTAAATGACCTGCATCCATATGTAAATAACGGTAAACGCGATCGCCATACTGGGCAACAGCCGATTTGAGGTCTGCTGTATGGAATACTACTGCTGCGGCATCCCGTCCTAAGTCTTGTCCCAAACAGAGGAAGTGTAATTCCCGGCGGAAATTTTTAAAGCGAATCTGTCGTAATTCTTGGGCTTTGGGTGCATAATAATAGCATCCTGCCTCCAGTCCTTTGACTCCGGAAACTGCGATAAATGTTTCTATTAAATTCAGGTCAAAGTAGTCTGGAGAAATATCTAAACCTTGACCAATATAATTTTGAGATTGGTAAGTGAAATCAAGTAAGGCTTTCAACTCATCAAATATTAAATTCTCACCATTGTAGGCACGGGTAGAACGTCGCTTGAGAATGGTAACTTCTAAACCTTCGAGTTTTTCACCCCAATCAATTTGCTGGCTGGCGGTGGAAATTTTTTCACAAAAAGGAAAGTTATATTTATCTTCTAAGGATTTTTCTTGTTTCACCTCTGGCAAATTTAGCTTACCGGTTGTACCTGGTTGGATCTGGGTGGCGCGATGAAAGTATTTCAGCAACTCGCCATCAGGGATTTGTGGATAATTAGTTTCTGTGGCGGAGGGTAAAGCAGTTCGCCATGTGGGCAAGTTTTGTTTAATATCTAACAAGTCTGCGAGGGGAAGGACTGCGATCGCGCCTTCTTGCTGCGGATCGATATACAACAGTTCATTGATAGCTTCATCCACAAAGCCACCGATTAAGTGGGGACGATAATCAGTAACAGAGCTGGCTAACTCGATATTACCCAATAAATGTCCTGTATCCAGAAAAATGCGACGGTAAGCCCTATCTTCATACCGCCACGCTGAACGATAAAAAACCGTAGTAATAATAATCGCCAATTGGGTACTTTCCAAAGCGGGATGCCAGAAACAAGCTTCTTGTAAAGCTTGCCAAACATCACTTTCCCAATAAAGCATTAAGGAATGACTCCGACACTGATAATTATATAGTCCCGGAGGTAACAACGGTGTACCCCGCGAAACCACATACAATTCAGCTGGGTACAAACCACCAGCACTAGGTGCAGCACGTAAATATACAGCACTTCCCATCGAAGGCATTCTCGCAGTCAGCCCATAGCTACAAAATAGTAGCCGCGATAGCCTTTGCCACCATTGAGCCTCTGGGTTATCAGCAAATGCCTCTGGCTTTTCTTGGATGTAGGGTTTAAGGTCAAAAGTAGAACCTATTTTGTACTCTTTGAACGGCACTGGCTGCTTAGCCCAATCTAATCCCTTACTTTTAGAGGCGATAGTTTGAGGATCGTATTTAGTGCGTTCGTGGTAGTGCTGGGCAATGGAGTGGCGTAGTTCTGGCATAAGAGTGTAAATACGCTTCTGCTACATATCTTGGCATTCCTCGGCACCATCATTTCGTTATAATTAACACAAACCTAAGGTTTTGGTCAGATGGGTGCGGTCGGTTTATTCTCTCCTATATCCTAAATTTTTACCAGCCAACAGGACATAAGCAAATCAAGAGTCATTAGTCATTAGTCATTAGTTATTAGTCACTGGTGGAAAAGCTAGTATTGGCAGTACTCTTGGCTGTGAACTTTATACTTTACAATAATTATTAATATTTTCAGGCAAATTATGGTAATGGCAAGAATCGCCAATCAAATTTCCTCTTAGCTATTGACTATTGACTCTTGACTATTAGAATTATTTTGCTCACTTCTTTAGGCTATTAGTTCTTTTTGTTGATTTTCAATTGCTTGATTTGAATTTTTATCTAAAATATAAGACTTTAAACTTAACATCAAATAAGTACTAAATACAACTTCCCACCAACGCTCAATTTGCTCATAATTTGTCACTCGAAAATCTGCCCAACCGATATAATTTCCTCTTTGTTTACAGCCATACTCTAGCCAAATTATTAACCCATAAATATTTCCATTTTTTGAGGCTAGAAAATCTGTTAAATTACTCATCATCAAAAAAATGATGTTATCAGAAGCATTTTGTTTGTTTGTTGTTATTTCCCAATAATAAATTTCTCGCCGCTTTCCAAAAATAATTTCGCGAATATATATTTGTTCTGCCTGGTTATTGACTAAGAATAGATTAAATTTATTCCATTTACTATACTTGACTTTCTGAGAGGGAGTCAGCCATAAACCGTAATTACTTCTAATAGTAACAATGTAGTTGAATTGATATTGATTTAGAATACTAATCAGAGTGTCATATTCTTCATAAATACTATCTGTCAGTACTAAATCAAACTGGAAACCCATCTGTTGTAATTCTTGAATAATCTCGGCTACTAATTGATTCTTTGTTTTGAAAATGTCTTCTGCTTTCAACCTTTTTAGTGGTTTGAAAACTTGAAAAATTAGAGGAAAAATCAAACCATCACAAAAAGCATAGGCATTTACCGAAACAATCCCATTTTCCACTCTACCTAAGTTGCCAATATACTGTCTGTCTACATAATCGGTTGTTTTGCCCTTTTTCTTATCTCCAGTATCATGAATAATTAAAGTACAACTTTTACCTTGCAATACCTCACGAATCAAAGACAATCTTTGATTTCTTAACTCTGTCACTTTCCAAGGTGATTCAGTTAAGAAATGAAGCAAAGATTGATGATTGTTTAAACCAACAGCTTTGGCAATTGCTGGCAAAGTTTTACGAGGAATATCAGAAATAAGACCTAAATGCAGCCACTTAAAGAATTCAAAGCTTCTGACTTCCGGAAATAAATGTTGATAGGCTGCACAATAGTTATCAACAAATGCGACCGTAGGAACTGCTTCTCTGGGTTGTGCCATAGACTTACTCCAGAAAAAGTGTTTTCTGCTATAGATTAATCTATTTTTAGCAGCAACACATATATCTCATCATATATATATAAAGATTACTAGCTTTATGAAGCTTATTACAAATATAATGTTTCCTACTTTTCTGATATTGCATACTTTTTGACTCAAATAATTTGTATAAAAAAATCAACAATATGTATATACGTAGCATTACACAAACAACGAAATTTAAAAAAATAATGTATTTTTGATGAATTTTATGTATATTTACTGCTGTCACGACTTTTCATGCGTAACAGTTTCAGCAGATATAGAAAAAATGTACCTATTGATAATGATTATTATTTATTGGCTCTAGAAGCTATCTATAGTAGTCCTAAATAATTCATGAGAGGCGAGAAACCGGGTTTCAGAGGTTCCGTATTTTCTTACAACTCAATTAGCATTGCTATAGCTTGACAATTTACTCGTAAAATATCAAGGGGAAAACAAAGGAAAGGGATATTTTTTGTCATTTATTACTTTTTTCGCATTTTTTCTGTGAAAACTATAAACCTTTTGATGGATGAATTGTTAAGAAGGGTCTGACCAACTGGTAATAGTTAATCAAAAGCAAAGCTAGAAATATGGAAACTAAACAACTAGGGAACACAGGTGTTTATGTAAGCGCTATCGGTTTAGGGGGTATGCCGATGTCGTTAAGCGATCGCCCAAGCGAATCAGAGTCACTCCAAGTCATTCATCGTGCTTTGGATTTGGGAATCACTTTCATTGACACTGCTGACTCTTACTGCAAAGATGAATCCGACAAACACCACAACGAGCGATTGATTCACAAAGCTTTGCAAACTTACAATGGAGATGCCAGCAAGGTAATTGTGGCAACTAAAGGCGGCTTGATGCGTCCACAAGGCAACTGGACACGTAACGGTAATCCAAAACACTTACGGGAAACTATTCGTGTTAGTTTTGAGGCTTTGGGGGGTAATAAACCCATCGATGTTTGGCAATATCACGCACCCGATCCTCAGTACACCATTAAGGAATCCCTCACACCAGCCAAAGAAGCACAAGAAGCGGGGATGATTCGGTTTGTGGGAGTTTCTAACTTTTCCGTTGAACAAATTAAACAGGCGCAAGATGTGGTTGATATTGTCTCAGTGCAAAATCAATACAACCCTTGGTATCGTCAACCAGAATTTGATGGCGTATTGGAGTATTGTGAGAGTGAGGGTTTAACCTTCTTACCTTGGAGTCCCTTTGGTGGTAGTCGTCGCCATCAAAACTTAGAAGATATTCCAGCGATCGCTAAGTTAGCGAAAGAAAAAGGCGTATCAGTTTATAACATTGTCTTAGCATGGTTGCGCTCCAAGTCACCCTGTATTTTGCCCATTCCCGGTGCTAGCAAGATTTCCAGCATTGAAGATACGGTGCAGGCTGTGGATGTAAAATTATCTGCGGAAGAAGTGGGAAGAATTGATGGGCAAACAATTTTTTAAGGCCACACTTTTGTCAGTTAATAAGAATGGATTACCAGAATGTAGGCTTCAGTGACACCTTTAGGTAAAAGATGAAAGCCAAGAAGCAGGTTTTAACCTGCTAAAATATAGCGCTTTTTGTTTGCGTGAGAAGGGTAGGGGCACAGCAATGCTGTGCCCCTACGACAGGCTATACTTACAAAGAATCAAAACAGCTATAAATAGTTGATTAAGGGCTTATCTATAAATATTTAAGTGTCCTAGGACGAACACAAAATAAAGAGTTAGGATCATTATAGTTGTGGTGACTAGCTTTTATTTTGTCATTTGGATACTTATAATTACAATATGCATCTAAATCAATACCTTTCTTTACTACATCTTTTTCTGGCGATATTCTTATAAAACGTGATTGATTTTTTTCCTTAACTTTGTATAAACAAACCCAGCGAAATACTGGCCAAACGTCATCTAGTTCTTTTTTGTATTCTGGTCCAATTTTGACAATTTTATCTATGCTTATGCCATTTTGAACTTCTAGTGCGTCTTTATAAACCAAATCTTGCTGACAAACATCATTCATGTTTATTTGAGCTTGAGATTTGTTGTATTTTGCACTAGTAATTACACTTTCAATAAACTTAACTGATTGCATCCCAAAATAAACTAATATTAAGCAAAAAAACAATTTGATTATTTGAGTAAGTTTGGAGTTTTGTTTAAGTTTGAATGGTAAAATATTTTGCCGCTGTTTCTTGCCTATACCATTTAGCGTAGTTTTATCCTCTATTGGTGGTATAGTTGTATCACCCATTCTTGATTGTATAGTTAATGTAGTTGTTAATCCATTAAGATTTTCTAAGGCTTTCAAGGCTTCTGTAGCAAATTGATAGCGTAGTTGACAATCAGAGCGTACCATTCTATCTAAAATATTCGCCAAAGCATCGCTTACATCTGGAGCGTATTTACGCCAAATAATCTCTCCAGAGTTGTTTTTTTCTAAATTATAAACTTTTAAACCTGTTAGAGCTTGAATTCCGATTAATCCAACTGCATAGATATCACTACTTAGATTAGGTTTACCCTGTTCTTGTTCAACAGGCATGTACCCTGGAGTACCAATTCTACAAGTTATATAGGGCTGATCTACTGCACCGTTTTCTAAAAATTCAATTTCCTTGACAGCCCCAAAATCAATAATGACAATTTTACTATCTGAACGCCGTCGTATTAAATTAGACGGTTTTAAATCTCTATGTATCACATTTTGCTGATGGACAAACTCTAAAACTTGTAGAATTTCCTGCAATAAAGCAAACACCTTGCTTTCATTCATCTGTTTGCCTGGAATTATTTCTTGTCTTAGGTCATACCCATCAATAAATTCCTCAACTATATAAAATTCTTGATGTTCTTCAAAGGAAGCATATAGTTTGGGAATTTGATTATGTTTTTTGCCAAGTTGTTCTAAAACTTTAGCTTCTTTTTTAAATCTTTCTTTAACAAGTTGTATAGTTTTATCATCATTATTTTGTGGGTTAAGTTGTTTGACTACAACTTGAGGATGACTTGGTAGATGTAAATCAATCGCCAAATAAGTGATACCATAGCCTCCTATTCCCAGTATTTTTTCAATCTGGTAATTTTCCCGAATTATTTTTTTGTTATGACTCATATAAAACCATTTCCAAATAAATAGTTGCCGAGTCAAACTGTCGAGTAAGGAACGGGTTATCTATAGCTTATAATTATGGCGTTCCAGACAATAAATTTTCAATGTTTTTACTTACTTTATGGCAGTCAAACCTTTAATAGCTTGATGGTTTAGTTGATATCTCCCCAAACATTTATAGAACAGGAATTTTGTACTTAAGTTAACACATAATGTTTATACAACACTAAGAATTTGTGCAAACTTATATTACGTTTTTAGACATGCTAACTCAAGCCGCAACAGCATCATTAGGAATCGCACTTGGACTGATGTTAGGGCACATCACGTATACGAATATTTGACAATTGCAGGTTTGGGTCAGGTTTTGCGGTAAGATGATAACCTTGCAATGAATCTGGATGCTTGCTGACTGGAGACGCGCTATGGCTCGGATGTATTATGATACGGATGCAAATTTAGACCTTTTAACCGGAAAAACAATTGCCATCATCGGTTATGGTTCCCAAGGTCATGCTCACGCCCTAAATCTAAAAGATAGTGGCATAAACGTTATTGTCGGATTATATCCGGGCAGTAAGTCAGCGGCAAAAGCCCAAGCAGCTGGGTTAACCGTTAAGAGTGTGGCAGATGCAGCCAAAGCCGCTGACTTAATTATGATTTTGTTACCCGATGAGGTACAAAAGGCGGTTTACAAAAATGAAATTGAACCGAACTTGGAAGAAGGGAATGTGTTAGCTTTTGCCCACGGGTTCAATATTCATTTTGGTCAAGTTGTCCCACCTGCTAACGTTGATGTGATCATGGTAGCACCCAAGGGACCGGGGCATTTGGTACGGCGGACTTACGAACAGGGACAGGGAGTACCTTGTTTGTTTGCGGTTTATCAAAATGCTAGTGGACAAGCACGCGATCGCGCCATGGCATATGCTAAAGGTATCGGCGGTACTCGTGCAGGCATTCTTGAAACCACCTTCCGCGAAGAAACTGAAACTGATTTGTTCGGCGAACAAGCTGTTTTGTGTGGTGGTTTGAGTGCTTTAATCAAAGCCGGGTTTGAAACTTTGGTCGAAGCCGGTTATCAACCAGAATTGGCTTATTTTGAATGTCTTCACGAAGTTAAATTGATTGTTGATTTAATCGTGGAAGGCGGACTTGCGAAAATGCGCGATAGCATTTCTAATACTGCTGAATATGGTGATTATACCCGTGGCCCTCGGATTGTAAATGAGCAAACTAAAGCAGAAATGCAGAAGATTCTTAGCGAAATACAATCTGGTCAATTTGCACGGGAATTTGTGTTAGAAAATCAAGCCGGGAAACCTGGATTTACCGCCATGCGTCGTAAAGAAGCCGAACATCCCGTTGAGGAAGTGGGTAAAGATTTACGCGCTATGTTCAGTTGGATGAAGAAAGATTAATCCAATAGTTCATGGTTAATGGTTAATGGTTCATAGCTATGAACCATTAACCATCTTATTTACCCTTTCCAGGTTTTTCAGTTGCTTCAATTGCCTTTTCCGTACGTTTGTAGGGTTTGGTTTTAGGATTCCATGTTGGAAACAAGCCAATCACAAAATTATTTATCGTTGTTCGGGTTTGCAAACTGGTATTACTTAAAGGTTTTGGTAAGAAGCGATCGCCAAAACCGATAAATATCAATAATACTATAACTAATAGGGAAATATTTCCTTTATTTATACAAGATTTAACTAACATCTGGTTCAAACGAAGGGGGTTTGAACATATTTTTTGTGGTGAAATATATAACGAAAATGATATAGGTGGCTTGCACTTCTATGGTAGATATTTACAATTACAAAATCAGGGAATTGGCGGACGCCTTCCCAATAATCAAGCACGCCAGGAAGTTGTTCCCGGTGTAATTTACACAATGGGTGTAGTGTTGAAACAAGGAAACCGTAGAGTCACGGATGTGATTAAAGGTTATGGCTATTTAAGTAATGCTGAAGAAATGCTTTTAGATGCTACTAAAATCTTTAAATTCCAAGGAAATACAGAAGGAGCTTGTATTTTTAATGTCCAGGATAGAGAGACAGGAAAATCTTTTCCCACTGTTTTTGTGAGGAAAGAACAGGCAATAATTACCTTTTATCCTGATGCCACTCCTAGCGAGAGAAAGTGTAAAAATGAATAAATAAGAAAAAAGTCTAAGAGTTGCAATTAGATTCAGATGGGCGTAATGTTTTTTTAGCTAGGTAAAATTGTCCACACTTTGCTTTTCTCAATAATTGGGAAAGAATATAGCCTTCTTATGTTCGACTTAGCAAAAATTACACCTCTGGGTGCTTCTGTTGTTGCTCTTACCATTGGATTTGTTGGGTGTCAGCAAGGAGATATAGCAAACACTCCTCCTGCTGTTTCTACTGTGAATCCCGTTGCGTTAAACAAAAATCTCCCCCAGGTAGTCGCAACTACAACTGTACTTTGTGACTTAACCAAACAAATCGCAGCCGATACAATTAATCTCAACTGCTTGATTCCCATTGGTGCAGATCCTCACCTTTATCAACCAAGACCGGAAGACCGTAAAGCAATTGAGCAAGCAAAACTAATTTTTTATAATGGGTATGATTTTGATCCGGTTTTGAGCAATTTAATACAAGCGACTAAAAACCCTGCACCCAAACTAGCCGTTAGTGAAGTTGCGCGTCCTCAACCAGAAAAACTTGAGGAAGATGGCAAAATATTACCCGACCCTCATATTTGGCATGATGCTAAAAATACGGTCAAAATGGTAGATATCATTAGCAGCAATCTGGGAAAAATATCTCCTAAAGATGCTGCATTGTATAACAGCAATGCTCAAAAAATTAAAAGTGAATTAACCCAGCTAGATACTTGGATAAAATCGCAAATTGCGACTATTCCCCCTCAGCAACGCAAATTAGTCACAACCGATAATGCAATGCGTTATTATTCCAAAGCTTACGGTCTTTCATTTGAGGGATTTTTTGTGGGTTTTAACACTGATGAAAAACCCTCAGCTTCTCGATTGAAAACACTGATTCAAGATATTAAGCAGACTAACGTACCAACCATTTTTCCGGAAATAACTATTAACCCCCAGTTGATTAACACTGTAGCTAGAGAGGCAAAGGTGAAGGTTTCAGAACGCTCTTTATTTGCTGATAGCTTGGGTGAACCAGGAAGTGAAGGCGAAACATATCAAAAAATGATGATTACAAATACGCGCACAATTGTAGAAGGGTTAGGAGGAAAATACGTCTCCTTTGAACCAAAATCCTCTAGTTAACAACCAGCCCTAAACTAAAGTTTAGGCTGAAAGCTAAAACCCGTTAAAACGGGTTAAAACTTTAATTTTCTTGCATTATTATCAACAAGAGCCAGAGGCTCTAATTCTCAACTGCCAGGTTCAACCTGGTAACGAGGTTTTGGTAGGTTGCCGCCTCTCTACAGTTGCATAGGCTTGCAAGATATCAGTTTTAATTAATATCTTGCACCATACAAATAAAAGTTTTTTCTTGTAAAAGTTAAAATTACAGAATTACCTGCGCTATAGGCATAGGAAAAATAGATGATGCTAGAAACGGAACGCCTGCTGATGCGTGAATTTGTCGAGGCAGACTGGCAGGCTGTTTTTGCCTATCAATCCGATCCTTTGTACTTGCGTTACTACGACTGGACACCGCGATCGCAAACCGATACTCGCGAGTTTGTCCAGATGTTTATTACCCAGCAAAAGGAACAGCCACGAACGAAGTTTCAATTGGCTGTTGTCCTCAAACAGGAAAATCAGCTTATCGGTAATTGTGGTATTCGTGTTAATAATCCACAACTGCGGGAAGCAAACATTGGCTATGAAATAGACAGTCGATATTGGAGAAAAGGTTATGCAACAGAAGCGGCGCGTGCTATTTTGAAGTTTGGCTTTGAAGAATTGGGAATGCATCGTATTTGGTCATGGTGCGTAGCGGAGAATATAGCTTCTGTACGGGTATTAGAAAAAATCGGTATGCGCCGCGAAGGTCATCTACGGGAGAAAGAGTTTATAAAAGGTAGATGGTACGATAGCTTTCTTTACGCTATTCTTGAGCGCGAGTGGTAATACCCTAACAGGATTTTAGATTTTAGATTTTGGATTTTGGTTCATAGTTCATAGCTATGAACCATTAACCATTAACCATTTTTCAAATTGGTATTACTTTGAGCTAGCTCAAAGACGGTAAAATAAATTTCTGGCAAATTAGGGATAGCATCAGTTTGAGGGTTTAAGAGATGACTCACGCTACTCTCAATTTCCAAAAAGCTTCCGGACACGAAGTTTTAGCAGCAGCAGGTAAAAGATATCTGCGTCCGGGTGGAAGACAAGCGACAGAACAATTATTTCAATGGGCTAATTTTCAGCCAGGTGAAACTGTTTTAGAGTTAGCCTCTAGCTTTGGTTACAGTGCAATAACTCTTGCCAAACGCTACAATGTTAAAGTCGTAGGTGTAGAAAAAAATCCTGATAGTGTAGCGCGTGCCCGTGCAAATATTCGCGCTGCTGGTTTAGAAAATCAAATCGAAATTATTGAAGGCGATATTTTCCATTTAGAAGCTATACCAGGCAAGTTTGATTATGTTTTGGCAGAAGCAATTCTCACCATGCAATCACCTCCGGGTAAAGCCAAAGTTTTGAATGGAATTCACAATAAACTCAAACCGGGTGGTAAATTCCTCTGCCATGAATTATTAGCCCGTGACAAAGAAGAAGAAATTCATTCTGAGTTAGCAAAAGTAATTCGAGTCAATTCTACACCACTTTCAGAAGCTAACTGGATTGTTGCTTGTGCCACAGCCGGTTTACAAGTGCAGAAGCATCAAACTGGAACAATGGCTTTATTAAATTTGCGGCGGATGTTTCAGGATGAAGGTGTTGTCAACACTCTTCAAATATTGTGGAATATTTTAACGCACGAATCCATCCGTAAACGTGTTTTAGAAATGCGTAGTATTTTTCAGAAATATCGTCACGAACTAGGTTATATCATTCTTTGTGCGGTTCCTTCACAAGAAGTTAGGAGTTAGGAGTTAGGAGTTAGGAGTTAGGAGTTAGGAGTTAGGAGTT
>JBHYDF010000121.1:0-25441 GCA_051861145.1 Nostocaceae cyanobacterium
GACCAATGACCAATGACCAATGACCAATGACCAATGACCAATGACCAATGACTAAGGACAAAATATGGATTTCAGCGCTGCTTTACCTACTTTTGTAATTACACTCCGGGAAGGAGTGGAAGCCGCCTTAGTGGTTGGCATCGTACTAGCTTTGCTCAAAAAAGCCAAACAATCGCGACTCAATCCTTGGGTATATGCTGGTGTCGGTGTTGGTATTGTCGTGAGTGCGCTGATAGGTGTGCTGTTTAGTTGGGTAATTCAAGCACTAGGCGCAATTAACCCCCAATACACTTCCGTAGTTGAACCAGTTATGGAAGGTGTGTTCAGCGTATTAGCGATCGCCATGCTCAGCTGGATGTTAATCTGGATGACTAAACAAGCCAGATTTATGAAAGCTCAAGTAGAAGGAGCGGTAACAAATGCTTTAACAAATAACTCTAATGCGGGTTGGGGCGTTTTTACCTTAATTTTGATTGCGGTTGTTCGCGAAGGTTTTGAAACTGTTCTGTTCATCGCTGCTAATTTTCAACAAGGACTAATTCCCAGTCTTGGCGCTTTGGGTGGAATTGCAGTTGCAGCAGGAATTGGTGTACTTTTATTTAAATGGGGTGTCAAAATCAACATCCGCCAATTTTTCCAAGTAATGGGCGTTTTATTGGTGTTGATTGTGGCTGGCTTGGTAGTTACAGCTTTGCACAAATTCGATGAAGCGATCGCTACTCTGGCCCTTAGTAACCGCGCTTCAGAAAGCCTTTGTTTTTACTATGAAAGGTTCACCAAAATTCACTCTTGCGTTTTGGGACCGATGGTTTGGAATACGTCTAATATTTTGCCTGATGAAAAGTTTCCAGGCGTTCTTCTGAAAGCTTTGTTTGGCTACAGAGAAAATCTTTATCTCGTGCAGGCAGTTGCTTATGTTGTATTTTTATTGACAGTTGGTGGGTTGTATTTCCGCAGTATTACGGCTGGTTCTTCTCAAAATGGAAAGAATATTCCCGCAACACAAAAACCGATGAATTCTGCTAAGGATTAAATTGGTAGAGTTAGGAGTTAGGAGTTAGGAGTTAGGAGTTAGGAGTTTTGAATTTATGAATATTATTATGAAACTTTTGGCGTTGCTGATTAAAAGTATGAATTTGCCTCACGCAAAGCCAAGCCAGCGCTGTTCGCGTTCGCGAAGCGTGCGCCTAAGCGCATAGCGTGTCCTCTTAGGACATAGGAGGGTTTCCCTCCGCAGGCGACTGGCGCGCAAAGGCGCAAAGAGGAAGAATTTAGGATAGTTACTTTTTAAATTTCATACCCAAATTCAGCAACACCAAACTTTTTATCCTTCATCATTCCTAACTCCTCACTCCTAACTCCTCATTTTTAACTCCTCACTCCTCACTCTTAACTCCTAACTCCTCACTCCTAACTCCTAACTCTTTTAGCGATGAACCAAATTTCTGTTAATCAATTATTTATTCATCCGGTTAAAGGGTTAAGTCCCCAAAAGTGCGATCGCCTTCACCTAGAAATAGGACATGGTGTACCAGGCGATCGCGCTTTTGCTTTAATGTACAAACAAGATGGGATTGATACCGACTCTACACAAGTGCCATGGATGAAGAAGCAAAACTTCGCGATGCAAAACGATTGGCACGGACTGGCGGCTTTAGATTGTACTTATAATGCGGAAACTGGCACTTTGACAATCAAGCGTAAAGATGTAGAGTTATTGGTTGCCGATACTAACACTGTCAAAGGACGAGATTTAATTTCTGCCTTTTTCACCGGATACCTAGCAGGAATTTACCCCAGTCAAGCAGCCAAACACAGCCAACGCGCACCTTTGCAATTTGTCGGGGAATTTGATAAAACTCGCTATCCCGACCGAGAAGCGGTACATATTTCTCTCGTTAGCGAGGAAACTATTAAGCATTTGAGCGAATTAGCGGGACAATCTATAGATGTGCGGCGTTTTCGCCCAAATATTCTTTTAGAAGGTGTACCCGCTTGGGGAGAATTTGACTGGGTGGGACAAGAAATACAACTCGGTACAGCGCGAGTTGCTGTTACAGCTAGGATTAATCGCTGTTTAAATATAGATGTTAATCCCGAAACAGGGGAGAGAGATATTAACTTGCTTTCTCTACTGCAAAAGAATTTTCAGCATACCCAGACTGGTATTTTAGCACAGGTTATAAAAACTGGTAGCGTGGCGGTTGGAGATATTGTTGCAAAAATATAGGCGATCGCTACGCCTCTAATCGCCGTACCAGGAGGATAGCATGAAAATTCTCGCGGTCGATTGCTAGGCGCTACGAGAGCAACTACCGCAATTCCATCTAACTGCAAGTTTTGCTGATACCACTGATTCTGATTGGTAATATTGATGCGAAAGCAATCAATGTTAACATTATTGTTATAAAACTTTGACATTTGTGAAGTATTTGCTCTGGCAGTTATTAACGTTAACTGTTCAAGCCTAGTGTCTAAGTTTTTACCGCCCAGATGTGTAGGGTAGGAAGTGAGTTAAAAGACCCAAAATCCATGCCAAACCGCAAAAAGCATATTGAGCATCTACCTCATGCTGAAGCAGCCGATCGCACAATTCGCCTAAAGCAGCATGAACACCTGTTTGCCTTACTTTCGATAGCTGCTGGTCTAATTTTTCTTCAGGGATATATGATTGCTCCCCTGATTCCACGTTTAGCTGAAGTGTTTAATGTTGAAGTTCAGGAAATTGGATTTATCGTTCCAGCCTACATGTTATCCTACGCGCTGATGGCATTGTTCTACGGCGTGCTGTCAGATCGATTTGGACGATGGTCTATAATTCGCATCTCGCTGGCAATTTTTGTCATCTGCACAGCGTTGACTGCAACGGCTCAGACAGCTTCGCAAATGGCGGCTTGGCGACTGCTAACTGGAATTGGAGCAAGTGGAGTTATTCCACTAACATTTGCATTGATTGGGGATTTATTTCCGTTTGATCAGCGAGGCAGCAAGCTAGGGTTAGTGTTTGCAGCCATGGAAGGGGGAATGGCGGCGGGTTCTGCGGGTGGTGCAATTCTTGAACCTTTTTTGGGTTGGCGATGGCTGTTTATCGGTACGGCTGCTCTTGCTGGTTTGGTACTTTGGCGACTTCATCTTTATGGCGCTCTATTCGATACACCCAAGGTAGAAAGACTACCCAGCATTCGCCAGATATTTAGGGGATACAGCCAGATATTAACTAGTTTTCGAGGAAAACGAACCTATGCCTATGTTTTGTGGAACGGCATCTACCATTCTGGTGTATATACCTGGCTAGGGTTGTACTTGTCACAACGTTACAACATGGATGCCTTTAGCATTGGTTTGACCATTCTCGGCTACGGTATTCCTGGATTACTGCTGAGTTCCCTGATTGGTCGAGCCGTGGATCGTTGGGGACGCCGTTGGCTAATTCCATCAGGACTAATTATGGCAGCCCTAGCTGGGATTGTTATGATTTTTGATATTCCTGCAAATGTAACGACGATCGCGGTTCTCGTCTTGTCTTTGGGGTACGACCTGACACAACCTTTGTTTGTGGGTATCGTGACTGACTTGGGGGATGGCAATAATTTAGGTCAAACCATGGGACTGAAAGTGTTTACCCTGTTCACTGGATTTGGTGTTGGCAGTCTCATGTTTGGAGAGCTTCTGTACTTTGGATTTGGAGCGTCTCTTGCTACTTTTGGCGGCATTCAGTTGATTTCTGGTTTGATCGCAATTCCACTATTCTGGCAGGAAGTCCCATCTCGATTGCGCTCACAATAGCTTTAGTTAAGCCCTAAATTAAAATTTGGGACGGACACTTTCTTCAACGGGGGAAACCAAAGCACAGAAGTGTCCTCCTTAAAGCTAAAACTCGTTAAAACTGATATATTGCACCAATCGTAACAGCCAGGAGGCGGAGCCTCCAAACTCTCGTTACCAGGTTCAACCTGGTAACGAGAATAAGAGCCTCTGGCTCTTGTTGAGAATGGTGCAAGATATCAGTTAAAACGGGTTAAAAATCATCTTTAGCCAGATTTATCTGACTTTAGCTTTAGCTTGTGAAATTTATTTCTTGGCTCTTAACTTGGAGAGCGATTTTTTTCGGGGATGATATTAAGGATTAATTCTACAATATACTTTGCAATGATTTGAGCTTCTATTTTCCATAAGCAAACACATTCATGCGTATTTCTATTAAATGGCTACAGGAACTAGTCGAGGTAAAACAAGCTAGTGAAGACCTAGCAGAAACCCTGACAATGGCAGGGTTTGAGGTGGAAGAAATTGAAGACCGTCGCACTTGGGCTTCAGGTGTTGTAGTCGGGAAAGTACTTGAACGCCAACCCCACCCCAATGCTGATAAATTAAGCGTTTGCCAAGTCGATATCGGTACAGAAGAGACTTTAAATATTGTCTGCGGCGCTCCCAATGTCCGGGCTGATATCTATGTGCCAGTTGCTACTGTAGGCACTTATTTACCAAACATTGATTTAAAAATTAAACCTGCAAAATTGCGAGGTGTCCCGTCTAATGGCATGATTTGTTCTTTAAAGGAACTCGGTTTGCCTAGCGACGTAGACGGGATTCATATTTTTACCCAGGAAAATTTACAACTGGGTAGCGATGTGCGCCCATTTTTAGGTTTAGATGATGTAATTTTAGATGTGACTGCTACTGCTAACCGTGCCGACGCTTTGAGTATGGTAGGTATAGCGCGGGAAGTAGCAGCTTTAACAGGTGCAAAACTATCAATCCCCGAACCTGCTGAGGTATCGGTTTCTCAAGGTGCGGGAAATTTAACTATTAAAGTAGCTGATACGCAAGCTTGTCCTGCATACATTGCTACAGTAATTGAAAACGTAAAAATTGCAACCTCTCCTGATTGGTTACAACAGCGCTTGCGGGCTGCGGGTGTGCGACCAATCAATAATGTAGTTGATATTACTAACTACGTATTGTTGGAATGGGGACAACCGCTACACGCTTTTGATCGCGATCGCCTACAATCAGTCGCTGGTGGTGAAAAATTAACCATCGGCGTCCGCTTTGCCAATGCTGGGGAAACCCTGAAAACCCTAGACGGACAAACTCGCACCCTCACCACCCAAAACTTACTTATCACTGCCAACGATAAACCCGTCGTCATCGCCGGAGTAATGGGCGGCGAAGAAACCGAAGTTTATGAAGATACGCAAAATTTAGTGTTAGAAGCGGCACTATTTGATTCTGTGGCAATTCGCCGTTCTTCTCGCAGTGTGGGGTTAAGAAGCGAATCTTCTAGCCGTTACGAACGAGGTGTTAACAGCGCTGGCTTAGAAATCGCCTGTCGCCGTGCCTTATCCTTAATTACCGAAATTGCTGATGGTAAACTTGTTACTCAAGAAATTCATGACACCCGTCCCGATCCATCCACTTGCTCACGTTCTATTGAATTGCGTTTAGACCGAGTAAACCAGATATTAGGACCGATTGACTTGGGAGAACAAACCGGGGAACTCGAAGGCGCAGAAGTAGAAAAAATCCTCACAGCACTGGGATGTCAACTTACTTCCACAGGCGAAAACACTTGGACAGTAACAGTACCGCCTTACCGTTACCGCGACTTAGAACGGGAAATAGATTTAATCGAAGAAATAGCCCGTCTCTACGGTTATGATAATTTCTGCGACACCCTACCAGAAAAATCAGAAGCAGGCTTTTTGCCCTTTGAACAAGAAATGCTCCGTAAATTGCGAGCTTGTTTCCGGGCAGAAGGTTTGACAGAATTAATACACTACTCCTTGGTGAAGCCAGGAGAAGATAGACAAATAGTGTTAGCAAACCCATTATTTGTAGAATATTCAGCCCTGCGAACCGATTTAATCGCTGGGTTAATTGACGCTTTTCAGTACAACTTAGAACAAGGTAATGGCCCCCTGAACGGCTTTGAAATTGGGCGAATTTTCTGGCAAGATGAAGACGGATTGCGAGAAGCAGACGCCATCGCTGGAATAATGGGAGGCGATCGCACTTCTAGTAAATGGATCAGAAGTGGACGCGAACAACCTATGACATGGTTTGAAGCCAAAGGCATTATCGAGAGCGTATTTCAGCGTTTAGGCTTGTCCGTGGAATATCAACCCGACTGTCGCGATCGCCGTTTGCATCCAGGACGTACCGCTTCCTTGTGGATTGGAGGTAACAGATTGGGCATTTTTGGGCAACTCCATCCCCAACTGCGGCAAGAAAAAAGCTTACCAGATGCAGTTTATGTATTCCAGTTGGATCTATATGCGCTAATTCATGCTCTGGATGATGATAATATTCTCATACCGAAATTCCAGCCTTATTCCACCTACCCAGCTACTGATAGAGACATTGCCTTTTTTGCACCCGTAAAATTGACAGTTGCCGAAATTGAAAGAGCAATTACCAAAGCTGGCAAAGATTTGCTTGAGTCAGTGGAATTGTTTGATGAATATCGGGGTGAACATGTACCACCAGGACAGCGGAGTTTGGCATTTCGTTTAACTTATAGGGTAAGCGATCGCACCCTTACCGATGCGGAAGTCGAACCAGTGCATCAAAAAGTCCGTGATACCCTCGTGGAAAAATTTGGTGTCTCTTTGAGGAGTTAGGAGTTAGGAGTTAGGAGTTAGGAGTTAGGAGTTAGGAGTTGTTGGTTTATTTTTATACTAACTCCTCATTCCTAACTCCTCATTCTTAACTCCTCACTCCTAACTCCTCACTCCTAACTCATCACTTTACCTTTTGGAATTAATTAACCATGCCCAAATATGTAATGTGGGGAAGCTACTGCGAAGATGTTCTAGAAAAACGCGCCCCTTACCGTCAAGCACATTTAGATGGACTAGCAAAACAGAAAGAATCTGGTGTGTTAATTACTATTGGTCCCACCAAAGATGTAACTAAAGTGTTTGGTATCTACGAAGCGCCCGATGAACAGACTGTACGTCAGTTAGTAGAAAATGACCCCTACTGGCAAAATGGAATTTGGACTGAATACACTATTAAAGAGTGGATTCAGGCGTTTTAGTCATTTGTCATTTGTCATTTGTCATTTGTCTAGAGTCTAGAGTCTAGAGTCTAGAGTCTAGAGTCCAGAGTGCATAGTCTATAGTCCAGAGTTCATAGGTTTTTGGTTTTTGGTTTTTGACTAATGACTATTGACTAATGACTAATGACTAATGACTAATGACTATTGACTAATGACTATTGACAAATTCGCCCATTTGGGTGATGATATAATATTTTTGTACGGGTATCATGAAAATGTTTTCATGGAACAAAATTTACTGTTGCTCAGACTAAAAGAAAGGTCAAACAATACGACTGTACTCTAATCATTGCAATTAATTGAGAAGGTACATCTAATGAATCGGATTTTCAAACGCTTACTGATACCCAACCTCTTAGCTGCTAGTTTCGTCGGTGTTTCCTTGGTTCCGGCTCAACCTGCGTCCGCAGGTGAAAAGATAGGACGAGATATCGCTGTTGGTGCTGGTGCTGGCGTAGTATCTGGCGCTATTAGAGGGCGTGGTTCTTTCTTAAACAATGCTGTTAAGGGTGCTGCTGCTGGTGCGGCTGTCAACGCTGTCAACAGTGGTAGACGCAATCCCCAAAAACGTAACATTGCTGTAGATGCTGGAACTGGTGCAGCAGCTAGTACAGCAGCTGGCGCAATTCTTCGCGGTAACAAAGATACCCTTGGTGATGCCGTTGATGGTGCAGCAGCAGGTGCAGTTATCCACATCTTAGACAATAATGATTAGACCTGCCTTGAAAATAGAGGCGCTTGGACTAGGGGCTAGGGGCTAGGGAAAAAGAGATTTTCATCAGTTCGTTGTGAACTTTGTTCATGTAGTAAGAGTGCAAAAGTCAGCCCGGAAATAAATTTCGGGCTAATATCTAAAGTCATCTAAAGATGACTGGGTAAACTTGTTAACCCGTTTTAATTGACATCTTGCACCAATCTCAACAAGCCTAAAATTAGCCCGGAAATAAATTTCGGGCTTATAGCTAAAGTCGGTTAAAAACCGACTCGGCAAGAGTTTTAACCCATTTTAATGGGTTTGTAGAGACGCGAAATTCTCGCGCTTGCGCGTTGCGGTGAGTCCAGTCCTGTTCGCGTAGCGTGTCCCCTTGGGACATAGGCGGGTTTCCCGCGCCCTGGGAACTGGCGAACCCGGAGGGGGGTTTCCCCCGTTGTAGCGACTGGCGTCGCGTCTCTACATATACGGAAATTTATTTCACGGCTTATTGCAATTGGTGCAAGATATCAGTTAAAACTGATATCTTGCACCAATTGCAATAAGAGCCAGAGGCTCTTGTTCTCGTTACCAGGTTCAACCTGGTAACGAGGTTTTGGAGGCTCCGCCTCTTTTGCTGTTACAACTGGTGCAAGATGTCAATTTTAACGGGTTTAAGCTTTAAGCCTGAAATTTATTTCAAGGCAATGACTGCAAGATATCTATTAAACGATAAATCTTGACACTCCCACGGCTAAAACCCAATTCTACCTTGTAGTCAAGATTGACTAATCTGTTGTAACTGCCGAATTTCATCCCCTGGTTTAAAATCAGGGGTTCTCCCGAATCCCGCACTCTTTTTGATAATGTTGCTGGCAAAACTCCAAAGCCACTGATAAATCACTTGTTTGCTGCGGATAAGCAACCTCTGGTCTAGTAATTATTATCAATCTCACTCCTAATTCTGCTGCAACCTTTCGCTTGATGTCCTCTCCTCCTGCTGTACCAGAGGCTTTGGTGATAACTAAAGAAATCTCCCACTGACGCCACAGCGCCATCTCCAATTCTGCCGAAATGG
Organism: Nostocaceae cyanobacterium; assembly: GCA_051861145.1. GTDB lineage: Bacteria > Cyanobacteriota > Cyanobacteriia > Cyanobacteriales > Nostocaceae > JBHYDF01. The sequence continues at coordinate 8,833 of JBHYDF010000121.1, forward strand.
GAGGACGTAGGCAAATAATTCTATCTGGTGTAAATCCCGCTTGCAATGCAGCTTCTAACGCTGTTACGGAAGGAAGTAGCCTAGCAAACATAGTTGTTCGCTCTTGCCAAGGCTGAAATAAGTGCAAAGGTCTATATCCAAGCGTTAATAACACCCTTTTATCAGCTAAGTAATTTCCACAAATTAACGTATTATAATTATCCAGATAAACAATATCTCTAGTCCCCTTGTCTACTTCCCCCCTCTGTTCCAAAACAGGGCGTTCATAACGTAGATAGGGGATTTTTAATTTTTGACAAAGGGCGATCGCATTTTTGGAAATTTCCACCGCGAAAGGATGAGAGGCATCTACAACGGCGATTATTTGCTGTTGTTGCAAAAATTCATATAAATTTGCAAAAATTAAACGCCCTACCCAAACTTGTAAAGTTGGTACAGTTGGGTAGAGCGATCGCGCAGTGTCAGTTGTCACAGAAACAATACACTCAAATTGTAAGTGAGCGATCGCTTTTGCCAACAAAGCACTTTCAGCAGTTCCGCCAATTAACCAAATCCGTCTCACTATCTAATTCTCATCTGTGTGAAAATTTAGAAGTAATTTTAACCTTTGAGTGCTTTTCTAAAGTTTTGGCGATAGGATTTATTCGTAATCAACAAAGCAGGCCACAATAAGGTTAAACTCAGGCGATTACTGAAGCTTTGGCTGAAATTAGTTCTTCTAAATCCTCTCCAGAACTTCCAAGCGCCACCAGCATAACCTAATATCAACAAAAAACCGAGTAACTCACCCATTCCAATCAACTCCACAAGCAATAAAAAGTATTTGAGTTAAGCATTTCCACACTATCGTGGTATTTCATCATCAGTACCGAGAGGGTTGATTGTTAATTGTTCATGGTTCATGGCTATCAACCATTAACCATTAACCATTAACCACTAACAGCCTTTACGAACAATGCGTTTATTAATACTGACTCCTATATTCCAGTTTAAATTAGGCTTCCCCATCGTATCCAGTTACGAAGCTACTAAAAGAGAGTGGGAGGCTCAAAGTAGGTAGGGCTATGCCCTACAATGACCTAGGAAGTAGGGCATAGCCCCACCTACAAATTGAGATTTTTAGCAATTTGCGTCACACATCCATGCTGATGAAAGGGCAGACACGGAGTCTCAACAATAACGTTGTCATTACCAGGTCAAAATTAAAGCGAAAAATAAAAATTAAAACTAAAAATAAAAAAATTTTTTTATTTTTACTCTCTTTTCTTATTTTCTGCTAATTTCTCCCTCCTACTTCTTCCTTCTTCCTTCTTTCTTCCTCCTTCTTAGTTCTGACTTCTTGATTTTGTATCGACAAACAAGCTAGTGTGACGAGTAGATGTACTTAAAGGTCTTGCTAGATGCCTCTTGCGGAAGTTCCTCAAATTTCAACATCCATAGGAGACTAAATAAAGGAGAACAAAACTTACATTATCGGTCTTAACGCAGCAAGTGGTGCAAATAGTTTAAGGAGGATTTATGCGAGCAGTACTGATGGCAGGAGGATCGGGAACACGGCTTCGTCCCCTCACATGTGACCTGCCCAAACCTATGGTACCCATCCTAAATCGACCAATTGCCGAACATATTATCAATCTTCTCAAACGGCATCAAATTACAGAAGTAGTAGCTACACTTCATTATTTACCTGATGCCTTGCGAGATTATTTTCAAGATGGCAGCGATTTTGGAGTACAACTGACCTACGCTGTAGAAGAAGACCAGCCTTTGGGAACCGCTGGCTGCGTGAAAAACATTGCCGAACTTCTTGATGAAACCTTTTTAGTAATTAGTGGTGATAGCATCACTGATTTTGACCTGACAGCAGCAATTGAATATCACAAACAAAAAAAATCAAAAGCAACTTTGATTTTAACTCGCGTTCCTAACCCAATTGAATTTGGGGTGGTCATTACTGATGAAGAAGGTCAAATTCGGCGCTTTTTAGAAAAACCTTCTACCAGTGAAATTTTTTCCGATACCGTTAATACCGGCGCTTACATTTTAGAACCAGAAGTTCTGGAATACTTGCCAGCTAACACCGAATCCGATTTTTCCAAAGATTTATTCCCCTTATTACTGGAAAAAGGCGAACCGATGCATGGTTACATCGCTGGGGGCTATTGGTGTGATGTTGGTCACTTAGATGCCTATCGCGAGGCTCAGTATGATGCATTAGATCGCAAAGTTAAACTTGACTTTCCTTATGAAGAAACTTCACCCGGTATATGGGTAGGACAAAATACTCACATCGACCCCACTGCTGTGATTGAAGCCCCTGCGGTTATTGGTGACAATTGCCGCATCGGTGCCAGAGTTCATATTGAAGCCGGAACCGTAATCGGGGATAACGTCACTGTCGGTACAGATGCCAATCTCAAGCGTCCGATTGTATGGAATGGGGCGATAATTGGCGAAGAAGCCCATCTCTCTGCTTGTGTGATTGCCCGTGGTACCCGTGTAGACCGCCGCGCCCATGTATTGGAAGCTGCTGTAGTCGGTTCGCTTTCAACTGTGGGAGAAGAAGCCCAAATTAGCCCCGGTGTCCGGGTTTGGCCCAGTAAAAAGATTGATTCTGGGGCAATTTTGAATATTAATTTAATTTGGGGTAACACCGCCCAACGCAACTTATTTGGGCAACGCGGCGTACAAGGATTGGCAAATATTGACATTACCCCAGAATTTGCGGTAAAATTAGGTGCGGCGTATGGCTCAACCCTGAAACCCGGTTCTAAGGTAACAGTTTCCCGCGACCAACGCAATATCTCGCGTATGGTTACGCGGTCATTAATTGCCGGTTTGATGTCCGTTGGTGTGAATATTCAGAACCTAGACGCCACAGCTATTCCCATCACCCGTACAGTAATACCGACAATGGGAGTTGAAGGTGGTATTCACGTACGTGTACATCCCGATCGCCCTGATTACATCTTGATTGAATTCATTGATGCCAAGGGTATAAATATTTCCAAAGCCAAAGAAAAGAAAATAGAAGGCGCTTACTTCAAAGAAGATATGCGGCGATCGCTAATTCACGAAATTGGTGATGTCGCCTATCCCAGCCAAGTAGTAGATGGCTACTGCACTGCCTTTGAAAAGCTGTTGCATATTGATACAATTCGCAACAGTCGGGCAAAAGTAGTAATTGACTACGTTTATGCTGTATCTGGGGCAGTGCTACCCCAAATGTTAGACAACTTTGGGGCGGATGCGGTGGTACTGAATGCCAGTTTGAATAAAACTGCAATTTCCACCACTGACCGCGAAACACTACTGACACAATTGGGTCATGTAGTAGAGGCGTTGAAAGCAAACTTTGGTATCCAAGTATCAGCTAACGGCGAACAACTAATTTTAGTAGATGAATCTGGTATACCCATTCGTGGGGAAATGTTAACAGCGCTGATGGTAGACACGATGTTAACATCCAACCCCAGAGGAACGGTAGTTGTACCAGTTCACGCCTCCAGTGCGGTAGAACAAATTGCCCGCCGCCACGATGGTAGAGTCATTCGCACCAAAGCCAACCCCACAGCGTTGATGGAAACAAGTTACAAAAATCCGAATGTGGTCTTGGGAGGTAGCGCGGATACTGGCTTTATTTTCCCGCAACTGCATCCAGGATTTGATGCTATGTTCTGCATCGCCAAACTAATTGAGATGTTGACCATACAAGAGCGATCGCTTGCTTCGTTGCGGGCAGAATTACCGCGTGTGGTGCATAAATCTTATACAATCCGCTGTCCGTGGACTGCTAAAGGGGCGTTGATGCGCTACTTAGTAGAAACTCACCCAGCACAAAATCTGGAATTAATCGATGGGGTGAAAATTGGTCAGCCCTTTGATGAAAGTTGGATATTAGTTCTGCCTGATGCTAGTGAGCCATTGGTACATTTGTATGCCAATAGTAACGATCGCGATTGGGTGGATGATACTTTAAGACAGTATCGCACCCGTGTACAGGCGTTTGTGGAAAAGGAAGAAGAACAAGTTGTTGCTGAAGTGTAGTAGTAAATCTGGTTTGTAAGCTTGTTGTATAGCCCGCTTAGGCGGGCTTTGTTTTTTTGTAGCTGCGAAAACTGGAAATTATAAGCTACTCTCGCGTAAAACATCTTCCAGCACACCTAACTGATTCAGGGCATAGGTGGCGTTTGCCCAAAGCGCGATTCCTGCCCCCACTTCGCGCAATGTTGCCGTACGCTCGTAAACAATCGGTTCAAATCCAGCACGGTAAAGAGCAAGCGCGGTTGCAGCACCACCGATTCCGCCGCCAATCAGAATAATTTTCTTCCCTGTTTGCATCTTCTAATTCCCTTGCCAAACCGTTTTGAGATACCGTCTAAGTAGAACAAAAGCACAAATTCATAAACACTCTGCGCTCCTCCGCGTTCCCTCTGCGCCCCTCTGCGTTTAAAAACGCCATTTCCCTTATACAAAGCCATACTAAACAGCGATCGCTCTCGGCAAAAGCAAAGTAAAACTTGTATACTTTGCCGCACTCTCAACACGAATCGAAGCTTTTAAATGTTTCACCAGTTTTTGTACTAATGCCAATCCCAATCCCGTACCACTATATTTCCAAGGGTCATTTTGGGGAATACGATAGAACGGGTCAAAAATATGTGCTAGTTCACTGGTAGTAATTTCCACACCAGAATTACTAATGCTTATCTGTACAGTCTCCGGTGTTGCAGAAGCAGTAACAGTAATCCTCTCTCCGGCAGGTGTATATTTACAAGCATTGTTAATTAACTCAGTAATAATACGCTCTAAATCAGTAATATCTGTTTCAAGTATTGGTATTTCCCCAGTGATATTTAAGATTAACTGTTGCTGCTGGCAGATAGCGAGTTCTCGAAAAGGCTCGACAATAGGAGGAAGCCATGATTGTAAATCAATGGCGATTAAAGTCAGAGGTTCGGCTTCGGCTTCCAGATATGTGAGTGCCAGCAAATCGTTAATCAATTTGCTTTCGCGCCGACACTCGTTATGCAAAATCTGCAATAGTTGTGGCACTATTTCTATATCTGATATTCTTTCTTGTTTGATAATACTTTCGAGAGTTTGGGCAGCAAGACTGATACTTGTGATTGGCGTGCGCAGTTCATGGGAAAGGGTTTTGAGGAATTCGTGTTTAAGGTTTTCGAGTTTTTCCAGTTCGCTTAACTGTGTCTGCGTTACTTGGTAAAGACTAGCTTGACGAATGGCGATCGCGCATTGATTTGCCACCTGCTGCACTAGTTTAATTTCCCATTCCTCAAACACCGCTTCTGTTGTTGTTCTTGTCAGCCAGATATTGCCAATTATTCCTTGGGCGTCGAAAATTGGACAAGCTAGCTGTGTGACTACAACTAATTTAGGATTCCAATCACGGATAACTTTCCCAAATTGCAGGGGTTCTTTCTGCAACAGTGGCTGATACAGTTCGGGAAAGTCTGTAACCTGTCGCGTTGTTCCCTGATACAAAGGAGCGGTAGTGGTATATTCATGAGTAACAGTTGCAATAGTGTGGCGGTTGCTATATTGTTCGATTTGACACCGCTCAAGTTGCAATACTTGTGTCAACTGTGCAGTAACTGTTTCCAAAACCCGTTCTGTATCCAGATTATCGCGGATTTGTTCGGTAATACATCGCACTACGGCTTCAAACTTGATAGCTTGTTCCTGCAACTGTTGCTGAGCTTGCAGGCGTTGTAGTTGCTGATGTAGTTCTGCTTGTTGCACAGCAATACCAATTTGGGTTGCTAATTGTTGAAGCAAATCAATTTCTGTTTGTTGCCATTGTCTAGGTTCGCAACAATTTTGAGCTATCAACAATCCCCACAAATCTTGCTCAAACAAAATTGGTACAACTAGATTAGCTCTCACCTGCAAAGCAGCAAGAAAATCAATTTGACAAGGATGCAATCCGGCTGCATGGATATCTTCGACAATTTGAATACAACCGCGCTTGTAGCGTTCTAGGTGTTTTTCTATAAAGCAGGAATCTTGAATATTTTGTCCTAGCAGCGAACTACCAGGAGCAATTGTTGCTTCTGCAACTATTACCCCACTACCATTGGACTCTAATTGGTAAATCAAAACGCGATCGCTTAATAAAAACCGTCGCAATTCTGTGACGGTTTGAGTAAAAATAGCCTTCAAATCTAGAGATTGGCGAATTTTTTGAGCGATCGCTCCTAACAAATGCTCCCGTTCCGTCTGACGTCGCAGTGCTGCTTGTGCTAAATCTGTGCTTAGACAAGATGGTTGTGTCAACTCTGCGGTTGATTCTGATGGATTGATATTCATGCAAGAGTCCCTGTATTGTGTTGCTGACTCTACTAGGCGCTCTCTATATATAATTGTGGTAAATGCTTTTTAGCGCCTGAAAGTAGATAGTATCAGCCTGAGTGCATCGATATTTCAATCGTGCGCTGCTTCTCATTCAAAGCGAAAATACATTTGCAGGTTAGTACTAAGTATAATAAATGTTATTTTTAATATTTTTTTAAAATTATTGCATACTTAAGTATCAAAAACTGCTAATGTAAATAAAATTTATAATTCTTAACAAAAACACGGAAAGGAGGCGTTGCTGATTAACGAATATGAATTTACCTCACGCAAAGACAAGGACAGTCGCGTGGGCGGGTTTCCCGACTTGAGGAGGCAGTGCGTTGCCGGGGTTCCCCCGGTTGTAGCAACTGCCGTCGAGAGGCAGTGCGTTGCCGGGGTTCCCCCGGTTGTAGCAACTGCCGTCGAACTGTCCGTGCAGAGCCGCAGAGAGTGAGAAGAGTCCAACCGAATAAACCATCCGCCACTTAACCCCTTACTACCTCTGCGCCTCTGCGCCTCTGCGTGAGAATTAAAATCGTTCTACCCCTTCCATCGCTTCAAACTTCTTAGCAGTTTCCCCCATGGCCCTTGCAGCTTCTCCACAAGTGCGCGGAGTAGGGAAAATTTTACCAGGATTAGCCAACCCTTTAGGATTAAAAACTTGGCGTATCCATTGCATAGCTTCTAAATCAGCTTCCGTAAACATATCTGGCATATAACATTTTTTATCTGCACCAATACCATGTTCACCGGAAATACTACCACCCACTTTCACGCATAACTTGAGAATTTCTCCGCCAACTTCTTCCACTTGTTCTAATGCACCAGGAACGGAATTATCATATAGAATCAATGGGTGAAGATTGCCATCACCAGCGTGAAATACGTTAGCAATACGATAACCGTATTTCTGACTTAAATCCTCAATTTCTTTCAGCACATAAGGCAACTGCGTACGAGGAATTACCCCATCTTGGACATAATAATCTGGACTCAGATGCCCAGCAGCAGCAAACGCAGCTTTACGTCCTTTCCATAATTTTAAGCGCTGTTCTGGGTCGCTGGCTGTGGTGATATTACGCGCTCCATTTTGTTTACAAATTTCAGCGATTTTTTGTTTATTCGCTGCAACTTCCACAGCTAAACCATCAATTTCTACTAATAGAATTGCCACCGCATCACGGGGATAACAATTTAATGCCGTCACATCTTCCACCGCATTGATGCTGAGGTTATCCATGATTTCCATACCACCAGGAATAATTCCTGCGCTGATGATATCAGAAACACTTGCTCCCGCATCTTCAATATTAGTAAAATCAGCCAAAAGCACACAAATTGACTCTGCACTTTTGAGAATTCGCAACGTAATTTCTGTAGCAATACCCAGCGTACCTTCTGAACCAACAAAAATACCTGTTAAATCATAACCAGGCATTTCTGGAACTTCTCCCCCCACATCTACAATTGAACCATCGGGAAGCACGAGTTTTAATCCCAAAACGTGGTTTGTGGTGACACCGTATTTCAGACAATGCACTCCACCGGAATTTTCCGCAACGTTACCACCAATAGAGCAGATAATTTGACTGGAAGGGTCAGGAGCGTAGTAAAATCCAGCACCACTAACTGTTTGTGTTACCCAGTTGTTAATTACGCCTGGTTGAACAACTACGCGCTGATTTTCTAAATCTATATTCAGTACTTGCCGCATTAAAGATGTGACAATCAAAACGCTGTTTTCTTCTGGTAAAGCACCACCAGATAAGCCTGTACCAGAACCGCGTGCAATAAAGGGGACGGAGTATTTATTACATATCTTCACCACCGCCGCCACTTGTTCTGTAGTTCTGGGTAATACCGCCACCGCCGGACGTTGACGATAGCTGGTTAAACCATCGCATTCATAGGTGATGAGTTCCTCGCGGCGTTGCACTACACCATTTTTGCCAAGTACAGCCTCGAATTCTTTAATGATGGGTTTCCAGTTGCGTTGTTGTTTGTCTTGGGTGAGCATAGGTTTACAGGAAGGGTGTGATGCGCCACTTTGTAAGCTGGTCTAATCAATATTGTTACAGGTGTGATGTAAAACTGCGGCAATTGACAAAAGGTAATCCAAAATGACTTTTATAAAGTTCCAAAGAAGTTTGAGATAAAATTCTAGAAAATTACGCAAATATTCCCAAATACTTGGTAAGTCTTAGATACTTAAGGGCTACATTACTGTACTGTGTATCTAAGATATACGCGACCAATACCTGAAGGAAAATTATGAAGTTAAACCAAAAATTAGCAGTTACAACTGCTGGTGTCGCTTTGGGTATAACTGCCATGAAAACTAGCCCAGCACGTGCGGCTATCATCACCGTTGATTTCACTATCAATAACGTTACTCAAACAGCTTATTACGGCGGACCACCATTAGTTATAGAGCAGCCACTTTCAGGTTTTTACAGCTTTGATGACGAGTCAACACCCATCACGGTACCTCCAGAATCTCTTAATCTCTCTTTATTTCCTTTAGTAGATTTTAGTTTTAACTTCCTGGGACGCCAATTCTCGCTTGCAGATGTAAGTGGCTATGGGGGAACTGCAACAAGCTTATTCATTGGCGGATCGAAAGTGGAGAGCGACAACGTAGAAACGAATTTTTCCATCTTTGCCATTCCTAGACCAGATTTTGCTGAACCGAGTTTTAGCGGCACTGCGATACGAGGTCCTTTTGTATACTCTATAGACGGAAAACCAAAGCTTTCTCAACGCTCCCACACTCAAGTACCAGAACCAGCAACCTTAAGTGGTTGGTTGATGGCGGGTCTGTTTTCCATAGCCCTAAAGAAGAAGATAGCATCTAAAAACAGTTAAACATTGATGAAAGTCCTTTTTGGATGGGAACTGGGAGGAGGACAGGGACACATCCAACGCCTGTCAGCACTCGCTCAGGCACTAGAGTCCCACGGAGTTGAACCTGTCTTTGCTTTGAAGTCCTATAACATTAAAGGCATGAGTTTCCCGTGGCAAATTGTTTTTGCTCCGTCCTTGCCATTCTCTGGAAGATCGGAATCCTATACATTTACAGATATCCTGGAAACGTTTGGCTTTGGTAATGCTAATCTACTGCGATCGCACCTACAGGCTTGGCAGTCTGTTATTTCAGAAGTTAAACCAAGCTTGGTTATTACCGATTATGCTCCTGGCTTAGTGTTGGCAGCTCGCGGCGTTGTACCCACGGTTGTCACCGGAGATTGCTTTGCAGTACCACCACCCGTTGAGGTATTTCCACTCCTAAGATTGCCTGCACCACCTGAATCAGAAAAGCGGCAAAAACAGGTCAGTAATACGGTTCGTGAAGTCGTCAAGTCAGATGCTCTCCTAGGGGAGATCTTTTGTGGGGATGCTAGTTTTATCTTTGGTATTCCTGAATTAGACCCTTATCGACATCTGCGTACTCAAAGTAACTTATATCTCAGTATACACATTACACCTATTCCAAGAAATCTACACTCCAGTGATGGTTCCGCTTGGGCTTACTTATATGACGACTATCTCTACCGTAATCTGGTGCTACAAACCCTTAAACCTCAATGTGACTTCAAACCTTTAACCGAGGTTTTAGCTGGAAAGTCCTTGGCAATCCACCACGGAAGCTCAACTACGGCTATTACTTGTCTGCTTGCGGGCATTCCTCAATTAGTCTTTCCCAAACACCTAGAACATCAACTCAATGCATTTGCACTCTCGGGGTTAGCAGTGGCAAAGACAATCGCCACACCAACATGGGAAGGTTTGCTAATGGCACAAGCTGAGGCTTATGCACTTACGGAGAATGCTTTGCAAAAAGCCAAAAGTCTCGCCCATTGGAACCAAAACTTCATGTCCATTTTTGTTAAAACCTGTCTCGAATTTCTAGGGAAATAGCTATCATGTTTCAACTGCGTGTCTTCTTGCTCACCCCCATCACTCCAAGAAGCCATCTTAACAGGGGTAAGGTGCGGGGTAAGGGTTGAGGGGTAGGAAGTGAAAAAGATGCAAAGCTGGTTTCAGGTGAGACTTGGACTAACTTCTCTAATAAAAGATTGAGTGTTTGGTCAATTTCCTGGGCACATTGGCGATATTTAGATAAGGATTTACCAACGGGATCGCTAATATCTAAGGATTTTTGCTCTCCCACAAATTCTTTTAGGGTGAAAGTCTTGTTGATAATCTCCGGAAATATCGCGATCGCTATATATTTATGAAATTTCGTCATCGTCAACACCAAATCCGCCCATTCGATAAGTTCTGGATTTATCCCTTGGGGTTCACGGTCATATTGAATACCGTACTCTGTCAACACAGTTAGAGTGTGGGGTGACACTGGAAACCCCTTAAATTTACGAAGTCCAGCTGATCGCACCTCTATTTCAACCGCTTTCCCCAGTTCCCGAACTTTTTGCTGACATAGTGCTTCTGCGATCGGACTACGACAGGTGTTACCTGTACACACAAATAAAATTCGCATTTGAGATAAATTAATAATGTATTTTTTTCAACATTTTGCACTATGCCCAAAACTAAAGTTTTGGGCTGAAAGCTTAAACCCGTTAAAACGGGTTGTAATCCTTGCCATAGTTAACTAAAGTTAACTTGAGCTATTAGCCCAAAATTTTAATTCAGGGCGGGATATTGGGCAAATGCAAGAAATGAATTTACTGATTTAATTTTTTAGCAAGTTTTATTGATAACGAGCGTTAGATATAAAAAATATTAATCATTGTTACGTGATTTTTGTGCTTATAATATAACTAACGTTCGATATAAAAAAATTTTCAATGCCCAAAATAGTTGATCATGAACAATACCGCAAAGAGTTGTTGATAAAGTGCTTTGACTTATTTGCCCAAAAGGGTTATGCCTCGATTACTATGCGAGAGATAGCCAAAGGGCTAGGGGTTTCTACGGGAACGTTGTATCATTATTTTCCTAGTAAAGAAGCTTTGTATTTGCAGTTAGTCGAAGAACTGACACAGCGGGACATTTTGGATTTTCTTGCTGAGGCAGGAGATGCAAAAAGTTTGCCAGAGCGTATCAAAGCCTTATTTAATTTTATTGCCAAAAACGAAGATTATTTTTTTAAACAAACTCTACTGGAGTTTGATTTCTATCAGCAACAAGGACGAAATGAGATATTGAATAATCAGATTTTGAGAAAAAATTTGGAATACACGAAACAGGCAATTACTGACTATTTGCAGATAAAAGATAAAGCTTTATCTGAGTTTGTGATGATGTTTATCAGCGGTTTGCTGGTAGTGCGAATGTATGAAGGTGAAGCCATTTCTTATGCTCAACATGAAGAATTACTAGTAACCATGTTAACAAGTTATTTGCATCAACCAAAAGCTAGTATAAAATATGATTAATTTATGTTTATAACAGTATAGAAAGCGATGCTAATCAAACCTTTATCTCATCAAACTCTTGAGGAAATATGGCTCAACAACTTCTCTCAAAACCTCCAGGAAAACGACTGATTTTTTTAGTATTAACTGCTACTGCAATTACAGGCGCGATCGCACTTTACGGAATTAATCAATACGGTTTACCCAGTCAGTCTGACACTCCCCAAGTCGAAGCACCTCCTCCAGTAAAAAAAGTTACTGCTCTCGGACGGTTGGAACCAGAAGGGGAAGTTGTGCGTTTAGCTGCACCAATGGCGTTGGATGGCGATCGCGTTTCTCAACTACTCGTTAAAGAAAGCGATAAAGTCAAAGCTGGACAAGTGGTAGCGATTTTAGATTCACAAAAACGCTTGCAAGATGAAGTAGCGCAGGCAAAAGAAGAAGTGAGAATGGCGCAAGCTAAACTAGCACAGGTAAAAGCAGGGGCAAAAACCGGAGAAATTCAAGCACAGCAAGCGAATATCAGCCGACTTCAAGCGGAACAAGTAACGGAAATTGAGGCACAAAAAGCAAACATTGGGCGGTTAGCGGCAGAATTAACAAACGCCAAAATGGAATTCCAACGCCATCAAAAACTGTATCAAGAGGGGGCAATTTCTGCATCTTTAGAAGATAGCAAACGCTTGGCTTTCCAAACAGCACAGGAACAACTCGCCGAAGCACAAGCAAACCTCAAACGTATTCAGACATCTCGCCAAGAAGAATTAAAAGCAGCAAAAGCGACTCTCAACCAAATTAGCGAAGTCCGTCCAGTCGATGTGCAGGCGGCGCAAACAGAAGTAGACAATGCAACAGCAGCACTGAAACAGGCACAAACCAACCTTGAACAAGCTTACATCCGCGCCCCAATGGCGGGGCAAATTATCAAAATTCACACTCGCGTAGGAGAAAAAATCGCTGATGAAGGGATTGCCGATCTGGGACAAACTGACCAAATGGCGGTAGTAGCAGAGGTTTATCAAACTGACATCGGCAAAATTCAGATAGGACAGCAGGCTGTAATTACCGGCCAAGCATTTTCCGAAGAAGTGCGGGGAAGCGTTTCTCAAATTGGTTTACAGGTGAACAGACAAAACGTCTTCAGCAACCAACCAGGAGAAAATTTGGATCGCCGCGTTGTAGAAGTGAGAATTCGTCTTCAACCAGAAGATAGTAAACGAGTTTCTGGCTTAACTAACTTACAGGTACAGACAGCAATAGAGTTGTAAAATTTTTTTGCCCCAATTTATAACGAATGTTTGATATAAGTGCAATCATGCCATCTAAACAATTCTCAGCCCCCCTTTCCAAGGGGGGGAAAGGATTATCTTAAAGCCCCCCTTTCCAAGGGGGGTTGGGGGGATCTAAAAAATCAAACAAAGCCGAGGTTGATGATGCTAACAACATATGGGCCTTTATGTAGCGAGGTTTACAACATTACTAAGCCCATTGGTGGAAATTACCCTGATGTTCCCTATTACATCAAACATCTTTCCCAAATTGGTGGAAGAATTCTTGAGGTAATGGTAGGTACGGGGCGACTACTCATCCCACTATTAGAAGCTGGTCTTAATGTTGAGGGTATTGATGCTTCACCAGATATGCTTGCTTCTTGTCGAAAGCACTGTCAAGAAAGAGGGTTGGAACCTGTTCTTTATCAAAGTGATGTAGAGAATCTGAACTTACCAGGTAAGTACAATGCAATAGTAGTGACTTTCGGCTCGTTTATGCTATTAGAAAAGCGGTCTACTGCTGTCGCCGCATTGCAAACTTTTGCACGACATCTTGAGTCGCAAGGTCGTATTTTTATCGATTTGGAACTTCCTATTGAAGATTTCAAAACAGAAAATATCGTTAAGCAATCGTTACCGGTAGAGTGTGCTGATGGCTCAACAATTCTAATGCAAACTTCTTCTAAGATAAACTGGCTAGAACAAATCAACCTGACTATTATTCGTTACGAAAAATGGAAAGATGGCAAACTCATAGCTACTGAAATTCAGCGTCTTCCGCTTCATTGGTTCGGACGAGATGAATTTATCTTGTATTTGCAAAAAAATGGTTATAAAGATATCACTTTATGTGCAAACTATAAGGATGATTTACAGCCCAACTCGCACAAAGATACTATGTGTTTCTCAGCTAAAGTAGCGTGAATAATCACACCTTTTCAGGAGTATTCAAATGTTTAGAGTCAGTGGATATCTTTTGATTGCCATCAGCATGATCCATATTTTGGTTGGTGTCTGGCTATTTACTGAACCTCTTTCAGATATAGTTCGCAATGGCATATTCAATACAACTGCTCCCAATCCATTTGCTCCTTACTTTGACCGAGAAGATGCCTTTTGGTTCATGATGGTTAGTCCACTACTTTTCACTTTAGGACAGCTATGTTGCTGGGCAGAAGTTCAGGAAATCCGCCTACCAGCTTTTCTCGGTTGGAATCTTTTGGCATTTTCTGTGGTTGGGATATTGATTGAACCGATTTCAGGTTTTTGGCTCTTAATTTTGCCAGCAGTTCTCATATTAATTGGATCGCAAAAAGTTAGTACTCGATTGACTAAACCTACGGAAGATGTACACGAGAATTCAGTTTTGTAGAAATTCCTTAGCTTGGTTTCGGTTAATCCGCAAAAAAACTTATCCTTGGACAACTCTGATTATTGCTGGTTGCAAAATCCTTTACTCCTGTGGAATCGAACGAGATAGAGAAAAAGTACGCTTCATGTTGGCAATGATAAAAATTGACTTTGTACGTGTTTATGAATTTATCAATGATTTACTGTGGTGAAAACAACTATGATGACTGCTGAAATTGTACTTTTGAAAAAATCACAAATTAACCAGGCGAGTGAAATTTTGGCAAAAGCATTTTATGACGATCCGATATTTAGCTTTATTCCTGAAAGCGATCGCGAAAGAGAGAATTTCCTCAAGTGGAACTTTAAGAATGGCTTACGCTATAACCTAGCTTACAACCATATCTACACAACAGTAGGTAGTTTGAAAGGTATTGCAGCTTGGACACCTCCAGGACATTCCCATCTGAATTTTTTTCAACTCTTGCCAGCAGTGCTTACCTTACCTTTCAAAGTTGATTGGCGCAGAATAGGGCGACTTATGTCGCTATTTTCCACAATGAATAATCATCATAAAGATGATATGCCCGAACCACATTGGTATCTAGATATGCTTGGTGTTGCACCTACTTATCAGGGTGAAGGAATTGGTAGTTTACTTCTGCAACCTGTCCTGAAACAGGCAGATGCTGACAGATTACCTTGTTACCTTATAACTACAACTGAAAGAGGCGTTCACTTTTATCAAAAAAATGGTTTTGAAGTGTTGAGAAAAGTAGAAATCCCAAAGCAAAATCTCAATTTATGGACGATGAAGCGTGAGCCAATACTTGTCGGTTAAGGGGTTTTGGGGTAAGGGAAAAGGCGTCAAATAAGCATCTTCTTCCCCTTCCCCTTTAACCTTTTATCTTATCCCTTGCAGTATTGAAGCGTGAGCCTCTAAATATATTTGCATAAATTACGAACGTCCCATATCAATCCTTTTCCCCTTCCACTTTCCCCTTTACCCCATATTTTTTGAGAGTGTTACCATGCTTCGCAAATTACTTCGCCGCACTCCCCTAGCATGGCTTCAGTTAAAGAAAGAAAAAACACGCTTAGCTGTGGCGTTAGCAGGAATTGCTTTTGCCGATATGCTGATGTTTGTACAACTGGGATTATTAGATGCATTATTTGATAGTGCTACGAAACCTCACCAAAGTTTACAGGCGGATTTAGTTCTAATTAATCCTCAGTTCCAAAGCCTATTCTCCGTTAAAAGTTTTCCGAGAGAAAGGTTGCAGCAAACCTTAGCATATGACGAGGTAAAATCTATCCGTTCTCTATATATAGATACTGCTCAATGGCGCAATCCAGAAACTCGCCAAACTAGGGCAATTTTAGTATTAGGAATTGACCCAGCAAACCCATCATTTAATTTTCCAGAGGTAAACCAAAATCTAGATCAATTAAAGCAACTGGATCGGGTGTTATTTGACCGCGCTTCTCGACCAGAATACGGACCCATTCCTGATTTGGTAAAACAGCATGGAATCTTAGAAGCTGAGGTGAATAAACAAACTGTACAAACGGTTGGTTTATTTCAGCTAGGTACTTCTTTTGGCGCTGATGGTAACATTATCGCTAGTGATTCTACGTTTTTGAAACTCTTTCCTGAGCGTAAGCCAAATCAAATTGAAGTAGGTTTAATTAACCTAAAGCCGGGTGCAGATGTAGAAACAATGCAATCGCAACTCAAAGCAAGTTTACCAAATGATGTAAGAGTGTTAACACCCAAAGAATTTGCTCAAACTGAAATCGATTATTGGGGTAATCAAGGAATTGGCTTTATCTTCGGAATCGGAGTAGTAGTAGGATTTATCGTTGGGATTGTAATTGTTTACCAAATCCTCTACTCAGATGTTTCCGACCACCTGCCAGAATACGCCACATTGAAAGCAATGGGATATAGCGATCGCTATCTCATGGCCATGTTAATGCAGGAAGCTTTGTTACTCGCTGCATTAGGATTTATACCTGGTGTCTTACTTTCAGTTGGACTGTATCAGATAACCTACGCCGCTACTTTATTACCGATTGGCATGAAAATTAGCCGTGCCATTTTTGTCCTGATTTTAACAATAATTATGTGTAGTGTTTCGGGAGCGATCGCCATGCGAAAACTTCGTTCCGCTGATCCGGCTGACATGTTCTAAAAGGTTAATGGTTAATGGTTAATGGTTAATGGTTAATGGTTAATGGTTAATGGTT
>JBHYDF010000122.1:0-24873 GCA_051861145.1 Nostocaceae cyanobacterium
GCGGGTATTCCTCTACCCATTTCAGGGTTGGTTTGTACCCAACGAATCGCACTCCGGGTCTAAAACCGTAGGAGTTTGGTTCAAATCTGGCTTCCCACTCAGGTTCGAGAGCCATTTTAACCAAAGCTTGCAAAGCACGGTCGAACATAGTAGGTATACCTAAAGGTCGTTTTTCCTCTTTTCCGGGTTTGGGAATCCATACCCTTCTAGTTGGTTTGACCTTTGAACCTAGGTTTAATTTGCCAACTAAGGCTAATCGCTGCACAGGAGTTAGTGACTTAACACCATCTACCCCCGCCGTTTTCTTACCTTGGTTGTCAGTCGTGACCTTTCTGACCGCTAAACACTTTGCTGACCAGGATTTCATCAAGGTTTTCTGGAGTCTGCGAACTGCTTTGACATCACCACGTTCTGAGGCTCTGTAGATTCTTTTTTGCAACTTGTAGACACGTTTTTCTAGCTTTTGCCAGTTAATATGCCTCCATTCCACCATCGATTTGTCAGTCTGAATAAGACGAATTGGCTTGTCCTTTAAGGAAGGCACAGCTTTTTCATCTGATTCAATTGTGACTTTTCGTGTTTTAGACTTATTCATTGCTACTATAACTCCACATTCCAAATTACCGTGAGTTCGTCAGCATATCCCTAGAATTACCTAGAGCATTCGCTTTTAACTCAATCTCGCCTAACGTCTCATGCGGGAGCGCACCTACTCAGTATCGACCGACTAAGAGAGTACGTTAGGTTACTTCGTTCCAAATGACCATTGGTTGAACCAATAGAAGTGACACTATCCGCCGGGTTTACTGGGGGTGCTTACTGGTCAGGAATCTAACTGCCAGCCCTCTTATCCTTTGCCTTTTGGCTCCAGTGTATAAGCCTTATTTCACTGGTTGTTAATGACGACGGTTCAAGTGTGTCTTCGCTTTCGCTATTCGTGGGTTCTTGCTCGAAGGGAACCGGTTTTAGGCTACCAGTTTTTACCTCCTTTTCCTCCCGCTTTACGGATTGATGGCTAGTCGCTACCGTAGGGAAGATGCTTTCACCGTTGCACTTACAGGGAGGGACTTCTTCTTTGTTTCCAAATTAGTCACCCTCAAGGTCATTTAGTTGTTAAGGCTGTTCCGGTTTCCCGGCTCTTTTTGCCCTACCACTCGTCCCTAAGTATTACTACTTATTTAGAGTGAACGAATCGCACAAATACCCTTAACCCAAGCGCGAGGGAATTGAGACACAGTTGATTGATATTCGTAAAATTCCGATTCCCACAACAGACGCAGGCGAGTCAATCAAAGATCCTGACTTTTCAGCAGCTATGATGCGGGCAGATGCACTCTACATGAGTGTTTTAACTTTGGCGACTTCACCTTTTACAGTACAATTGTACTAATAAGAGGGGCGATCGCCCGTACACTGCAATCGCCTGTTCTTCCAGAACAGGCGATTGCGAATCTCTGATTCGGGGCAAAAAGGCTCCGCGAACGTTGGGCAGTAGGGCGCGCCGAGGCGAAGCGCGGGCGCGATTACGCAAGACAGGCGTATCGCTCTTTTGGAGCTATACCAAAGACATGGCAATGGCGGGACAGTGATAACTGTTAACTGTTAACGGTGGTAGTAGTAGTAGTCGTCGTCACGGTCATGATCACGACGGTAGTAATCGTCACGGTCGTAATCACGACGGTAGTAATGGTCACGGTGGCGATTAGGACGGTAATAATCGCTTCTGCGCCCGTTTATTTGAATTTGCTCCTGGTAGCTACGAGTATCGCTCGTTTGAACATTGGTACTACCATTTATCGCAGCACCATTTTGTTCAGTTGTCTGTTGATTGTATTGCTCTTGATCGTCAGCGTTCGCGACTGTTGGAGCAATGAGTATTGCAAAAGCTACTAGACCAAAGGCGAAGAATTTTTTCAACATATTTTTAGACCTCATCAGTCGTATGTTGCTAGAAAAAAGATGCCTAACAAAACGCAAGAAATGATTTGGTTGATAGCAAAGATTCAGTAACACTTAATGCCTTAATTAAATAATAGCTAGTCTCGCAGCATGGGGAAAAATCCGCCATGTAGGTTATTGATGCCCCAAAGCGATCGCCATGTCTTGAGGCGTGGTGTATACGCGAAGAGTGGGGAGGTGATCGCCCAAGCTTACTGATAAAGAAACGCGGAAGCGGATATCAGTCATAATTTATGCAATTGGCGAACCGCGCAGGTGATCAAGCAGGTGTGGGCGTTCGGTAAAATAAGCTTCTAGGCTAAACGGTTGACTGCCAGTAATCCTAACAACAGTGTTGCTGGTCTGTTCGAGTTCGCCTGCTGCAATCGCCTCGTAAGAACCAAGCCATGTATCTACTTCCCAATCCGGCACACCGAACATGCGACGCCACCTCCGTCCGGACTCAACCGATTCATTCTCATAACAAAGCTCTCGTCCGACCAGAGTAGATAAACGCTTTGCTGTCTCAGTCATGGTTAATGCTTCTGATCCAGTCACATTGTAGGTCGCACAGGAATCGGTAGGACGATTCAAAATAACAGCAGCAACCCGTGCAACATCTTCACGAGCAACCCATGCTACTGCTCCATCTCCACCAGGTCCGCGCATCATTCCCTCTGCGTTAAACATTTCCGGGATGAGGTCAAGATAGAAATTATCACGAAGCACAGTAAATGAGATGCCGCTCTCTTTGCGTGAGAACCCGTGACCCAATGGCATCGCCCTTGCGAATGCCAAATTTTCACCCTTGGGAAAAACCTGCTCCATTTGCAAGCGCCTTGGTCACGAGGCGGTGTTTTACCGCGCTCAAAAACTGTTTTTCAGCAGTAAAACCGCCCCGCGTGTGAGCGCAGCACTCAAGAATCCTACGCGCATTAATTGATAAAGGCGCTTGCCAAATTTGGATAACTTTATGAAAGCCCGTCGCGATTTGTAGTATGCCTGGTTACATCGTTTTTGGGTAATCCCTCTGGCTTGTTTGCCGTGTCCACACGCTAAATTATTATATAGAATTAAATCTTCGCGTGTGTCCACGCGGTACGCTTTGCTGGGCTTGGCTTTGGGCCATTTCTGTTCATTGATTTGACCACCGAATTTTTCGAGCGCCAAAAACGGCTTGGCGCTTGTGGCTAGTCAACAGATTCTCGGTGACTTGTAGTATCACGGTGCAGTGAACAGCTTGCCCTGGCGCTTGGTGTATCTTCGTTGGTGCTTTAGGGCGCGATACGCATACTCCGGGCGTAATCGCAGAGCGCTTCGCTATTTTGACCCCTAGCGCCTCAACACAGTCGCACCGGCACAAATCCGAGGCTACTGTTTCTACGTGTTCGCGCCACGCCTCTACTTTATTTTCCTCTTTTGTAGTATGGTCAACTAACTGAGTATTTATCTTTAGTTGACCGAAAAGCGGCGTATGTTTGTATTGGCGCTCGAGTTTGGGAGTATTTTGGCGGTAAAAGAGCCGCAGTCCGGCGTACGCGTCTCCAAGCGTCCGCCAGACTGCCAAGCGTCCCCAGTCACCATTCATTGGCAAAGAACCAATCGAATCGGTCATTTAATTTGGTATTTTTTCGCTTTAGGAGCCTTAACCCCAAAAATTCGCTCAATCCCTCTGCCACATCGATTTCACACAATTTAAGAGCGGTCAGTTAATTCGGAATCGAGGTCAGTTAATGTGAAACTCGACAGTTGGGATGCGTAATTAGTTTACTAGTACAGCGTGGCGGAAATAAAGCACCCATTCAAAATCGACGAACAGCTTACGCTGTATTCATTTTGAATTTTGCTCCGTTGAATTTTGCTCCGTTGAATTTTGAATTCCGCGAAGCGGTACTAGTCGTCAGCTTGTAAAATAGAAAATGAAAAAGCAGCTTCTTTTGATAAAATATGACTACTAAAGAATTATTAATCCAAGAAATAGAAACTTTACCACCAGAATTACTAACAGAAGCACTTAATTTTATTCGAGAAATCAAAACCAGTCATACAGAAAAACAGTCAAGTAAAAATAACTTACGCGGTTCTACAGCTGAAGATTTACTAGAATTTGCAGGAACTTGGTCAGGTGATGATATTAGAGAATGTCTTCAGCTTGTTCATGATACTCGTATGCCACTGGAATTTTAAGAATGTATTTGCTTGACACAAATCATTGCACTTTTTTGATAGAAGGTGAACCAAAAGTTGTCAATCACTTTCGGGAACTAGGTAAGGTTACACTCGCCACCAGTGCCATCGTCGCAGGTGAACTCAGATTCATGGCACAAAACTCCCAACAAAAAACTGCAAATCTCATCAAAATTCGCGCATTTCTCAACCGAATAGATGTTTATCCAATTGATGATGAGACGGCAGAAATTTACGGAGATTTCAAGTCTGAAATTCTGAAAAAATTTGCAGCAAAAGAAAAGAGTAAACGCAAAACAACTCAACTACAAGAAATTGGTATTGGTGAAAATGACCTGTGGATTGCTGCTACAGCTTTACGCCATTCATTAATTCTCGTTACATCAGATAGTGATTTTCAAAGAATGCGTCAAGTCAGGGAATTTCCTGTAGAAAGTTGGATTTGATTTATTTTATTTTATTTGCTACGGGGAAAATTTCATTGTAGTATTGTCAACTACACTCGGTTCGGCTAATTCTTCTGGCTTATTATCACGTCCTTATCCATCATTTTATATCAGGAATTATCGTCATACGGGACGCCTTCTAGCTGATGCTGGGTCTGTGTTTGGGCTGTTTTACCGATTCGCCTGACTGCCCTATTACATTTAGCGCTGACCAAACGGCATCGGGCGTCGGGGTCGGTAGCTAGTTCTTCCGAGAGTTTGTAGTATGCGAGTGCGATAAGCAAGAGTGCTTAACGCGCTTGCGTATCGCTCCATCCCGTGGAAAAAACCTGCACGCTTTTCCGCAACCATGCATGGCTTATTGCCTTGCCAACTAGATTTTAGGTAAGGGTTCTCACGCGCGAGCGGGATTTTCGCGAGTTAACGCTCGAATATTCGCAGCTTTGCCCCACGCGGTCGAGAAGGGTTGCGCGTTTTGTGTAGATTAATGCGTCCCCACAGTTTTACAGCAAACGCGATACGCAGTCCGGCGCGTAAGGGACTTCCAAAGAATAAATTAATCAAAAAATTCAATAATTCATACTTAAATAATAATGATAATCATTATAATGAGGGAGGAAGCGGTTGCCGACGGCAACCGCTTCCTCCCCCCTCAACTATCCATGAAAAACTTTGCACTCTCTAGCGAATTTTGGGTGCGTGTGATAATTACTATTGATTATTTTTTTACAGTCTCAACTTTTTATAAATCTTGATTTAAATTAGGTTGTTCCACAGCAGATATCAATAAACCACTTCCCTAAATTTGGAAATTCTTCATGTGTAGAATTGGTAAGACGCTGGATTTGTCTTTCAATTTTGGACATAGCTTTTTTAGTAAGCTTAACTCCGGTTTCATAACTTTTAGTTACTAATTTAACCACTGGTAGAAAAGCTGAAATAACCAATAGTGCATTTGGCACTGTTTATGGCATTACCGATGACAAGGTGTATCCCGTATGTGATGGGAGCAGGCTATGCGCCTTTCGGTTTTGGATATCGTCGCTGTCCTGGCGAGTTGCTCACGATTGAGGTGTTTAAGGATTTCTTCACAAAAGTATGGAACGACAAAATCAAGTTCGAGACACTCAACCTACCAGACCCAGAAAAGCTTGCGATCGGACCGACAACAGTTATTGATGACAACATTGGGTTTACCAAACCGATGTTGTAAAGCACCATTATTCATTTATGGGGTTTAAAATTCAAACATTTTAAATCCCATAAATGAATAATCGGATACTGTTGTCGAGCGATCGCGCAGTACTCCAAGTGCTGTGCGTTCGCAGTCTGGTAAAATTTTTAACTAGTTATAGCTTCGCTCACGCCAAATTACCCCGAATTGGAGATTCGGTACAAAGTGTGTTCCTTTGAGGAACCACTTTGTGGGGGACGCACGCTTTCTACACAAAACGCGCAAGCCTTCTCGACCGCGTGGGGCAAAGCTGCGATTATTCGAGCGTTAACTCGCTCTAACCCCGCTCGCGCGTGAGAACCTCTACCCAAAATCGCTCTTGGCAAAGCAATAAGCCAATCATGTTTGCGTCCAAGCGTGCAGGTTTTTTCCACGGCGTAAACGGGCGATCGCGAATTGTGTTGAGTTCATTTTGCACTTACAAATTCAACGGATCGGTTTTGGAACAGAACAAGCTGCTGCTGGTCGATTAAAAGCCGTACAGCCGACGCACTCTTTTGTATCTGACTTGAGATCGGCTACCGCAGTCGCACCAGATGCTTACTATCGCTTCGTGGCCGAAGGTCGGATACAACCCAATCATGCAGAAGTGTTCGGTTTTTCTAAGAACACGCTCAAGTTAGAGCAGGGTAAGGAAATCCAGTGTGATGTCGTTGTATTGTCTTTAGGTTCGCAAACTCCAGTTTTTCCCTTTCTCCCCGATAAGTATCGACATCTGCTGGAGGTTCAAAAAGATGGGGTGCAATTGTATCGACACTTAATTCACCCAAGCATCCCCAATCTTGGTTTTGTCGGTTTCAATCATGGTTTTTTACACGTTCCGGCTGTCGAAATTGGCACACTCTGGCTTTGCGCTTATCTAGAAGGATCACTGGAATTGCCCTCGGTCGAAAAGATGGAGCAAGACATCGAACAAGTCCGCCAATGGAAGAACGCACATATTCACTTTGAACCCACCCGTGGCTCTGGGGTTAACGTCCGTTACCAGCAATACATCGACATTTTGCTGCGAGATTTAGGGGTTTCTCCCTACAGAAAAATGCCCAATATTTTGGCGGAGATTTTTGACAGATACAATTGCTCTGACTACAAAAATGTACTGGAAGAATATAACCGCAACAAAACAAGCCGATCCACGCCTGTGCGTCCGCTTGCAGTTCCAACATGAGTATCAAACTCTCTAAAACAGAAAAATACAATTGAGTCCCATAGCTTTTATCTAATCAGAAAAAATACTATGAATAACTCGACAAGAGTTATTTTTTTTGATTTTTGGAATTATATGGGTTTTGATGGCAACCGCAGGCGTGATAGCCATTTTCAGAATCGATGGTCAAGAAATTAAGTTTGGTAAAACGGGATTCATCCTATTGACAATTTGACTTCAGACTACAAATTCAATTCCGATAATCTCAAAACCGTGTTATCTGACTTACAACAGATGAAACCCAAAATACTCTCTGGTTTGTCCATGGATATTCTTGAAGATTAACTCCCGCCAAAAAGCGATCGCACCCAACATCACCCCCACATCTAGGGATAGGCTCGAGCCAAGTACACAAAACCTCAAGGCTGGTGTACGTGGATACCCAAATAGTGATCAGCTGATGTTAGGCGTGGTATTGGTTGTAAAATCACAAGTAAGTATGAACCGTTTTTTAGCGATTGAATAGCCTTGCCTAACAATCTCAAAATTCATTTACCAAGATTGACATGAATTATAAGGGATAGCTACAGATAACTTCAGCAAGACAGATATTAGCAACGTTGTGGAAAACATACACATCGTCAAAGGTTTTAAAAGTTGACCTTGTGGATGTTGTGATACAGATAATTAAAAACATGGGACGCACGGCTGTGGACGCCTTGTTTTTTTGAGCAACGCCAGACGGTACGTGGCGTTGGCTCCGAGGCGACCCCTTTACCATCAGCAAACAGGCGGACTCCTGAAGCTGCTGCCGTGGATCACGAATGCTCAGCATTCGCGTGAGCCTCATTTACTAAACCAATCGCACGGAAAAAGGCGAGTGGAGATGCTGTATCTGTAACTGGACTGACCACTCTTGAGAGCGATCGCTTTTTATTCCTCCTCCCTTTAATAGCTTTTTGCGCCATTGACCATTCGATCAAGCTCAAAGTCAATTGTCTGTATCAGCCGATCATTTTAAAAGAGGACAGGCGCAATGCATGTAGCATTTTTCTAGCAGTAGAAAAGCGATACGCGAGAGCGTTAAGCAATCTGGCTTATCGCTCCTTCGACTCTGGTTGCGCCACCTACTTTCAATCGCACACCCCTCAGCGCTCCCTTCAAAGCTGAAATTTCCCTCCCAACCAACCCCTTCGGAGAATTCAAAATTCAACCCAGCAAAATTCAACCCAGCAAAATTGAAGATTAAGAAATAAAAAAATAAACTGCTGTTAAATTAATAAATTTAGGTAAGAAAGCAACTAAATTCATTTATTAAATTCAAAATGTTTGAATCTTTAATTTTGAATTTTGAATTTTGAATTTTGAATTGTTTTAGTTAAGCGGTTTGCGTTTTTTGTTCAGATTGCACCCAAAACTTTTAAACATGCATCTACTAATTTTTCACACACAGATGCCAACGTTTCTAAAATCAACCGGGGTATCTTAGAAAAGGCGATACGCCGGAGGCGTAATCGCTCCGCTTATCGATCGAGTCAACAACTTTAATAGCAGTGATTCCTTGAGTATCCATCTGGTGTTGTATTTCTACGCCTGTGGCAACGTTGATGTATGGGGGGAATTTGACAGTATCGAGTCGCGGAGCAATTGCGTCGCCAGATGGACGGTTTTTCATTTTCAGAAGAAACAACATCATCAACAACATGTTGTTGTTTCCCTTGGTATTCCATCAATTAGTATTATATGGCACTAATAGAACTTGCCCTTGTTATTGAACAAATAAAAGAAGAAATTGAGATTAAGGATGCAGGTAAAATAACCCACCTCCCACCCATTTGAGAACCACGGGTGGGAGGTGGACGCGAGGACTTTATAGACTTTACCTAGCTTTCTGTTTTGCTGGAATCTGTTATGCTTTTTGGTGGTTGTTGGTTAATTGGGAATAAGCGCTTCATCGCTATCCAAACCAATTGGGAAGTCCCACCGATTCCCTCAATCCTCATTTTTATCGATATTATTGTCTAATTTACTAAGGAGAGCGTTCGCACTCTTCATAATCCTTACCCAGAGTATGTTTCGGGCATTTTTGACAGGTTATTTTTTCGTGCAGTGTGAAAAACCGGAATCTAGATTTTATAAGGCTTTGAGGATTGTGGTGAGAAATCCGGGAAAGGAGCTTCTCAAAATTCGCAACGGCTAAAACCTGGATCTAATGCGATCGCTTCATTTTTCGGAGAGGATTGATAAAGCGTCTTCCCGGCTTTTTGCTACTTTCGTTCATAAATGCTATTCTCATCATTTTCTGATACACTAACGTATCGAAATAGTGATGCGATGGGGATGCACGCTTTCTGCACTGGTACCGCAAGCCTTCTCACGCGCGAGTGGGCAAAGCTGCGATTATTCGAGCGTATTACTGCTCTAAGCCCGCTCGCGCGTGAGAACCCCTACCCAAAATCGCTCTTGGCAAGGCAATCAGCCAAAAGGCTTGCGGAAAAGCGTGCAGGTTTTTTCCACGGTCGGTGGTGTTCCCGGTTTCCAGGTGGATTGAGGAACGTTACCCCCACAGAAGCATTACCCACTCGTTTTTGTTTAGCGGTGCGATCGCGCTGGTGACAATTCCTCTCTATCTATATAGGTTGGAAGCCGTGGGCGGCACTGGTGGGTGGTCACGAGGATAAACCTGTTAACAAGATTGACGATCGGCAGGTGAGCGATCGCTACTTGGTATGGTTGCCCAGAGAAAGCCAAGCCTGAAAATTATCAGGCCCGTCATTTTACAGTTAATTTTCATCCTTTAGCTCGGTTAAAAGCTTGTCTAGCCTATCGTTTGCGTCTTTGGCAAGCTGAATGCATCGCACACTAGCAGCCATTCCACCAGCAGCAGTAACAGTTCCTTCTGGAACTTTTCCTGAAAGTAGAAGTCCGGCACCTACAAGACTAATACAGCCAGACAATGTGGTTGCAATTAGGGCAATATTAAAGCTGTAACGGGCAATACTATTGTTGTAAATGCCAAATTTTACGGGAGTAGAGGTCTTACAGAGAATATGAAGCGCGACCTAGAGCGGCGAGGGGCAATTTTTGGCGATCGCCCTCCGGTTTTTGCTCCCAGATAAAAGGCGATCGCCTCGAATATGAACATTTCGAGCGAGGAAACGTTTGGGCGATCGCTTTCTCCAATGCAATAGGCGATACGCAGTCCGGCGTAATCGATAAAGTGGCCGCGCCAATCAAGCTGGAATGCTTATTTTTGTCACTTAAAGGATAAAGTTGTAACCAGACCCAAAATTTGTCAGGGTCTGGAATGTCACTTAAAGGATAAAGTGGCCTTAAATACTAGATTGACTTTTTCTGACCAAAAAAGTCAAGAAAATAGTAAATATGTTCTATTTACCTCTCGCTTCTGTGCCGCACCTCATGTTGAATGCTCTTGCTCCACAGATTTGGCGACTTCACCTTTTACAGTACAATTGTACTAGAAAGAGGCCCGTCGTGAATTTTTCAGTCCTGGTTCGGTAACTGTTACCCAAAAAGCTGCCCCTGCTGTGCTTTGAACCTGTTGCGGCGTAAGCATTCTCATACAAGTACTTCACCATGCAAACATTGACGGGTGTTGGTCGGGGAAAGGGATGCATGTTAAAGGGTAAGGGATAATAACCTTTACCCTTTACCCTTTACCCTTTACCCACCCTTCATGCGTTTATGCAGGCGGACTACAAGTGCGTAAAAGGCGATCGCAGTCTTTGAAAAAAAAAACAGCGATCGCTATTAGATTAACTCCTTTTCTGAAGCGATCGCATTATCTTCCGCCGCCATCGAAGCGCGTCCAAGACAGCAAGGATGAACAGGGTGTAGGGGGCAGGGTGTGGGGTGTAGGGGATAGGGTGTAGGGAATAGGGTGTAGGGGATAGGGTGTAGGGGATAGGGTGTAGGGTGTAGGGAATTTCATCTTTCCCCTACACCCTACACCCCACACCCCATACCCTGTTTCCGTCTTTCCCCTACACCCTATACCCTATACCCCGCCCCGAAGGGGCTGGTCAGATGAAGCAGTGGCGATTTTAATCCCATTGAACATTGGTGGTCTCAACTCAAAGCCTTTTTACGCTCCTTTTCTCCAACCACCACAAAAATGGTCGATATTTTAATTGCTGCTGCACTAAAATTGCGTACGCTACTCCGAATTGAATCCAACCAGGGCGATCGCGAATTGTAATGCTAAAATTCCTTCATGCCTTTTTAGCTTTGGGCAATGTCGGGCAAATACCAGAAGACAACACCACGCTCGCAACAGCAGCAATCAGAATCACTTGAATGGCATCACTAAAATAAAAAGTCACTTTTGTTACCTAAATGTCATTTATCATCCTTCTCCAGCCAGTTAAATTTGTCGTGCGTCTCAAAGCACCTTTTTTAAAGCGCTCGAAGAAAGTTTCAATTAGCTTTACCCTCTTTGAGTACTTGATCTAGAAAATTTCTCGCTCTTTTGTGTGATAAATTTTATCAACATGAACGGATTCTGGATAATAACCAGTATAGTTTTTAAAGGCTTCCACTTGGGTTTTTAAGTCTCCTGATTCATTAAAATTATCCCAACTAATATGGTTTAAAAATACATATCCATCAAAGTAACTAGCCGACAATTTTGCGCCAAATTCCACGGCTTTCCCGGCTTTTCCTTGAACAATTGGACGGATATGTGGTTGGCTTAAACTCACAATACGGTCATCTATGCTCTGTTTTTTATTTTCATACAACCATAGTTGTTGACGATAGACCTCTGCGACTACTAGCAACATCTTATATTGCCTTTTACTTAAACTTTCGCTTAGTTGCCCCTGAGATGATTAGCTGGTCAATATGAGATAAATTTCTTTTGATATATTGAAGTTGTTTTTTGATCGCTTTCCTTTTTTCTTATTTGGATGCACGACGTTTTTTTGCTACTTCTAGATAACTGCAAATACGACGAAAAATATTCCCGCGATCGCTGTCCCAGCAAAAATTATCTTCGATGGCCGTAGTTCCTTTGGCAACATCGCCGCCAATAGCGCACCAAGCACACCTAAAGTGTTGGATATGCTCATCAAATTTATCCAGCCGCGCAGTTTCTTTTTTTCTTGTTGGTTGACAGGTTTCCTCAACTTATGTAACGCACGAGCGATCGCGCTCACCGCCTTCAACAAACAACTTTTGTTCAATGTATAATTTAATACTATTAAATCCGCAATCTCAATCGCTTTTTCAGTTTTCGACAAACGTGGTAACACTAACAAAACCAAGGAGGAATATGACCCAAGACACACCGTCTCGACTTGACCACAAACGAAGCCGCAATTGGGCAACTAGCCCTAAATGCACGCTTTCCACGATTCAATACGAGAGCCAGCGATCGCTGCGAGATGCTCCGCCAATTAAAACGATTCTAGCTAACATACTGCAATTCCTGTCCAACGGTCAAGAAACAGAAACTGATTGGCAAGAAAATTTAGCTAACATGAAATCACGGCTGATTCATTATCTACGTCAGCATCGTTGTCTACTAATTCTTGATAATGTAGAATCAATACTGTCTGCTGGTAGTCGAGTTGGACACTATCGTCAAGGATGTGAGGAGTATGGGGATCTCCTGAGACTGGTGGGAGAAACGACCCATAAAAGCTGCTTATTGCTGACGAGTCGGGAAAAACCTAAAGAAGTGGCGTTTTTGGAAGGTGAAGCAGTACGGTCATTTGAAGGTGAAGCAGTCCCCGTGCGATCGCTACAATTGGGTGGTCTAAACACAGTGGACGGACAAGAAGTCTTGAAAATCAAAGGACTATCTGCCGCACAGGACGAACTCGCAGCAATGGTTAAGTGTTACGATGGCAATCCATTAGCTTTGAAGATGGTTGCTATAACTATTCACGATTTATTTGATGGTAACATTTCAGAGTTTTTGAGACAAGGCTCAATTGTTTTTGGTGATATTCGCGAGCTTTTAGACCACCAGTTTGAGCGCTTGTCAGCTTTAGAAAAGGACATAATGTACTGGCTGGGGATTAATCGTGAGCCAGTTTCGCTTTTAGAATTGCGAGAAGATATTGTAGCAAGAATATCACAAGCAAAATTACTAGAGGCTCTGGAATCTTTAGCACGGCGTTCTCTGGTCGAAAAAACGACAGCCCACTTCACGCTACAACCTGTAGTGATGGAGTATGTGACTAATCGATTTGTCGAGCAAGTTTGTGAAGAGATTGTCACTGAGGATATCGAGCTTTTCAGATGCCATGCTCTCATTAAAGCTCAGGGGAAAGACTACATTAGAGACACTCAAGTGCGCCTCATCCTCAAACCAGTTATCGATGGGCTGCTCAGTGATTTTAGAAACAAAAAAAACCTGGAGAATCATCTAAACAAGATTTTAGCAACGCTGCGAGAGACATCGCCGTTAGAACCAGGGTATACGGCGGGAAATATTATTAATTTGCTTTGTCATTTGGGGACTGATCTCAGGAGCTATGATTTTTCTAATTTAAGTGTTTGGCAAGCTGACTTGCGAAATGTGAAATTGCATGATGTGAATTTTCAAAATGCTAATCTGGCTAAGTCTGTTTTTGCTGAAACCTTCGGTGGTGTTATATCGGTAGCCTTTAGCCCTGATGGTAAACTTTTGGCTATGGGGGATACTAATGGTGAGATTCGCTTGCGGCTAGTTGCGGATGGGAAACAAGTCCTCACTTGTAAAGGACACACCAACTGGGTTACATCTCTCGCCTTTAGTCCTGATGGTAGCACGCTTGCTAGTGCCAGTTGTGACTATATTGTGAAGCTGTGGGATGTAGGTACGGGCCAATGCCTTAAAACTTTACAAGGACATGACAACGAGGTTTGGTCTGTTGCCTTTAGTCCGGATGGTAACACATTAATAAGTGGCAGTCTTGACCACACGATAAGGCTATGGAGTGTTCACACTGGTGAATGCAAAAGAATTTTTCAGGGACATACAAATTGGGTACTTTCAGTTACCTTTAGTCCTGATGGACAGATGCTAGTGAGTGGCAGTGATGACAACACTATCAGGTTATGGGATGTTAGCACTGGTGAATGCAAAAGAATTTTCCAGGGACATAGTGATGGAATACGGTCAGTCACCTTTAGTCCTGACGGTCGGATGCTGGCGAGTGGTAGTGACGATTACACAGTGAAGTTATG
The DNA here is from genome assembly GCA_051861145.1 of Nostocaceae cyanobacterium. Lineage (GTDB taxonomy): Bacteria > Cyanobacteriota > Cyanobacteriia > Cyanobacteriales > Nostocaceae > JBHYDF01. The sequence continues at coordinate 14,150 of JBHYDF010000122.1, forward strand.
GGATGTCTTGGACGGTAAGTGCCTCAAAACTTTCCAGGGACATAGTGGAGCAGTTCAGTCAGTTGCCTTCAGTTCACAAAGTGATATCTTAGCCAGTAGCAGTGACGATCAGACAGTAAAATTATGGAGCGTTAGCAATGGTCAATGCCTCAAAACTTTCCAGGAACATTCTGGTTGGGTATATTCAGTCACCTTCAGTTCACAAGGTGATATCTTAGCCAGTGGCAGTCACGACCAGACAGTGAAATTATGGAGCGTTAGCACTGGTCAATGTCTCAAAACTTTCCAAGGACATACCAATCAGGTACTCTCAATCGCCTTCAGTCCAGATGGTCAGATGCTGGCAAGTGGCAGTCGTGACTCTTCGGTGAGATTATGGGATATCAGCACCAATCAATGCCTTAAAACTTTCCAGGGACATCGTGCAGCGATCCAGTCAGTTACCTTTAGTCCAGATGGTCAGATGCTGGCAAGTGGCAGTCATGACTCTTCGGTAAGATTATGGGACATTAACACAGGTCAAGCCTCAAGAACTTTGCAAGGACATATCAATCAGGTATTCTCAGTCGCCTTTAGTCCAGATGGTCAGATGCTGGCAAGTGCCAGTGGCGATCAAACGGTGAGGTTGTGGGATGTTAGTACAGGTCAAGCCTTAAAAATTTTCCAGGGACATCATGCAGGGGTTACATCAATTGCCTTCAATCCTCAAGGAAGGATGCTAGCTAGTGGCTCTTTAGAACAAATATTTAAGTTGTGGGATATTAGCACTGGTGAGTGCTTCAGAACTTCAGAAGAACATAATAGTTGGGCTTGGTCAGTTGGCTTTAGTCCAGATGGTGAGTTACTGGCGAGTACCAGTTTCGATGGAACATTAAGGTTATGGACTGTCTGCACAGGTGAATGTTTAAGAATTTTGCACTCTAATACAGGTTGGTTATACTTAGGTATCTTTAGTCCAGATGGCCGGACGCTAGCATGTTGCTGTCAAGATTACACAGTCAAGCTGTGGGATGTCAGTACTGGTCAATGCAAAAGGACTTTGCAAGGACATACAGCTAGGGTTTGGTCAGCCGCATGGAGTCCTGATAATCAAACTTTGGCTAGCAGTGGTGAAGATGAGACAATTAAACTATGGGATGTTACAACAGGTGAATGCTTAAAAACTCTGAAAGCGGAGAAACCCTATGAGCGCATGAAAATCATGGGAGTTACAGGTTTAACAGCAGCGACTATTGCTACGCTGAAAGTGCTAGGGGCGGTTGAGTCAATTACCTCTGTATGAAACTAGTGGAGACTTGATCATCGAGAGAGAAGCCCTCTGGCAGCCACATATAGATACCAAACTTACAGTACTCCTGAAAACCAAGCTGGCGATAAACATTCTTTCCGCTTGGTGTTGCTTGCAAAACAACCGTATCGTAAGCTCTACTTATGGCATCCTCTACAGCTGCCATTGTGACAGCTTTAGCAATCCCACGATTACGTGCTTCAGGAATCGTGGAAACACAGTTAATGCTTGCAAAATTCTCATCCAAAACGAGCATTGAAGTGGATACTAGTTTTCCATCCAGGAAACCAGCATAATAGCGCAAGGGAGAACCTTCACCAATCCCAAAACTGGCAAAACCTTCCACACATTTTTCAGCTACAGCATCGGACAATCCGAAACTGATTGCTACAGCTTGCATCCATTGCTTGAGAGTCTCTAGGTCATTAATCGGCTCTATCGTTAAACCGAATGGTCTGCGAAATAGTCTATTTAGTTTTGTTACATCAAGAGCCATACCAGTCCAGTCTTCGACATGAGTCAACCCATGAGCTTCCAGATGATTACCTAAGTCAGTTGGTTGCGTGGAAGACCCTGTTACCCACATCATAGGTACTCGGTCAGACTTAAAAGGTTCCAGAATAGTCCTGATTTTTTTGTTCAGGTTATCGGCTGTCAGGTGAGTACGCAACACACCATTACACATTGGAGATGGAATACGGGTGAGAAACCAGGTGAGTGTCTCATCAGTGTATACTTTTGCCCGTGGAAACTGCCCCTGCAATTTGAAAAAATTGACCAGGTTAGCTTCGATTGCACGGGTCAATGTTGTGTCTCTTAGGTTTTGTAGTATTGTTGGCATAGCAGTGGTTAATCCAGGTGAACAAACCATCAGCAATCAGTTTGGCAAGCTGACTTATACTCTCACCTTGCAGTGGGTTTTTCGGCGTTTTATGTCAATTCCTTTGCTAACAAGAGCAGCTGAAAAGCAGATTGCTAACCTAACTGAGCAATAGGGTTGGATTTTCCAGTTTTTTGGTGCCTTTGTCAGAAATATTATCTCCTTCGTTAAAAACTCCCAAAATATGGGGTCTAACAAGCCTTGGAGCTTCTTTATTTTCTTGCTTGACAGAGGCTAGACAATCAGAGATATTAACTCAGGACTTACGCATAACACAGGATTTGTAGCGGCAATTCATGAATTGCCGCTACGAAAATCAAGCATTACAACAACTTTTTGCGTAAGTCCTATGACTGTTAGAGCAAGCCTCATTCCACAAACAGACAGATAAACCGAATCTAGAATGAGTTGTTGAGGTCGTTTGACAGTCCTTGCTCAAATTCCTTAACCAAAATGCTTTCCAACTCAAACTCCATCTCATTCAAAACTTCAAAAATCTCCGTGAGGCTGCTAGTAGAATAATAATGGTTCAAACATTGCTGATCGATCATAGCTGTAGCTGTTGTAGTATTCATTTTCTTCTCCTTGTAGTTGTTTTGAATAGTATTATTAAGGGTGTGTTAGACAAGTTGTGCTTGGTTTTAGGGTTATTACGTGAGCAGTTGATAATCAGGTCTCACTCGTGATTGTTTATATGCTGTAGTGGTCTCAACACATTCTGTAGTTCCTCATCTGATATATAGTTTTCTTTGGGTGGGCTGAAGCACAGTAATGCGGTTTCGTAACAGGCAGCTGCTACGTGGTTACGCTCCTGGGGATCAAGTTCCGCAACCATTTCAACCGTCTCCTCTACATGCTCCGCATCAGCGCCAACACTACTATGTACGCGCAGACATCGGGTAGCTTGGATATTTGGTGGCAGCAAAGCCTCCACTCGCTGAATGTACTTTTCTCCAATGCCTAGCGCTAAACGTTCCATCGTATAGGAATAGCCAACGCAATTAATTGGATCTCGGTTCCACACACTCCGGATGAAGTAATTCACTAAAGCCTCTGCGGCAGGGGGAATGAGCGCTTCCACCACAGCCTCGGCTTGATATCCCATAAACTGGATATCCAGCAGGGCAAGTCGGTCGTGACCCGCTTCCTCTCTAGCTTTTTCTGTAGCCCACTGCGCTAAACTCTTGCGACCAGATGCAGCAAAGCGTTTGGCAGCCTCCGCCATCAGTTGTGGGGTCAAGTGAGTTAGATGGTAAGAACCAGCAAGCCGCCATACCCAGCGTGTGGGGGTTAAGGCAGGTGGTCTACAGTTCGACTTCACAGTGTGCCAAGCAAGTGCGATCGCCCCATCCAAAAGCTTCCGGGTTTTAGCTACACTCTCTGCGCGAACCAACTTTTTTGCACGGGGATCAGCGATCCTCAAAGCATCGGGTTGATGCACCCAAGTGCGGTTGGCAGTTTTCACCGCTACTTGGTCAGGGGCAACACACGCCGCTTCAATATTAGTTGAAGAAGGTATGATAGGATTAGTTGAAAATGTCATAGCCACTTCCATTGCTAATAAATTTGTTTGTCATCAGTCGATTACCCAACTCTACCTATAACTAGGCTGGGGTTAATTGTTATGTAGTAGCGATCGCAAAATAAAAGACTGCTACTCGTGATAAAAATGCCTTCAGCAAACTTGTCTGGATAACTGTTGAAATATTTAAATGTGGAAAAAAACCAAATGGTAATGTTAGACTAATGCTGATGCCGCGAGAGATTTCTGAGAGTTGATCCCCACTCTCGACGAGGAAAGTTGCATAATTGCACAGCGATCCCCAGATAAAGATGTCTGCATTGGACATTGTGTAGAGGCAGCAAACGCCGTCCCTGCTTCATAGCAAAAGTCAAGCACTCGCACGAAGCGCCCGTTGCAGTGTGTGCCACAGAGGTACGCTACGCGATCGCACCTCCCAAAATGCCAAAGGCAATTGCACTATTGTATGGAAGATTTTAGATGGCTGTTTAAGTAAACACGCCTGTTCAAGCAGATACGTGTTTATACCCTGAAATTTCGCATTCATAGTTAAGCACCCTAGATGCACAAAGGTTAACAATCTGCTGTTGAGAGTTTTAAGGAATTGACAACGGAATCCTCACTCAGAGGATGTTTGCAAAGTCATTAACATTACACTATTTCATTGAAGACCCCCCTTACCCTGCTTAAAAAGGGGAAAAGAATTTTTTCAAAGTCCCCCTTAAGAGGGATTTAGGGGGATCTCAAGATTTGGCACCTTAAACATACTACTTTTAAAACATCCTCTAAGCTCGACTTTATCCAAAATTAGGAACTCGGTTTTTTTTATCCGGCAAAAACCCAAGCTTTTTGGCAAAAACTTTTTCCATGTCACTGATTGTTGGTGAAATCGAAAAAGTAAGATTACTAGTCCACAAAGGTTCCAGCGTCAGCTTCAGCGTTTAGCTTTCAATGGATAAAGTCGAGCTAAGCTGCAATACTTTTGGGCTGTGCGTTTCGCTATTAGTGTTGCCCATAATCAATGGTAACTATAGGCTATTAGCTGTTTATTTGATTGACTGCTTGTAGCAAAAAAGACGCAATTACGAATTAACCAAGGTCTTATGTACACACAACAGTTTGCTAGTTGCATGACGGTTGGAGCAATGGAAGATAAGGGAATTAAGAAAAAATTTCAGTTTAGGTAGGTCAGTAAAAATAGAAGTTTTTTTAGTCTACTTCGCAGCAAGCGCTTTGCTCAATTGTCGCACTTTAGAAAGTTATCTTCGGATGAAGTCGCCCAGTTAATGAGATTGAAGCGTACGTACTGACTATATCCTAAGATATCGTGGATTTAGTTTATAGATTTCCTTAATTATACTTATTCATAATAATATAGTCTATCGTATCTATGTAACTATTGCAAAGGTTTTTTACTAGTAGTCTCTCTACCCCAACTTGCCTTACGGCTGAAGTTGTGGAATCTCGCGGAATTCGTTAAAAAAATGAATGGCAGCAAAACAACACAAAATTTTCTTACAGCTATTTTCAGATGAATAGACCACACGATAGTGTAGGGGTGGGTTTTGTTTCAATCTCGAATTGTTGTAGGGGCGGGTTTTGTTTCAATCTCGAACTATTGCTGAGAGGATATCTGCGCTCACCCGCACGGCAGTCGCTACAACGGGGGGAACCCCCGCAACGCGCTGCCTCCCCTACAAAAAAATTGTGATTCAAACAAATGAAATTTCCTTAATTCCTCTATTTTCCCTGGCTAAAGTCTTCTCAAATGAACAAACTGAATGATGATAAGACTTTTATTCATTCAAAAGGTACAGGGGAAAGGAATTCCATAGATAAAACGGTGAGGACATAACAAGGACTGAGGAATAGATAGTTCTTCTGCACAGCTAAATCACCACATCTGGAAACTTACGTAAAAGGAGGAAGTCAACTATGAGCCAAGTTGACTATGCAGAACGCGATCGCAATGTCAAAGCCGTATTTTACGTACTCCTGAGAAAGCGAAACGGCATCACTTTAGAAATGTTTGATAATTACTGGGCTAATGTTCATGGTCCGGTTTGCGCTCGGCTACCAGGTCAATATCAATACTGGCAGTTTCACTTAGCTCACAATGATGGTGGTATCTGGCCAGCAATTAATGGGATAAAATATAACACGCCAGCAGAAGACCAATTTGATGGGATTGCAGAATTAACATTCCTTTCCGAGGAAGACCGCCAGAAATGGTTTGATGCTGCTGCAATTCTCATGTCTGACGAACACAACATATTTAGTAATACCGTTGGTTATGTAACGAACAACGGTAATTCTCAAACCTACGTAGATCGGATAGAATTTGGCGACCCCAACGCAAACTTGGGTGTGATGAAACTTCACGTTATGCTCACGAAAGCTGATTCCATTAGCGTTGATGATTTTCGGAACTATTTGCTGGCTCGCTTTGCTCCAGCCATAGTCAAGAGTGACTTAATCCTGAAGTTTCGACTCCATTTACTTGAAGAACATGACAACACAGAGAAGCTACCGCCAGCGCCTGGAGTCTCTCATTATGAACCCATAGAAAAGCAATATCAGGCAGCGTTTGAAATTGCTTTTAGGAATCGCTTAGATATGGAAAGATTCTTTGCTTCTTCTGAATACACTTCGACCCAAAAGGAGCAACCCAAGTACATAAAGCAGATTAGCACTTTTCCCGAACGAGATGTTTACACCTTTGTTTACAACGGTCAAATGACATCATCTGGTCTGCGAGGTTCTGCGATCGCAGCACTGATTTACAACATTGGTGCAACCAATCAACTACAAGATAACATACTCCGTCTGATGCGCGGCACAAATACACAGCAGATTGCTGTACCTAGCTGATATTAGGAGGATAATATGACATATCAAATGGCATATCAAAATGCAGTTCTAGATGACAAAGAGCTTCAAGAGGGACTAAAGCGCATTAATCCCAAATTTGGTGATTTTTGCACTCGTGTTGCAGGTGAAGCTTGGGGACTACCATTGATTGACCAAAAAACTAAGGCTCTGATCACAGTTGCTGTTGACGTTGCCAATCAAGACCAGGTAGGACCAGGTAGCCCTTTTGCTGCCCACGTTAATATGGCTCTCAAGCAAGGAGCCACTCGTGAAGAAATTGAAGAACTTCTTTTGTTCATGTGCGTTTATGCAGGGTTCAATAAAGCTGCTGGTTGCTTCGGCACTCTCAATGAAATTTTGCATTCATCAACATAACACTCTCAAGAAGTATCTCAGTCATTAATTATCAGGGTTATGCCTCATGATTGTCAAGTTTCAGGTTAGCTTGGTGAACTTTTTTACTCTTTTTGCAGAAGATATTAAATGATGAAGCGAACCAACTACTACAAAGATTTGTCAGCAGATTATTCCAAGCCAGGACAAATTTCTCCCGAAATGTCGGCAAAGTTAATTAAGGAGGCAGAAAGAATCATTTTGCTCCGAGAAAAGACGTTGCCAGAAGTAACTCCGGAGTACAGCTTGGCACAGATAGAAAAGGAAAACAAAGAATGGTGGCCGACTCACTGTGAAGCCCTGCGACAAGGACGAGGAGATATTCTTGCACAAGAATATGCCGATAATCTTGTCTACCTTTGTGCTGATGGACCTTTTTATGGCAGAACAGCAGGGACACATAGAGAGGCAAATTGGTGGGCAATTATTGCGCAATTAGGCGTAACAATGTTTTGGCCAATCGTGATGTTCCACGACGAAGTAGTCTACTTTGAATGGAATTGTATTGACGACGAAACAACTGAAACAATCGCCAAGGGAAATGTGACTTGGTTGCGGCGTGGTCATCGAGGTGGATGCTACCTTAAGTGCGAACAATTAACTTTCTACCGTGATGTTTTTGCACCAGATTACTTGTTGCAGATGATTAAACGTTAACGGTTAATTTAGCAATTTACAAGACAACAATCTTCACAGCAAAGTTCTCTACTCTAATCAAAAAGAAAAGAGGTTAATATGTCAGTTACAAACTCGCACAAAAAAGGAAGAATCGGCGTACTCATTGAAGCTCACTTTGATGAAAATGAGTACCGAGCATTCAACGAATATTTCCCCAGAAATGGATACGAGATAGACTACATATCTCACCTATGGGGTCAACCGCAGCTGACCTTTAGGGGAAATGACTTTACAGAAGAGGTTACGGTTTCGGTAGAAATCAACGATATAGAGCCTACCGATTATGATGCTATTATTCTCATCGGTGCTTATGCGATGGACCGTCTTCGATATGAAGTCAACCCAAAAGAAGGTCAGCCCAATCAATCTCCGGCTGTCCAGTTTCTTCGAGCAGCTGTCAGGAGTATGGATGCCGGTAGATTAAAAATTGGAACTATCTGCCATAGCCTTTGGCTGTTTTGCGCTGCACCAGAACTCCTTAAGGGTCGCAAAGTTACCTGTGCCCATAACCTGATTTATGATGTCCAGAACGCGGGAGGAATCGTCATGTTTGAAGGGGATGGCACTAAGAATGTACAAATCGATGGTAACTTGATTACCGCCAAGCATCCCAACGTCACCTATGAATTTATGAATGTTGTCGCCGAGGAAATTGAAAAGCAAAAACTGGCAGTTGTTGCCTAGTCGCAAGTCAGACCGCCACGGGCATAACGCTTAGCTATCCGTAAGCAGACTCGCCGACAACGAAAAGTTATGAAAATATTTCTTTTCGTACTCCCGTACGGGCGAAGAGTCGGAAAGCCCCTACTCCTCACTCCCTATTTTTAGGTGAGAATGCAGAGACGACGCGGGATAAAAGATAACTTAATATTTTGCGGTGAAAAAGTAGCAAATGACAGCAATACTACCACCATATCAGACTGAACCAGCTGTTACAACATACTCAGTAGAAGCTGGTAGACCACATCCTTTAGGATCAACACCAGATCAATATGGAGTAAACTTTTCTGTTTTCTCAGAACACGCAACGTCGGTTGAGCTTTTATTGTTCGATGAGCATGATGACCCAAAACCCGTACAGATAATTAAACTAGACCCCAGGATCAATAAAACCTTTCACTTCTGGCATATTTATGTACGAGGGTTGAAACCCGGTACTCACTATGCCTATCGCGTTGACGGTCCACAAGATTTATATGGAGCGGGACACCGTTTTAGTAGAAATAAGGTACTGATTGATCCCTATGCTTCGGGAAATACCAACGCTCTTTGGAACCGTGTTGATGCTCTCGGAGATAAAGACAATCTGACTACCTGTATGCGGAGTGTAGTCATTGATCTATCAGACTACGATTGGGAAGGCGATCGCCCTATCAATCGCCCAATGAAGGATACCATCATCTACGAGATGCATGTTGGTGGATTTACGCGATCGCTTTCCTCTGGCTGCCAATATGGGGGCACTTTCTCAGATGTTGTCGAGAAGATTCCTTACTTGAGAAAACTAGGGGTAACTGCTGTTGAACTGATGCCGATTTTTGACTTTGATGAAAAGCAAGTTATCCGAGAAGTCAATGGCGTACCCTTGAAAGACTACTGGGGATATAACCCACACAGCTACTTTGCCCCAGAAGGTTCCTATTGTGTTTCTCCAGAGCTAGGAAACCATATCAAAGAATTTCGAGATATGGTCAAGGCACTACACAAGGCTGGAATCGAAGTTATTCTGGATGTGGTTTTTAACCATACTAGTGAAGGGAACCACTTAGGCCCAATTATTAATTTCAAGGGCTTCGACAATAGTATATACTATCATCTTGTTCCCTGGGATCGTCAGTATTATATGGACTATTCGGGGTGCGGAAACACCTTCAACTGCAATCACCCAATTCCAGAAAAGTTAATTTTAGAATGCTTGGAATTTTGGGTAAGAGAAATGCACGTTGATGGCTTCCGCTTCGACGAAGGGTCAATTTTAGCTCGTGGTGAAGATGGAGTCCCATTGATCCATCCTCCAGTAATTTGGCACATCGATACTTCCGAAGTTCTAGCTGACACCAAAATCATAGCTGAAGCCTGGGATGCCGCCGGACTCTATCAGATTGGTTACTTTCCTGGATATCGTTGGGCGGAATGGAACGGACTCTATCGAGACAATGTTCGACAGTTTGTTAAAGGAGATCCAGGGCTAACCGGGGCAGTCGCCTCGCGCATTGCTGGCAGTGGCGATCTCTATCAAAGCAAGGGGCACTTACCAATAAACAGTGTCAATTTTATTACTTGCCACGATGGATTTACCCTCAACGATTTGGTCTCATACAACTACAAGAACAACGAGGTCAATGGTGAAAATAATCGCGATGGTATCAACGATAACTTAAGTTGGAATTGTGGTTTTGAGGGTGAGACTGATAATCCATTTGTCGAATCTCTGCGCCAAAAGCAGATTAAAAACTTTGCAACCATTCTTTTCCTCTCCCAGGGTGTGCCGATGATAACTGCTGGGGATGAAATTAGGCGAACCCAAAAGGGCAGCAACAATGCTTACTGCCAAGACAATGAAATTAGTTGGTTTGATTGGGGTCTTGTAGAGAAGAACGCTAACATCTTTCGGTTCTTCAAGCTGATGATCCGTTTCCGCAAGGATCATCCAGTTTTGTGCCGTGGTTGTTTCTTCACAGGTGAAGTGAATGAGCGGGGTTTAGCAGACATCTCTTGGCATGGAACCAAGTTGTTTAGTCCAGGTTGGTATGACTCTCAGTCTAGAGCTTTTGCCTTCACTCTGGGCGGCTTTAATGGTGACGCAGATATTCACGTCATGCTCAATATGTACTGGGAAGGTCTAGAATTTGAACTTCCTACTGTTCCGGGTCGGACTTGGTACAGGGTCGTTGATACTTCTATTGCTTCCCCTATGGACATTGTTGAACCGGGGCAAGAAATGATGGTGACAGGTAATACCTATTTTGTTAGCGATCGCAGCACTGTCATTCTCATTTCCAAGTAACTTCAACTTCCCTAGGACTTACACTATAGCCGAATGGCACTAAGATAAGCTGTAACAAAGTTGTTATAAAGGTTTCAAGAATATA
>JBHYDF010000123.1:0-24754 GCA_051861145.1 Nostocaceae cyanobacterium
CCTAACTCCTAACTCCTAACTCCTAACTCCTAACTCCTAACTCCTAACTCCTAATTCCTCACTCCTAACTCCTAACTCCTAACTTTTAATTCGCGTGACTATTGACTACGATGTTGTAATTATCGGTGGCAGTGTTGCTGGGCGCTACGCTGCTTTGATGGCAACCCAACTTAGGGCTAAAGTTGCTTTGGTGGAACCCAAAACCAACTATGGATTTGTTTTTCACCACGTCTTCAACGAAATCAGCAAATACTCTCAGCAGTTGAATAATGCTGCTCAATTTGGTATTCAAGTTTCACATCCGGATATCTCAGAACAATGCCAAATATCTGTAGTATGGCAAGATGCGATGCTTTATGCTCGCGGTGTCGTTTCTAATGTAGAAGAACAGTATTCGCCAGCTTTCTTAGCTGCCCAAGGTGTAGATGTCATTCTAGGCGAAGGTCAATTTCAATCTTCGTCTAAAATGACATTTATAGTTAATAATCGCCCGCTATGGGCACGCACTTATTTACTAGCCTGTGGTTCAGTTCCGACTGTTCCAGATATTGAAGGATTGCAAAAAACAGGCTTTCTTACCCTTGCTGATATTTGGCAATCTCTCAATAATTCCGTACTACCTAAAAATTGGGTAATTATTGGTGGTGTTCCCCAAAGCGTGGAAATAGCGCAAACTTTAACGCGGTTGGGTTGTAGTGTGACGCTGATATGCGATCGCCCTTACATTATCCGCCATGCCGATCCAGAGATAACCCAACTCCTACAAGCGCAGTTAGAAGCGGAAGGTGTGCGCGTACTTACCCGAACAGCAGTAACTCAGGTGCGGTTAATTGACGATAAAAAGTGGCTTCAGGCGGGAGATAAGGCGATTGAAACTGATGAAATTTTAGTAGCTACTGGACAGCAGCCGAATATAAATTCTTTAAATTTGGCGTCGGTAGGTGTTAAATGGCATGGCGATCGCCTTGTCATAAATGAGAAACTGCAAACGACTAACCGGCGTATTTATGCCTGTGGTGATGTAATTGGTGGCTATGATTTTCCTCACCTGACTAATTATGAAGCGAGAATTGCTCTGAAAAATGCCCTATTTTTTCCCAGATTTAAAGTCAATTATCGGTTTGTGCCGTGGGGAATATTTTCTCAGCCAATGATGGTGCAAGTTGGTTGGACAGAGACACAAGCAAAACGTCGATTTCATCAAGATGAAATTATAGTTATACAGCAATATTTTAAAACATTAGCAGCAGCCCAAATTCGGGAAGAAATAACGGGTATTTGTAAATTTATTGTTCGACGAAATGGGGAAATTTTAGGAGCTTCATTATTAGGGGCGGAAGCATGTGAATTAATTAATGTTATATCTTTGGCGATCGCACAAAACATTAAAGTTAATCAGCTAGCAGATTTATCTCCTCTAGTTCCTAGTTTTTCAGAAATATTAGTACAAACTGCTAGAGAATGGAATAAGCAAAAGTTAAACAACAATATTCTTTTACAAGAATTATTGGAAACTTTCTTCCACTTTCGCCGGAATTGGAAGTTATAAATTAGGAGTTAGGAGTTAGGAGTTAGGAGTGATGAGTTAGGAGTTATAAATTATGAATAATAAAAAGTTTCATAATTCATAAATTTCAAAAACTCCTAACTCCTAACTCTTAACTCCTAACTCTGAATTCCTAACTCATCACTCTTAACTCCTAACTCCTAACTCCTAACTCCTAACTCATTCTGCTCCCTCTCCCTTCCGGAAAAACTGCTGTAAAATCTCTCCTGGTTTCCTATCCCAAGTGTCAATATGCTCGTATATCAAACCGTCTTGATTCAGTTTGTACGTGGAATCACCATTGAAAAATACTTGTGCTTTCCAAGGAACACGTAACACGCCACGCACCGTCCACTTTGCCATTATGGTGTATTGGGTTGACTGATACACCTCATGTAAATCAAAATAAATTTTTGTAAAAAATAAACGAGCGTGAAATCGTAAAGTCCAAAAAATAATGTGATAGTTGGTTTTACCTTTGAATTTATTAACCGGGTCACGAAAATATATATTTTGTGTATAAATATCGTAGGAAATATCTTTTTTAAAAAGTGTCGGCAAATCTTGTTTAAGAGTCTCTATTACTTGTTCCACTTGCGATTGATAATCCACGCCCATTTTCCCCTAAAAAATATTTTTCAAAATACTTAGCAACTGTTGCCAAATTGAAGTAGATGTCTCACTATTCACACTACTTTGACACAGATGTGCTAAGGAGGGAAATGCAGCCGATTGAGCATAGGGCCCTTTTCGCAATACTTTGGCTAAGGCGTTGTTGTTTTCTCGTAAACCTTCGTAGAAGAAAAATACTTCCCCTGAAATTCCACAAGCACGGTTGTATTCAATTGCCCGCAATAGGTCATCTGAAGTTATACAATAAGAACCAATCTTCATCAGAATTCCTGGTGCTAATTTTGGTTGTATTCCACCTGGTAACTCTTCGTTTACGAGTTTATTAACAATAGATTTGTAGCTGGGAAAATCACGTCGGTAAATTTGCGGATGGAATGTATCTACTAGTCCTCGTTGCAGCCAAGTCCGGGAGTCTTGCAGGTATTCTTGAAGTCCCCAGTCTGGGAGATTGGGAGCCATTGATACTATCAGATTGGGATTTATAGCTTTCACTGATTGGTAGAGACGGGCGAGGAATTGAGTGAGGATATCAGTACGCCACTGCAACCACTGCGGATTCCTGGAGTTTTGCGGGGGATTTTTGCCAAACTGCTGACGGTAGCGTTCTACTGTTACCTGATCGTAACCTCCTTCAGTGGGTAATGCTGGTAAGCGGTCATCGCCTTGAATGCCGTCAACATCGTAATTTTGCGCAACTTCGAGTATTAAATTCAACATGAAATCCTGCACTTGCGGGTCAAGGGAGTTCAGCCACTCGAAGCCGTTTTTCTTGAGCAAATTACCATTGCAGTCACGGGCTGCCCATTCTGGTTTTTTTGCTACCAATGGACCGCCGTTCATATTGTAGGAACTGGCGAATCCGTATTCAAACCAAGGTATGACTTTTAGACCAACGCGATGTGCTTCAGTGACAACTTCAGCTAAGCGATCGCACCCCACAAACAACGGGTCAATTTCAATACCAAAGGTCTGCCGCATGACTTGGCTAGGATACAGTGTGGCCCCTTTAGTCCATACGACAGGAAAGACGACATTAAATCCCGTCTCAGCGAGAAAGTCCATTGCTTCAGCAATACTTTGCTGAGAACGGAGAACTTTGCTATCGGTGGTAGTAAGCCAAACGCCACGTGTTTCGATAATGGTCATGCTTTGTGAAAATCCTTTAATTAGTAGCAAACTGACGATACCGCGCCTGTACTACCATGTGAATTCCATAAGCCATCATACCTAGTGCCACAATACCAAGAAGCCAAGGGCCATAAGGCTGTTGTGCGAGTGTTTGTAATGCCTCACCTAAACCTCCAGCTTCACTAGCATCTGACTTAGTTGCTGCCTGAATAAAAAACCAGCCAATTATACAGAATACAACACCTCGTGCTGCTGCGCCAAATCTGCAAATTGTCATTACCCATTTGCGTTCTGCATTGCTTAAGTCATTTAAATAGAGTTTTTTACGAATTTCTTTACTAAAAGCTTGGTAAAACTGATAAAAACCCAGACCAATTACAAACGCACCTCCTATCCCAACTAACCATTGACCAAAGGGTTGAGAAAGTACACGGGCTGTCCAATCTTGAGTAGAGTTACTATTACTATTACCACCTGTGCCAAGTGCAAGTTTTACAGCAGTCAAAGCTAAACCAGCGTATATTAAACCATTAAGTGCGTAACCAAATCGCTGTGCTAATCCCTTGGCGTCTGTACCTTTATTATCCGGGTCTTTTATTGCTTCTACAAACCGCCAAATCACATATCCAATTAAACCAATTGCCACCAAAGCTAGTAAAAGCTGACCAAATGGCTGATTGACAATTTCTTGAAGAGCGCCTTCAGAATCAGTGGTTCTACCACCGTTGCCTATCGCTGCCTGCAATGCTAGTAGTCCAACAATACCGTAAACTACTCCCTTGGATATATAACCAAATCGGGCTAATCGCTCAATCCATGTTGAAGGATGGTGTAAAAGCTGTTGTGTCATGTTGTGTTGTATTGTTTGAATGTAATCATAGCTACCCTTTTAACAAGTTTGACCATTAATTTTCATCTATCTCAAGGAGAATTTTTTTGTTAAGAATTTTGATTGATTAAAATTGCATTGACCAAGTACAAAATCAACTATTTTCAATTTAATTAGATATAAGTTTTTAACCTAGTTTTTACTAAATTATGCAGCCATATGAATTTAAGCTATGGCAATCATTAAGTGTTATAAATTAACCACAGATGGACACAGATGAACACAGATGATTGACAAAACTCACCACGCTCGTCCACAAAGGGCATTAAGAAAAAATAAAGTAAAAATAGGGCGGGCAGGATGCCCACCCCACAAGAATAATAAATCTCTTGTGGGGTGGGCATCCTGCCCGCCCTAGTTAAAAAAGGGCATTTTATCTTTAATTCAGTCCATCTTGTTAATTAGTGTTTTTTATTCTTATCGCCAATCAACTTACATGATTTTCGATTATTATTAATTACCAAGAGTGCATAATTATCTAGCAAAAGGAAGATTGATTATGTCCGTGCAAGAAGCTACTTGGAAGCACGAGTATATCATCACCAACGGAGTTAAACTGCACTACGTGACTCAGGGAGAAGGCCCCTTAATGCTGATGCTGCATGGTTTTCCTGAGTTTTGGTACTCGTGGCGGCATCAAATTCCTGAGTTTGCCAAGAATTTTAAAGTCGTCGCTGTTGACTTGCGCGGCTACAACGACAGCGATAAACCAAAAGAGCAATCAGCTTATGTAATAGATGAATTTATTAAAGATGTGGAGGGGATAATTAAGGGATTAGGATATGAAAAGTGTGTTTTAGTAGCACATGACTGGGGAGGCGCGATCGCTTGGTGTTTTGCTTATGCTCACCCGGAAATGGTAGAGCGATTAATTATACTCAATGCCCCTCATCCAGCCAAATTAGGTGAAGGTTTACGCAACCCCCAGCAATTATTCAGAAGTTCTTACATTTTCTTCTTTCAACTGCCTTGGCTACCAGAATTAGTACTACAAGCAGCAGACTACCAATTTATTGAAAATGCCTTTAAGGGTATGGCTGTTGATAAAAGCGCTTTTACCCAAGCCGATATTAACGCTTATAAAGACGCCGCAGCTAAACGCGGTGCTATGACAGCAATGTTGAACTATTACCGCAATATTTTTCAGGATAAATTTCTGAATAAAAAATGGGGCATTCTAGAAGTACCAACGTTGATAATTTGGGGAGAGAACGATACCGCACTAGGGAAAGAACTCACCTATGGCTTAGAAGCCTATGTGAGAGACTTACAAATTAAATATATTCCCAGTTGTAGCCATTGGGTGCAACAAGAACGACCTGAATTAGTGAATGAATATATGCGAGAGTATTTGGGGCTTTAAATAATGGATCTTGCTCCTTGGCGTGGTGCGATCGCTCACGCGCTTCATCGCAACCGCAGCCTTGTTTATGCCCGTTACCTGCAACTGGCAACAATACGGGCTGATGGTCGTCCTGCTAATCGTACTGTAGTGTTTCGTGGCTTTTTAGAAGCTACCAACAAGCTCAAATTTATCACTGATGCTCGTAGCGAAAAAGCCGACCAAATCAAACAACAACCTTGGGCAGAAATTTGCTGGTATTTCCCCAATACGCGCGAGCAATTCCGTATTACTGGCGACTTAATCTTGGTAGGAAGTGATAATTGTGACCCAACACTACAAAAAACTCGTAGCAGCCAATGGCAAGAGTTGAGTGATGCAGCGCGTTTACAGTTTGCCTGGCCTGATCCTGGTAAACCAAGAGTTAAGGAGCAAGCAGCCTTTGAACCACCACCACCAGACCCCAAGCAACCATTGGTAGATTTTTGTCTATTGCTGCTCGATCCAGTACAAGTAGACCATTTGGAATTGCGTGGTGATCCACAAAATCGTTGTCTCTATAACTACGACGAGCAGCAAGGATGGTTTAGTCAAGCAGTTAACCCCTAATTTAGTCATTAGTCATTGGTCATTAGTCATTGGTCATTGGTCATTAAGCTTTGACAAAGGACAAAGGACAAATGACAAAGGACAAAGGACAAATGACAAATGACCTTAAATGCCAGCACCATCTAGAAATTCCTGAATTGCTTTATCTTTGATGTTGCAAGATGGGGCATCTTGTAATAATTCACTCTGATTGGCAACAATTTTACTTGCCAAAACCAGAGTTTTTGCAGCAGATTGATCCTGCTGTAGGGTTTGTACTTGTTGTTCTAAAGATTCGATCCGGTCAACTAAAACGCGAATTACTTCCGCTTCCGAATCTGGTAAATTGTTATGTTCAAGTGGTGCAACCCGGACTCCAGAACGATAGATAATGCGACCAGGTACACCTACTACTGTGCAATTAGAAGGTACATCTCTCAGAACAACCGATCCAGCGCCAATGCGGACATTGTTGCCAATTTGGATATTACCCAGTACTTTTGCTCCCGCGCCGACTACAACACATTCGCCTAAAGTAGGATGTCGTTTACCGCTTTCTTTACCAGTACCGCCGAGGGTAACACCTTGATAAATTAAGGCATAGTCTCCAATGATCGCAGTTTCGCCAATCACTACTCCCATACCGTGGTCAATAAACACACCTTTACCAATCGTCGCACCTGGGTGGATTTCAATTCCAGTCAAAAACCGTGCAATATGAGATATCAGACGAGGGATAAAGGGAAGACCAATAGCATGTAGCCAGTGAGCCAGTCGATGGAATAGCAGAGCTTGTAAACCGGGGTAGCAAAAAAATACTTCCAACCAGTTCCGGGCAGCTGGGTCACGTTCAAAGATGATGCGAAAGTCAGCAATTAGTGTAGGTAGCACGCTTTTTGTACCCTCGTTGTGCCAAACAAGCTATACTCTATCTTAACGTTTCAGGTGCTAACTCTAAAAATGTTAGTCATTAGTCATTGGTCATTGGTCATTAGTCATTAGTCATTAGTCTAATAATAAGGGACTTGCAAATAAAAAAATATCCCGAATTTTCTTGTGGGATGGGTGTCTTCACCCGTCCCATCCCAAGGGCAGGCTGTCCGTCCCACCCCACAATTCGGGATAATTTATTTCTTGGAAATCCCTAATGACAAATGACTAATGACTAATGACCAATGACTATTCCTGAACTGAAAGCGTGTAATTCCGCCTGACTCCAGAGTTAAAGGTTGCTACCCAAACTTTATAGTTTCCTGCTTTCCAGTCACTGTCTTCGATGCTAGCGTCTTTATTTTTACCAGTATCATCGCCGCAACGAATTGTTTTGTCGTCTGGTCCTTGAATGAGCAAAGTGGTATCGTAGCCACTACTGTTGACTTGTATTTTCAGACGGGAAAAGTCTTTTTTCAAAACTAAGATGTGATCTGGGGTGGGATCGGCAAAGCCAATACATGCATTTTTTTTGCGATCGCGGTTACTTATAGCTGACACGGAATACGAACCGCCAGTATAGCCTTTTACTTTCCCTGTTTCTGGCTTAAAACCTGGTATCAAGCTTAATGTGCCAAAGTTTGCTGCTATATTTGCTACTACGGGCATGGGGGCAATAGTCGCAAGCAAAGCCAAAATAATCCAGCCCTTTCTGAAAAAAAGTCGGGGGCGACGCTTGTTCATCTAAAACCTCAGCCCTCTAACGAAGAGATACTAGTTATTTTATATACATATATTATCAGAAATAACTAGCAAAAAATCTCCTGATGTGCCAGATGGAAATGTGCCACAACAAGAATTGGGCATTGGGCATTGGGCATTGAGAATTGAAGTACTGATTTTTCCCTAGCCCCTAGCCCAAGCGCCCCTAGCCCAAGCGCCCCTAGCCCCTACCATCTAATTGGAAAAATACACCGCCTTTGACCAATTCTGTATCGCTACCATAACTACTAATTGTGAGCGATCGCAGGTTTTGGAAGAAGGGTTTTCCGATTATTTCCACTAATTTGAGAATTGGTAGTTGACTTTCTAATATTTCCCGACTCTTTGTCCAGTCGAGATACACATAGCCTTGGTTGGGTTGGGGAATGGCGGCGATACTATTTTGGAAATTGCGATTTTTATTTAAGGAATTATCCTTGGCATTAAGGACTTCATCCATCGTCTCTAAGTTGGAGGCGAAAATCTCGTAATTTCCTTGAGTTGTATGTACGCCATACACTTGTGCTTGAATTTTATATGAGCCTTGCTTTTGGCTATCAGCTACTTTCGCTGCTTTTAATTGCGTCCATGCCGAAATTTGTTGCTTGTCTAAGTCTACAGAATTCACTGACAGTCCCTGAGAAGAAGCGATCGCATCCAAACGATCAATTCCTGCTGGTGTCGCCTCAGATTTTTCGACTACAAAAATCCAATCGGGATTAGTTTGCTCTGGATTTGGTAACAATCCAATCGCATATTCTCCTTGTACCCAGCTAAAAACATCTTCTTTTAAATTTATGTCCCAGCGTTTTTGCAATTCTGCCACAGGTTGCATGAGTCGAGAAATCGCATCTTCTCTAGAACCAGATAGAACTGCTGTGACTTGTTTCCACAGTTGAGCTAAATCACTATTACCCAAATTATTCAAATTCACCCCAGCAATTGCTAACCCTGCTGACGCGGGAATATACTGCAAAGCCTCAACAGGTTTGGATAATTGCTCTATTGGCGGTAAAGTCTCCCCTTTTGCAAAAAAAGCAGTTTCTGCCAGCAATCCTTTATTATTTGGTACTACCAGAGAAATAATTTCGCTGTCATAGGTTGTATCTTCTGGCAATTTTAACCCTTGCCATTCTGCTACGCGCTTAAGGTTTAGGAACGCTGTAGCTAGTGCTGTTTTGGGTAGTTGTTTGATGGCTTGCTGATATTGGCTGGAGGTGGTCAAATTTAAGTCAGGAGCTTGAACATTATTAATAGCCTCTCGCAGCACTCTTGGATCGTTGGCAAATAGGACAAACTCATCACCAACAGCCGCGCCAGCTAGGGGATTTTGGATTTTGGATTTTGGATTTTGGATTTTTTCTGGTGGATTTGCTTCTTGGGTGTCAGAAATCAGTTTTACGCCTTTATATTGTTCAACAGTTAAGTTTGCTCCAGCTATTGCCCGCTTGGAAAATAACAAATCTACAAACTCACGGCTTTTGTCTGGTTTATTGGTTGCTAGTGCCATCAAATATCCTGGCTGGCGTCCGTTCTCAAAATCGCGATCGATGTCTAGAGTAGTGACAGCCAAGGTTATTTCGTTTCCCAGCCAAGGTTGAATATCTTGTTTGTAATCTATGTCTGTGTTGGCTAATAAGCTGTTTTTCAACTTGGATATTTCTCCATCACGCTCCAAAGCCTGCAATTTGTCTGCATTTACCAGCATCGACGCCATCACTGGTGCTTGTTTAGACACAAAAATTGCAGCACCAGGCTGTCCGGTTGTTCCGCCTAAGCCAACCAAAGGATTTTGACCTAAGCCAGTACAGCCGTCGATACCAATCAACAGCAGAACAATCAAACTAGCTGCTAGGGAACGGAAGAATAAACCTTGCTTCATAATTCGTTTTCCATAGACCGCTTGGGGTGGTGCAAACACCCAAACATAATTAAACCGTCTTCTTCGGTCTGGAAAGCGGTTTTTATTTTAAAAGTTTCGTTTATCTCCGAAATTTAACCAGATATCATGAATTGACCGCTTGATATTTTGGATTTGCACCATTCGAGAATTAGAGCCAGAGGCTCTATTCTCGTTACCAGGTTCAACCTGGTAACGAGGTTTTGGAGGCTTCGCCTCCCGGCTATTGCGTAGGCGTTCAAGATATCAGATTTCACACTTTATCGTTTAGTTGACCAATGGGTATTTTGGATTTTCTAATCAAACTTCGGTAATGGCACTGAGTCTATGCTCATGCCAACATGAAGATTTTCTGCGATCATAAATATTATCTAGATGATCTAGCATTGTTCGCACAAACCTCATGACAGGGAATTTTTTTGCTCAACCTATTACCCAGATTAATGTCGAAGAACTTGCCCAACGCTTATCAGCAGACGAGTCTAGCCTTCAACTTATAGACGTGCGCGAACCGCAAGAAGTAGCGATCGCCAGTATTGAGGGCTTTGTCAACCTTCCTCTGAGCCAATTTGCTGACTGGGCAGATAAAATTCCAAGCCGCTTCGATCCGCACGCAGAAACCCTCGTAATTTGCCATCACGGTATCCGGTCTGCCCAGATGTGTCAATGGTTAATTGCTCAAGGTTTCACAAATGTTAAAAATATCGCCGGTGGCATTGATGCCTATTCGATGATAGTTGACCCTTCACTTCCTCAGTATTAACCGGCAATGACGATTATAACTGGCTTTTGCTATTCTGAACTCAAGACCAAATATTCAAGGCTATAGGTGGAAAAGCTGAATAATTTCTCTATCAGGGATGCTTTTCCCTGTTTATCTACATTTGATTATACTTGAATAACCTGCTCTTCCAGTAGCCATAAATACAGATGAGTTAGCAAAGTTATGGGAAAATACGTAAATATGTGAGAGCTTTTAATTATTGCCAGCTTTGCTTTCGGAAATAAAGGTGTATTAAATAGTACTAATAATCGAGGCGAGACAAGAAATTTGTTGTTAAGTATTAGAAAATACATCCATATTTCACCATCTTGCTTAACTATTATTAATGCTTTTTGCATTAATCTCCATAATTTTTTTCATTTTTCAAAAATTGATTAAAAAGTTTGCTTTAGTAAACACTTCCTATGCAAGTCAATCTCACAAATCGACAACAGCATATACTTTGGGCAACAGTACGTCATTATATTGCCACAGCAGAGCCTGTTGGTTCCAAAGCTCTGGTCGAGGAGTACAATTTGGGTGTTAGCTCAGCGACGATTCGCAACGCGATGGGCGTTTTAGAAAAAGTTGGGCTACTTTATCAACCACACACTTCTGCTGGACGAGTACCTTCCGATTCTGGCTATCGAATTTATGTTGACCAACTAATTACACCATCTGAAAATTTAGCCCGACAGGTAGAAGAAACACTACAAAATCGCCTGAAGTGGGAAGATTGGAGCTTAGAAGCTTTACTGCAAGGGGCTGGTCAGATTTTGGCAACCTTGAGTGGCTGTATTAGCTTGATTACAATGCCATATAACAGTACAGCACAGTTGCGACATCTACAACTGTTGCAAATTGATTCGGGACGGATCATGCTGATTGTGGTGACGGATAGTTACGAGACACATTCAGCGTTGATGGATTTATCGCCAAAACGAAAAGAAACTCAACCCGATCCAGAGGTAATCGATCGCGAATTACAGATTGTTTCCAACTTTTTAAATAGCCACTTACGGGGACGCAGTTTGTTAGATTTAGCAAATCTCGACTGGAGTGAATTGGATCGGGATTTTCAGCATTATGGCGAATACTTGAAAAAATCATTTGTAGAATTAAGCCGCCGCAGTTCCACACCAAACACTACACAAATTATGGTTCGTGGCGTCGCAGAGGTTTTACGTCAACCAGAGTTTGCACAATTACAACAAGTGCAAACAATCATCCAACTGTTGGAGGAAGAACAAGAGGAACTGTGGCGATTAATATTTGAAGAGCCAGAGGTAGAAGAAGTGGGTAAACCACGGGTAACAGTTAGGATTGGTTCAGAAAATCCTCTCGAACCGATACGCACCTGTAGCTTAATTTCTTCTATCTATCGTCGTGGTTCAGTACCTGTAGGGAGCGTAGGAGTTTTGGGGCCAACGCGCTTAGATTATGAAGGAGCGATCGCAGTAGTAGCAGCGGCTGCTGATTACCTGTCAGAAGCTTTCAGCTATTTTAATCCCTAAATTTCAACAAATAGTCAATAGTCAATGGTCAAATAACTATCAACTCTTAACTCTTGAATATTGACTATGGACTCTTGACTTTTGACTATCCCTAATAATAAATTTCATCCCATTGAAAGGGGATTAAGCTATCTGATATCTTGCACGCCTACCCAATAATCGCGAGGCGGCAGCCCACCAAAACCTCGTTACCAGGTTGAACCTGGTAACGAAAATTAGAGCCTCTGGCTCTTGTTGAAAATGATGCAAGATATCAGCTACTCGCTGTGAAATTTATTTCACGGCAAAATTTAGTGTTGTTTATCGTAAATAGCAGCAAAATCAAAAAACATGAGAAAAATTGCCTTTGCACTTTTGTGGTTGGCATTTATTGCCTATGCTTTTCTATTTGCTCCACCTAATCAACCTGGTACTTTTGAGTTGATTAAAAATCTTTGTATTGGTCAATGGCAAGGCATTAATCCTTTAATTATTGCACTCTTTTACATCATGGGTATTTGGCCTTTAATCTACAGTGCAGTGATGTTTTTTGATGGTAGAGGGCAAAAAATCTCTGCTTGGCCTTTTGCTGCTTTATCTTTTGGAGTCGGAGCATTTGCTCTGTTACCCTACTTAGCCCTACGAGAACCAAATACAAACTTTTCTGGCGAAAAAAATATCTTTCTCAAGCTTCTTGATTCTCGCTGGACTGGTGTCGTGTTAACCATAGCTACAGCTATTTTAGTTGCCTATGGTTTAGGACAAGGAGATTGGGGTAATTTTGTGCAACAGTGGCAAACCAGCCGTTTTGTTCATGTGATGAGCTTGGATTTTTCCCTGCTTTGTTTATTATTTCCTGCACTGCTGGGAGATGATATGGCGCGTCGCGATTTCAAAAATCCTCAGCTGTTTTGGCTGATAGTATTAATTCCACTGTTCGGCCCCTTGATTTACTTGTGCGTACGTCCACCTCTACCAGAAGCGAGTACAGAACTAATACCTAGTTAAAACTAGTTGCAAATTCAGATTATGACTAGAAAAATAGCACTTTGGTCTTTGTGGGCTGGATTTTTAACTTATCTTGTTTTTTTGGCTCCACCACTGCATTTAGAAGATACAGTTATACTGCTGAAAAATATTCTCACTCTCAATTGGACAGAGGTAAATCCTATTATCCTATCCTTATTTGCCCTGATCGGCATTTGCCTATTTATTTACAGTGGTGTTCTCTTCATTGATGGTAGGATGCAATCTACTCCTTTCTGGCCTTTTGTTTTAGCAGCGGCGGGATCAGGAGTATTAGGTTTAATACCTTACTTGGCAATTCGTGAACCTAACCAAGAATTTTCCGGGCAAAAAGATAGTTTTTTGCAGTTGATTGATTCGCGCTTTTTTGGAATAGCTTTAAGTTTAACTACGATTGGCTTATTTGCTTATGCTTTTATTTTCGGTGACTGGGGAGATTATTGGCAGCAATTTTTGAGCGATCGCTTTATTAATGGCATGAGTTTAGCATTTTGTCTATTTTGCCTGTTATTCCCAACCATCTTGGGTGACGATATGGCGCGGCGAGGATTGC
The DNA here is from genome assembly GCA_051861145.1 of Nostocaceae cyanobacterium. Taxonomy (GTDB): domain Bacteria; phylum Cyanobacteriota; class Cyanobacteriia; order Cyanobacteriales; family Nostocaceae; genus JBHYDF01. The sequence continues at coordinate 13,554 of JBHYDF010000123.1, forward strand.
ATAATAATTCCCAAATCTTTTGGGCGGTGGCGCTAGTGCCGTTATTTGGCCCACTTCTTTATCTTTGTCTACGTCCCTCGCTTCCAGAAAATACTGAGATAGTCAACAATCAAAAGTCAACAGTCCACAGTATTTATTAACTATTAGACTTCTTGCAAAAACCAGATATTAGGATATTGCGAACACAGATGAACACCGATAAATTATCTATATTCATCTGTGTTTATCTGTGTTCATCTGTGGTTTAATTTTCCTAAAACACACTTTTGCAAGAGGTCTATTGACTAATGACTAATGACTAATGACTATTGACTATTGACTATTGAGTGTTTTAATTTGTAAATTTTTGGTAGCTGCCACCAAGCAAGATGAGGGTATTCGTGATGTTCCTCGTGGTAGCCAAAATAATAGCAAGTAATAAATGATAACCACATTGGCAGTGAGGTACTTTGGGCGTAATGAGGCTGAATGTAACCGCTTAGTGGCTCTCTATGAGTAAGAAATGTACCAAAATAAAATAGTTGTAATGAACTTATTAAAGAAGGTAAAGCAAAAAAGTAAGTAAGATTTGCTTGGGGGATATGGAGTGTATAATGAATTCCGTTATAAACTATAATCCAAGTGATAATTTGCCCCCAACTCCAGTAATTTTTCATAAAATAAAAATACCAAGCAAAGAAATTTTTGTTTTTACCATCATGGAAATCTGGATCTAATTCAGTAGCTGTATGATGGTGATGCATCCAATGCTTTTTCAGCAATGTTTTATAGGATAAAAAACCATAGAGGAATAGACTTAGAGACCCAACAAAGTGATTAATTTTTACGTTTTTAGGAAAGACTACTCCATGCATTGCATCGTGAGCAGTAATGAATAACCCTGTATAGAGAAATGTCTGCCAAAGTATGGCAGATAATAACGCAAAAATATTCAATTTGGAAATGTCTATTGAGAGTAATAAAATCAAGCTACTTGCCCATATGCCGATAATGACAATAGCAATTAAAATTCCAAAGACATCAACAGTAGGTTGATTAGGAATTTCGATGATATGACTGGGTAAATGTTCTGATTGCATCAAGTTTTTACTTTGTTTGTTTAAGTTTGTAGGTAAAATTCACAAAATCTAACCATCAGAAAATTCACCAACCACTAAACGAAAAACTCCGTCAGTGGTTGGTGTTGTACTTTAGACAACACCTCACATAATGTGTTAATACATTAAGTTTATTTAAATAATATTACACATTTAACGACAAGGTGGCTTGTACAGGCAATAGCAAGTTTAGTGAATGAGATTGAGCAAATCACGCAGTACACTGTAGCCTTTGTAATCCCAAAGTAGGTAAGCAACAAAGCCAATCATTGCCAAACGTCCGTTCCACAGTTCAGACTGAGGTGTAAATCCAAACTTAAAAGCATTGCGATCGCTGTTATTGTATGATTTTTCAGTTGCATCAGTGGGATAGGGGCCCATTGTTAAGTATCCTTAAAAATGTGAATTACATTTTTAATAGTAATTACCCGCTCAGTTAGCACTATCTATCTGTAGTGTCAAAGCTTAAGCAAGTCCAAAGGGTGAAATTTTAAGCGATATGGATGAGAATTTATACAACAAAAGGTAAATAAATCTTTTGGATAAGCCTCTATGGAAGAGAATTTTTATGTAGAAATTTAGTAATTAACTATACTGACAACTTTAATATAACTGAACGCGGAGGGTACAAGATGTCAGTTTTAACGAACTTTATCGCAGAATTGAGTCGGTTTTAACCGACTTAAGCTATTAGCCAGGAACTTAAGTTCCTGGCTGACTATTAAAATCTAACGAAAGTCAGAAGGTTTTCTGAATATTATTGCTCAAACTAATAGAAAGTAAATAGAGTTTTTCGATTAAAAATATGGCACCTACGGTACTTATTACAGGTGGTTCTGAAGGCATTGGTAAAGCAACTGCTCTTTTATTTGCCCGTAAAGGATATGATTTGGTGCTTGCAGCGCGTCATGGCGATCGCTTGCAAGCCGCAGCACAGGAAGTACAAAGTATTAGTGGAAAAACACCGCTGATAGTTACTTGCGATGTCACAGATCCATCCCAGGTAAACACGCTGGTAGAAAAGGCTTTGGAACATTATGGTGATATAGATGTGCTAATAAATAATGCAGGTATCTTTGTAGAAGGGCCTGTAGAGGCATTTTCTTTGGAAGATTGGCACAAGGTTATAGATACTAATTTGTGGGGATATATCCACACAATTAATGCTCTTTTACCATATTTTCTCCAAAAAGGAAAAGGAATTATTGTAAATTTGAGTTCTATCAGTGGAAAAGCGCCTAACCCTTATTTAGTTCCATACTGCACGAGTAAATTTGCTGTTACAGGTTTAACAGAATCACTACACGGAGAATTAAAACCAAAAGGAATTCACGTTTGTGGTATTTATCCGAATTTAATTAATAGTAATTTCGTGGAAAGAGCGATTTTTCGGGGTAAGGATGAACAAGATACTCAAAGCCGCCGCGAACAGATTGAAAATATCCTAAAAGTTCCCGTGGTTGAAAAACCTGAAGATGTGGCAAATGCTATCTGGGATGCAGTCAAAAATCATAAATCGGAAGTACTTGTTGGTTCCGCTAATTTTTCTCAGGCTATTAATAGATTGTTCCCTGGTTTCGTCCAATGGGCTTCTCGGCAAGCTTTTAAAAATAAAGACAAATAAGGATTGGGACAATTCTATGAAAATAAACCACAGATTATTTAGTTCATCTGTGGTTTTAAAATCAACATATTTCAAAAAAATATTTTAAATAAAATTAACCACAGATAAACACAGATGAACACAGATTTTATAAGTGTTTATTTATGTTCATCTGTGTTTAGCAACTAGGTGGATATAAAGCAAAGTTCGTAGTGAGCGCTTAAGCGCTTACTACAAGCTTATATTTTTGTAATACCATTTCTCGAAATATCTGATACTTAAGCCCCCTTTTTAAGGGGGTTGGGGAGCCAGCGTCGTGGGCGGGTTTCCCGACTTGAGGCGACTGGCGTGGAATCTGATATGTTTCAAAGTTAAAGAGAATTGGTATAAGTTTAATATACTAAATTAAATCAATTCCAACGCAAAATTTTTTCTTTAACTACAGTTTTACCATCACGAGAAACTCTTAGCACTTTGCAAGTGAGCAAGTAACGAATATCACCTTTTACAGCAATATACTGACTATCTTGAATTTCTCCATGGGCGTTGTCGCTTTGCAATGGGAGAGTGATTTTGTCATTTCCATTTCTAGCAACAGCTACGTAACTATTGGGAATGTTTTCACCGCAAATAAAAACAATAAAGCTTTGGGTTTCAGCTTCTACAAAGGTAGTATTACCATCAGGACAACCCCTCGCTAAAGGTTTACCATTAGCTGCGATCGCGCTGTTGACTCTTTCTCTGGTGACTACACGCCCTTGTTTACTGACTAAGAGTTCATACGGAGTGACTACGTATGTTACTTCACCTTTAATAGCAAGATAAGTTTCACCATTTTTGCGACTTACAGGAATAGTAAACTTGTTACCACCATTTTTAGTAACACGTACGTAATATCCAAGAGAATTTTCATTATCTCCCCTGCAAATATAAACATAATATTTAGGTGTATCGAAACTGCGTTTTGGTAGCAATTTGGCAGAGGGACAAACTTGTTGTTGGGTTAGTTGCACTGGGTAATTACTAAAATTATTCGTCGATGTAGTTTCCCCTCTCACTTGTTCTTTAGCCCTTGCCAAGGGTGACAGAAATAATAAAGAAGCTAAACCCACAAAAGCTAACTTTAAAGTTACTTTGTAATTACATTTAAATTGTAAAAAATTCATGTTCTTAACGATTTAAACAGTAAAATAACCACCGTAAACTAGTAAGATTCGGCGTTCAAAACTCAGTATTTTAACGGGTGAAAAACTAAAATTATTATCGTACAAAAAAAACCCAGAATAAGTATAAACTCAGGGTTTTTATATTTTCTTTAATAAAAGTAATTATTTATAAATTTATTATTATGGTATTTCTACCGAATGGGTAAAATACTGTTCAACCCAATCGGACAGTATATAATTTACTTCTAATTGCTATCAGCTTCTAACTGTAGCAATTCTAAATAATAAAAAAACAACACGTACCAACAATATTTTCACCAGCATAGCATTTATGCCTAGGCAGATATCTTGCACCTTTAATCAGAAACCACAAATCCTTTAATAAAACGTAATAAATTTGACAATCATTACAATTCTGCTTCAGTCCTCTAAAAGAGGACTTCTGCTATGAGACTGGGACTTATAGTCCCAGACGGATGTAAGGGCAGTCGAAATATTCTGAAATACTTAGTTATATTTATGATGTGCTATCTGGCGCTTTGCAAGATGTAAGTAGGGGAACTATGAATTATTAATAATGAGTTATTAATTAGTTTGACTCGCACTCCCGTTTAGTTACATGGTGGCGGTAGCGAAACATTGCTTCTAATTGTAGCTGTACCAACCAACCGGCGACAAACTCGACTGGTTGTCCACCAGGCATAGAAAAGGAAACTTCATCAGTCAATCTGGTTTGACCATTTTCCGCTTCAAATTTATGTTTATGCATCCAGGATTCAAAAGGCCCGGATATTTGTTCATCGGTAAATAGGTGATATTCTTCGTATTGAGTGTGACGCGCTAACCAACGCAAAGGTACTGGCCCAAGAAGGAGGCGAAATTCAGTCACAGCACCTACACCTAGTCCCCCTTCCCGACGTAGTACTTGTACTGGTTGCCAAGGTGGGTTTAGTAGTTGCAAAACATCCGGTCTTTCGTGAAATTTCCAAACAACTTCTACTGGTGCATCAATCACTGAAGAATACTTAAAGTGCAACATCGAGACAAACCTCTAATTTAACCTTCATATTCCGTGTCAATCTCGATATCAAGAGTATCTTCATCGACACGGATATACAAAATATTAGGACGACAGCAAACTTGACAATCTTCTACATAAGATTGCTGTCCTCCACAAGTCAAATCAACAAAAGTTAAATTTGCTTCCCCACAATAAGCGCAGTAATACTCTGCTGTAGTTTGCATCTATCAATTTTAGATTTTAGATTTTAGATTTTGGATTGTTTGTTGTTGATTGTTCATAGTTCATGGTTCATAGTTTATGACTATTAACCATTAACCATTAACCATTAACCATTAACCATTAACAATTAGCTTCTCGGACGATTTGAAATGACTTGTAGCATCAGCCAAGTGCTTTAGTAGTGTAGACTGTGGTAAGGGCCCTTGCAAATGACTCCAAGGTAAGATTTGCTCACTTGACCACTGAGCATAAACATAGAAATCTAAATCAGGAAGTTTGCCTTTTAGTTCTTTGAAGGCACGTTTGTAACTGCCTAAAGAATCACCAAAGTTGCGAGTTAGTTCTAAAAGCTGAGATAGTCGGCGATCGCCTCTCGACAACAAAGCTTGAATTACCGACCAATTATAACTTTCGGGACGAAAATCTATCCCCTGCGGTTTGAGTTTTTTCTGTAAAAGCTGTAACCGCTTTTCTGCTTGGCGATTTACTCCAAACCACTGAAAAGGCGTGTGAGATTTGGGTACAAACGTGCTACATCCCAGCGTTAACCTTAAGCCAGGAGCAGCTTTTTTCATATCGCGCATCATTTCTACAGTAGCATCTAAATCTTCTGGTTCCTCACCGGGAATTCCTACCATTCCGTAGAGTTTCAAACCAGTTAATCCCCCTGCTTTAGCATTCATAGCTGCTTGAACAATTTCATCATTGTTTAGCTTTTTATTAATAATTTGCCGCAATCTTTCCGAACCACTTTCGGCAGCAATAGTTAGAGATTTAGTATCTCGTTTCGCTAAAGTTTGCGCTAACTGCACCGTTACAGTATTAGTTCTAACTGAGGCAATACTCAGACGAACATCATCATATTTTGGCTGACTAATATACTTCAGTAAATCCTCAAATTCTGGATGTTGAGTAACGGAAGCTCCTAATAATCCTAGCCGATTTGTAACTTCTAAACCTCTTTCAATCGCCGGAATTAACGAACCTTCAAGACTCGCAGTTCTAAAAGGCAATGTGAGATAACTTGCCAAACAGAAACGACACATTTCTGGACAACTTCTCACCACTTCCACCATGTAAATATTTTCCCAAGCTGCTTTTTCCGTTACCACCGTTGATGCAGATAAAGTATTTCCTCGGTAAGTTTGTTTTTGGACTACAGCAGGGATTTCTGGTGAACTTGGTTTGATGGATTTGATAGCACCATCTATATTGTGATATTCCACCTCATACAAACTAGGAACATAAATTCCCGGTACTTGTGCTAGTGCTTTGAGTTGAGTTTGGCGATCGCTATCTCTAACTTCTTTATAAGCATCAATAAAATTACCTAGAAGATTTTCGCCATCTCCCAGCAAAATTACATCAAAAAAATCCGCGAAAGGTTCAGGGTTGGCTGTTAAAACAGGACCACCACCAAAAACTATGGGATGATGGTTATTACGGGCATTTGTCCTGATGGGAATTTCCAAAGATTCTAGCAGATTCAAAATATTAACATAATCCAATTCCCACGACATAGAAAAGCCTAATAATTCCGGCTTTCTCGGAAGTTGTTCGTGAGTATCGGTAAACAGCCTACTTACCTGCACATCCGCACGCATAGCTAAAGTAGCCCATACCACCTGATAGCCAAGGCTAGTTATACCTACGCTGTACTCGTTAGGAAAGGCAAAAATGGTAGGGATAGCCTCGCTTTCAGGGATAGCGGGGGTGAATAGAAGGCGTTCAGCAGTAAATACAGATGAAGTCACAGGTGTTTGTTAGCAAGAGTTGATTAAGTGTTTTTGTTGATCCCTTAACGATTGTAAGTCGCAGCACCACATACAAAACCTGCTTTTGCAGGTTTCACAGTCCGCGTAGGCGGACTTTGTTTGTGTAGCCCCAGACTTCTAGTCTGAGGGGCTAAAGGACACTTGGCAATCTGTTTATCTATATCTAATTTTAAGACATAAAATTATGAGGTTAAAAAATAATGTGACACCATTAGCTAAAATAATTGGCAAAGCTGATAAATAAAGTCCGTAGATTAACCATAAAAATATGCCTATATTAAAGGTAATGAGCATGACGTAGGAAACATCTTTTGCTGATTTAGAACGCCATGTTTTAATCATCTGCGGTAAGAAAGAAAATGTGGTTAATGTAGCGGCAAATAATCCCAAAATTGTAATAAAATCCATTAGATGCAACCCTTTAAGCACTAATTGCAATTTTAAATTTCACCTTTATTTTTTGACTTTTTCAGATAAGACTTAGCCCAAGCATACCGCTGTGAATCTTTTTTCAGTAAATATTTAACTGCATCCTGCCGTTTATTTTCATCTTTAGTGCTTCTAACTACTCGCTTGATTTCATCATCAATTTCTTCGGTTTTAGCCCCACGCTTAATTGCTTCTGCAAAATACTCATCTCCTTTTGGATATTCACCTTTGTCATAATAAATTGCTCCCATTAAAGTGTAAGGCTGATAACTTTTTGAATGATATTCAATGGCTTTTTTTGCACACTTTTCAGCATTCACTAAATCATCAATATCTCTATAAGCTGCACCTCTGGTTACTAAAATAGCTGATTTGAGATTGCTTTCTTTAACTTTGCCTAAGTCCAAATTAGTTATTTGTAATGCTCGCTTTGGTTCATTTGCTTTACGCCAATAACTACTAGCTGTAGGAATGTGCCATTTGTGCCCAGTGCGTTTAAATTCCTGTTCATAAAAATCTGCTTCAAGCCTGTAATGTGCAATGGCAATCTCTCCATAATTAGATAAAAGCTCCTGTTCTATAAGTTGAATAACGAATAGAGGATCTAGACGCTCTTTTCTCTCTAGTTTTATCATGATTGTGTAGTAAGGTTCAAATGGTAATTCAGGCTCTACAAGCCTATACTTTTTCTTAAGCCTTGCAAAGTGCTTTTTTTGAGCCAAACTAATGATATCTTCTCGTTGATGATTTTTAAGCCAGTCAATTTCTGACTCATCTAGCAACTTTCCTAATTCTACCTTGGACTTCAAACTAGAAGCATACTTTTGGTTAGCGATCGCAATCGTTTCAGTTAATTTTCGTTTTCTCAGAAAATTACTATCCTGTTCACTTAAATAATTCTCAGAATCAAGTTTTTTGAGAAGTCTATATAAATGACTAGAAGGTGAATCATCCTCGTATTCATTTGCCTTATACTTAGCTTTCAACAGTGCAAATTCTCGCTTCTGTTCCAGTTGATTAGCAATGGCAATTGTTTCAACCAATTCTTGCTCCTCCAGCCAGTAAATTTCTGAATAAACTAGCTTTTTATCTGCATCAAGTTTTTGCAGAATTGGATATAGTGGACTGGATATCGATACATCCGAATATTTAATTGCTTGATACTTTACCTTTAGTTTAATAAAATCTGCCTGTTTTTCTGCTTTTTGTTGCTCAAAAATATCTCTTGTTTCAAATAGCTTTTTATCTATCAACCATTTCAATTCAGAATCGCTTAATAATGTTTTTGTTTCCAGTTTTTTCAGAATTGCATATAGTGGGTTGCGAGGTGAAGAATCTTGATGTTGAGTAGCTTGATACTTTACTTTTAAAGCAACAAAATGTTGCTTGAGTTCCATTTCATGAACAATTTCAAGTGTTTTAACAAGTTGATTAATTTTCAGCCATTCAACCTCTGATTTATTCAACTTATTTTCTGAGTTAAGCTTCCAAAGGATTGGGTACAGAGGAACAGAAATATCATCTTTGAAACCTTGCCCTAAGTTAGGTACTTTATACTGAATTTTGAGACTGGAAAACTCTTTTTCTAATTTTCTAAGTTCCTCTACCCTGCGTTGCTGATCTTGCTGAATAGCTTCAACAGTTTCAACAAGTTCATGTTCTCTTAACCAATCAAATTCTAATTCAGTTAGCTCAATTCCCAAGTCAGCTTTTCGCAAAATAAGATACAGAAGACTAGAAGGTGATGAATCTTCATACTTACTCGCTTGGTATTTAGACTTGAGGACAATAAAGTGTTTTAAACGATTTTGCAATTCTTTTTTCATGTTGATATCAGCAGCGTTAACACTGAGTAAATTGTGTTTTAGGCTACTATAACAACACTGAGAAGAAATAAGGTGGGTAAAATGCCCATCCTACACAACTAGAATTTATACAAAAGTGTGCTAATTCTACAAAACTTTACACTGTCCCTTATCCCTTAACAAATGGTCACACAGCACCAGCGCCACCATCGCTTCAACCATCGGCACTGCACGCGGTAACACGCAAGGATCATGACGTCCCTTACCTGCTAAAATCGTTTCTTCACCCTCATTAGTTACCGTCTTCTGTTCTTTTCTAATTGTTGCCGTAGGCTTAAATGCTACACGCAAAATAATATTTTCACCGTTAGAAATTCCCCCTTGAATTCCTCCGGAACGGTTGGTACGGGTACGAACTTCACCGTTTTCATCAATATAAAATTCGTCGTTATGCTCAAACCCGCTTAGTAATGTTCCTGCAAAACCAGAACCAATTTCAAATCCTTTGCTAGCAGGGAGAGACATTACACCTTTAGCAATATCCGCTTCCAACTTATCAAAAACTGGATCGCCCAAACCTTTCGGCACATTCCGCGCCACACATTCCACTACACCGCCGATAGAATTACCGTCCCGCCGAATTGCCTCAATTAATTCAATCATCCGTTCTGCACATTCGGCATCGGGACAGCGGACAATATTACTTTCAACTTGCTCTAAAGTAACAGTATTGGGATCGACTGAACCTTCTAAATCTTTGATGCGTTTAACGTAACCGATGATTTCCACACCAGCAACTTGACGGAGAATTTTTTTAGCGATCGCACCCGCCGCAACTCTCCCAATAGTCTCTCGCGCCGACGATCTACCGCCACCTTGCCAATTACGAATACCATACTTAGCATCATAAGTCGCATCCGCATGAGAAGGGCGATATTTCACCGACATTTCATCATAATCTTGAGAGCGAGTATCTTTGTTCTTTACCAAAATTGCGATCGGCGTTCCCAGAGTTTTCCCCTCAAACACCCCAGAAAGAATCTCACACTTATCCTCTTCCTTGCGCGGCGTTGTAATCTTACTTTGTCCCGGACGCCTCCGATCTAATTCGACTTGAATTTCCTCAGCCGAAATTTCCAAGCGTGGAGGACAACCATCAATTACAACCCCCACACCACCGCCGTGGGATTCACCAAAGGTAGTGATACGAAATAGATGTCCAAATGTGTTGCCCATGATGTTGAGGAGATATTTTCAAGCACTTGTATTGTACCTGATGTCGTGTTTTTATCACAAAGACCCACAGTCAAAATATCCTTTATATTTAACTGTTGCAAGTCACATTTTTTTGATATTTATGTATATTTTTTAGATAAGTTTTAATAAGGGCAAATTAGACACAAAGTGATAGGAAATTGGCTGCTAACTCTGCTGGCAATCATCAACCCATTATTCGACTAGCCTGTTTGGAAGATGTCGAGCGAATTTCTCTGCTGTGCGAACAACTTGGATATTCTGCCACTTTTGAAGATATAAAGCATCGTCTTTGCTTGCTACAACAAGATGAGACTCACGTTGTTTATGTAGCAAGCTTGACAAATAAATTTGTGGTTGGCTGGGTTCATGCCCATGAGTCTCACTTGGTTATTATGCCACCGCAAGTGCTAGTCCTAGGCTTAGTTGTGGATGAGCATTATCGCCGTTATGGTATCGGGCGTCTTCTCATGCAACAGGTTGAGCAGTGGGCACTTGCTCACAGTTGTCAGGCAGTTCGTTTACGTTCTAATGTTATTCGTAAGGATGCCCACCATTTCTATGAAAAGATGGGCTACAAAAATACAAAATATTCCTTGGAATTTTGCAAAAACTTAATTTAGCGGTAATTCATGAATTACCGCTAATGCGCGTTATGTTTTGCGTAAGTCCTAACAATAAAAAACGCCCCCCTTGTGGGAGGCGCTAATTATGCAAGCTAAAACTTACGTGTTAACCGTTGATAGCGGGAGCGCTAATTGCAACAGGAGCAAATTCACCAGAAGCCAAGTCTAAGGGGAAGTTGTGAGCGTTACGCTCGTGCATTACT
>JBHYDF010000124.1:0-24716 GCA_051861145.1 Nostocaceae cyanobacterium
GGGCATGGGGCATTGGGCATTGGGCATGGGGCATTGGGCATTGGGCATTGGGCATGGGGCATTGGGCATTGGGGATTGAGAAAAATCTAATGACTAATGACTAATGACTAATGACTAATGACTAATGACTAATGACTAATGACTAAATAACTAATATATTTATGTCGAATGACTAATTTCTCCCTTTGAAGGGTACAATAAATGCCGATTGTCTTCCAAATTTTGAAAGCTTCATGATCTCCAGTAATGATTTTCGACCTGGTGTTTCGATAGTTTTAGACGGTTCTGTATGGCGAGTTGTGGAATTCCTCCACGTTAAGCCAGGAAAAGGTTCAGCTTTTGTGCGCACAAAACTGAAAAATGTCCAAACTGGTAATACAGTAGAAAGAACTTTCCGGGCGGGTGAAACTGTTCCACAAGCAACTCTGGAAAAAAGTACGATGCAGCATACCTATAAAGACGCTGAAGAATACGTCTTTATGGATATGGAAACCTACGAAGAAGGCAGATTGAATGCAGCCCAAATTGGCGATCGCGTTAAGTACCTCAAAGAAGGTATGGAAGTTAATGTCGTCCGTTGGAATGAGCAAGTCCTAGAAGTGGAACTGCCTAACTCTGTTGTGTTGGAAGTCGTACAAACCGATCCCGGTGTAAAAGGTGATACCGCTACTGGTGGTACTAAACCTGCAACCGTGGAAACCGGAGCTACTGTAATGGTTCCCTTGTTTATTACTCAAGGAGAACGTATCCGCATCGATACTCGTAACGATACATATCTTGGCAGGGAATAAATTTAACTAAAATGGGGATTTTTATCCCTGCCCCATTTAATATTTAAATTTACCGATAGGTTTATCTACTACTGTTCGGATAATGAGGTAATAAAAGCTGTGCCATTGGACTTTAATGAAATTCGTCAATTATTGACGACTATTGCACAAACTGACATCACAGAAGTAACACTCAAAAGTGACGATTTTGAAATTACGGTACGTAAAGCAGTCAGCACCCCTCCCGGAATGGGTGAGTTAGCAGGCGTAGGGACAACTTCAGGTTTAACATCACTTCCACCAGCAGCGCCAGTGTCACCATCTCCCACACTGGAAACAACAACTCGCCCTGAAGCAGCTGGCAATGGGGGTGTACAGCCACCAGCAACCCCCTCGTCAAGAGAGCAAAAAAAATACCTAGAAGTGACTTCCCCTATGGTAGGAACCTTTTATCGTGCGTCTGCGCCGGGTGAATCACCATTCGTGGAAGTAGGCGATCGCATCAAGAGTGGTCAAACCGTATGTATTATTGAAGCCATGAAGTTGATGAATGAAATTGAAGCGGAAATTTCCGGACAAGTGATAGAAATTCTTGTTCAAAATGGTGAACCTGTAGAATATGGTCAATCTTTGATGCGAATTAACCCCGATTAAGTATTAATGTATATAACTAATGTCTAATTTTTGAAAATTTTGAGAGTCAATTCTTCCGGGACTATCCTGATGAAACAAACGTTGCCTGTACCGCCAGAAGTTGTGCAACAAGTGGCTGAATACTTCAGCCTATTGAGTGAACCTATGCGCCTGCGGCTATTGCATTTACTGCGGGATGAAGAAAAATGCGTGCAAGAATTGGTAGAGGCAACCCAGACGTCTCAGGCGAATGTATCAAAACACCTGAAGGTAATGTGGCAAGCTGGAATTCTTAGCCGCCGCAGTGAAGGAACTTGCGCTTACTACAGGGTGGAAGATGAAATGATTTTTGAATTGTGTAATCAGGTGTGCGATCGCCTCGCCAATAGATTAGAACAGCAAGCCCGTAATTTTCGTGTATTAAATGGCAAGTCCTCCTAAGTCATTTGTCATTTTTTCCTTTTGGTTTGTCATTTGTCATTTGTCATTTGTCATTAGTCATTTGTTTTTACCAATGACTAATGACTAATGACTAATGACTATTGACTAAAGTTGATAATTTTTCTTAAAGCTTTCACGGGTTAGCGGCTGTTCCAGTTCCAAACCTTCACCACCTAAAACTTCCAATTGCTTCCCGTCTACTTCAATATACACATTAGCATTTGGATTTAAAGTTGTAGCGGTATAAACAATTTGACCTACGCGGCCTATCATTGAGGAACTTCCTCCCCCACTGGTAAACTCTTCAGATAAATTTACACGAACATTATTATTTTCTACATTCACACCCAGCACCTTTGTTCCCTGTGGGATGGTTGTAGATTCACTTCCTTCTGTCGGCCCTTCTAACAAGCGTTGGAAAGCTGCTTGTAAAAATTCATTAGGCTGATTGCGATCTGCTTGAAGTTGGACTTGCTGGGGAACTAATTTGAAACCTGTACCAGTGTCTTGCAACCAATAAACTTGGGCTGTTTGTTCGTTACCTGGCACCCTAGTCGGTGATGGGTTAGGTGGCGATGGCACGGGTTCTGGGCTGGGATTCAAAGTCAACCAAGCCACACCACCACCAACCGCCACAACCGCCGCTGAGATAGCTGCAATTACGCCTGAAGAAATACGCTTTCCCTGTTGTTGACTCATATTAACAACCTTCCTTAAAGCTCTTAATAGTATTTTCTGTGATGGGTAGAAGCCTGGCTAACGACGATAACTACAAACGACGAGTTTCCAAAAACTTAGAAGATGGTTCTATTCTTAAAAATGCGGCAATCTCTAACTCTGTTGGTTTCATTTTTAATTTTAGAATTCGCACTTGTAATCCGTCACCTTCCAAATTACGTAGATCCAACTGCTGACTAATGTTATTAACATATCCATCTAAAAATTGAGATGGAAACTTTATTCCATTAATAGATACAATAGGGTCAACTAGCTGAATTTGTCTGCCATCAACGATACTCAATCCTGTGTTGACCAAAATTAAAAGAGGCTTGTCTTCACCTTCCTCCTGTAATTCTACTTGGAAAATTAACCGATTATTGGCTAATAATTCTACTTTAGGGTTAACAAAATTATAGACAGATGCAGATTTAGAATCTGAAGAATTCCCTATTTGAAACTTTCGCAACCTGGCGAGGAATTCCGGCGATTGTAAAAGTTTGTTGATATCTTCTTGAGTTAAAACCAAACGCACACCAGCTTGTAAAGGGCGTTTGAATTTCGGAAAATTTTGCTCTAAACTATTTGGGTCTAATTCTATTTCATCAGTTTCCAATTCTAAAAGTGCGATCCGGACATTTTGTTGTTTAAGCTGCAAAGAACGCCCAGCAATTCGCACTTTTTCCACTTTACCTTGCAGCAATTGATGGGTAGGAGCATTATCAACTCGTACTTGTAATTGTTCTACCTTAGCAAATTGCGATCGGATCGCATTTTCCGCAGTACGATCAATTACCACTCCTACAGGAGTAATCAAACCCAACAAGCCAGATACGAGGATGGTAAAAAATTCCATGTTCTTTGGAAATAATGTATTTTAACGCAAAGGTACGCAAAGGAAAGCGCAGAGGAACGCAAAGTAATTTTTTCTCTGCGTACCTTTGCGTAAACCTCAGCGAGCCTCTGCGTTTATTTTTTAACCTCTATTGCTTCCGCAATCCATTTCTTTAAAGTTGACACTACCTCTGTAATTGGAATTTCTTGAGAATTATGGCTCTTGCGTTCCACTACTTCAACTTTGCCATTAGTAATCGCTCGTCCGGTAACAATTCTATACGGTATACCGATTAAATCGGCATCTTTAAATTTTACTCCCGCCCGCTCATTGCGGTCATCAAGTAAAGTTTCAATTCCCGCTTGATTGAGTTCTGCGTAAAGTTTTTCTGCGATTTCTACTTGTTGAGCGTCGTTAATATTAGGAATTGTTACAATCGCGTGATAAGGTGCGATCGCCACCGGCCAAATAATTCCATCTTTATCGTAAGATTGCTCTACTGCCGCTTGTGCCAGTCGGGAAACTCCCACACCATAACAACCCATAATTAAGGGTTTTTCTTCACCCTGTTCGCTGGTGTAAGTAGCTCCCATGGCAATAGAATACTTAGTACCTAATTGGAAAATGTGAGCAACTTCAATTCCACGGGCGCTTTTTAAAGTTTGTTCTGGGTTGTGGATAGCGCGATCGCCTGGTCTAGATTTACGAATATCTACTAATAAGCTTGGTAACTTAAATTTCTCATTCCAATTAGCACCAACTACGTGATAGCCAGACTCATTCGCACCCGTGACAAAATTCTTTAATTCTTGTGCTGTTTTATCCAACAAGCGCAAAAACTTAGGCGCGATATCTTTGGCAGATTTAATATAATCATCTGCAATATCAGGCGCAATATAACCCAAAGGCAAAGATTTAGCTGTCCATTTTTCCTGTGCTTCTGTATCAGGCACTGCTAACTTAATAACCGTCTTTGCGCCGTATTGGTCAGCTAATTTTGTCAATTCATTTACCAATTTAACTTCGTTAACTTCCTGATCGCCGCGAATGCTCACCAGTACCAAAACCATCATGCCATTATCATAAATAGCTTGGTAAAGGACATTCTTTACTACTTGGGTGGGTGAACATTTCAGGAAATTAGAAAGTTTTTCTATTGTTTCGGTTCCGGGAGTTTCCCGCTTTTCATAACTTGTAAACGGGGAAGTTTCCGCATCGGCTGGTAAAGAAACAGCTTTTTCCACATTAGCGGCGTACTGTCCATCTTCGGTATAGAGGACTTCATCCTCGCCAGCGTCCGCCAAAACCATAAATTCTGTCGAACCAGTACCACCAATAGCACCAGAGTCAGCCTCCACAGCACGAAACGCCAAACCAGAGCGCCGCAGCATATTGCTGTAGGCTTGGTACATATCCTGGTAAGTTTTTTTCAGGCTTTCTTCATCCGCATTAAAGGAATAAGCATCCTTCATAATGAATTCCCGTCCACGCATCAAACCAAAACGGGGACGAATTTCATCGCGGAACTTAGTTTGAATTTGGTAAAGGTTCAGCGGTAGTTGACGGTAAGAGCGAATCATATCACGGGCGATTGTCGTGATGACTTCCTCGTGAGTCGGCCCCAACGCTAATTCTTGTTCACGGCGGTCAATCAGGGCAAACATGATACCTTCGGCTTTAGTATAAGTATCCCATCTGCCAGATTCGCGCCATAACTCCGCTGGTTGCAATTGAGGTAAGAGACATTCTTGTGCGCCAGTGGCGTTCATTTCTTCCCGCACAATTTGCGAGACTTTTTGCAGTACCCGCCACATAAACGGCAGATAAGCGTATACACCGCTACCGATGCGACGAATGTAACCTGCGCGGAGTAATAATTTATGACTGGGAATCTCAGCATCCGCTGGATCATCCCGGAGTGTAACGAATAACATTTGTGACAGTCGCATCGTTTGTCCCCTTTCCGGTTTCGTTAATCTCTAACTCAGTTACAGTCGAATTATCTTTTTAGAAATCAGGAGAATCTACCTTGCCCAATGTGATTAATCAAGCACAGCCACCCCTGGAATTTATCCCGCCAGCACTCAACCCTACCTTTTTACGAGTCTTTCATTTGTTGTTACCCAGTTGGATACGCTGGAAAACAGCGATTAGGCAAATTGAAGCAGACAACGTAGAGGTTTTGGTGGATCTATATCGCCAATTTCAGGAGGGGAAAATTCGCTTTTTGCTAGCATTTCGCCATCCTAAAGGGGAAGATCCATTTAGCTTGGGTTACTTGCTTTCCCAACTCGTGCCAAGGGTAGCACGACAGAAGGGGATATCGCTACGGCATCCAATTCATGCTCATTTTATCTACGATCGCGGTATTACCCTCTGGGCTGGTTCTCACATTGGCTGGATCGCTGCTAATTTGGGCGCAACACCGATCCAACGGGGTAAAGCAGACTGGACAGGTTTGCGATCAGCGCGAGATTTATTTGCCAATGGGAAATTTCCCATGGCCGCAGCGCCAGAAGGGGCCACCAACGGACTTTCGGAGATTGTCAACCCCCTAGAACCCGGAATAGCACAAATGGGCTTTTGGTGTGCTGAAGACTTGCATAAAGCTGGACGGGATGAACAGGTTTTAATTGTACCAATAGGAATTCAATATAGTTATCTTGAAGCGCCTTGGAGTGCGATCGCTAACCTTTTAACTAAACTAGAAGCCATCAGCGGTTTACCTGTCGAACCCCCAACTCCTAACTCATCACTCCTGTACGGGCGAAGCATTTGCGCTAATAAACCTGAAATTTATAGAAAAGTTATCTGCGCAAATGCTTCGCCCCTACCTAACTCCCTTTATCCAAGGTTATTGCGTTTGGCGGAACGTTTACTAACCTTAATGGAACAGTTTTACACCAGGTTCTACCATATAAAACTACCAGAAGTACAAGCGCAAACAGAAGATGTTAATGAAGTAATAGCTGCACGTCTTAATACACTTTTAGATGTAGTTTTACAAGTAGCAGAGCAGTATTTTAATTTGCAACCTAAAGGAAATTTTAACGACCGCTGTCGCCGGGTGGAACAGGCTGGCTGGAATTATATTTTTAGAGAAGAATATAAAGATATTAAAACACTGTCACCATTGGAGAGGGCGTTAGGCGATCGCGTTGCGGAAGAAGCAAATTTGCGAATGTGGCACATGCGGTTAGTGGAAAGTTTAGTAGCTGTTACTGGTAAATATGTGCGCGAAAAACCTACAGCAGAACGCTTTGGAGAGACAACTTTACTAATATTGGATATGGTGACAAAGATTTTGGGGGGTAATCCGTTAGATTCTCCGCAATTGGGTAAGCAAAGGGTAAAAATAACAATTGGTGAGCCGATATCGGTTTCAGAAAGGTATGCAGTTTATAAGGGGAGTCGTCAAGGTGCGAGACAGGCGGTTGCTGATTTGACGCAAGATTTGCAGTTCAGCATGGAAGCGTTAATTGTGAAGGGAGAGTGATTTAGGATTTATCCAGCCATGTGAATTAAAATTATGGCAATTATTAAGTGCGTGGAAATTAACCACAGGTGGTTTAATAACTTGGGTTGAGTATGGTTTAAAACAAAGTAAAAATGAATTACGCCCTTGCAGATTTTCGTCTAACTCACTACCCAGATATTGAGAGATGGTGGGAGATTGTTTGTAGCAGCTACCTAATGGTTAGCCTACATTCAGACCAAATGCGTTCCTCTCCATCGCCACAAGAGTCAAAATTGGCTTCACATCTCACAAGTAAGTCCTATCACATTATCTGCTTACATGAAAATAAGAGCAATCCTTGCAGACTTGTTTGAAACGTAGCAATCAGGGTTTGATACGGTTAATGATAGTTTAGAGCAGAAAAATGCATAACCGTCACTTCAGAGCGATCGCCCGTATCACGCCCCAAGGAAAGCTCCGCCGAGGCGTGGGAGAAAAAAGGGCGCGGACGTGGCAGCAAAACAACACAATTTAATGATTCCCCAGAACTACGTCATGCTTTGGAAGAAGCAATGACCAAACGTGGAGTGCGAGCAGTTATTCTTGATGAGGCACAACATTTGATGAAGATTGGCACTGGTTCAAGTGCGCTTAAGCTTTTAGACCAACTATAATCGTTATGTTTCCTCCCTGACCACTAGAACTTTTAGTTGTGTTTGCGAATAAGCCACTAGCAGGATTGATAACTCAAACAGACAAGTGTGAGGAGTTAAAAATTAAATATCGCCCTAAATCTAAAATTCAAAATCAAAAATAGTATCAAAGTCTACTATCAGATATGAAACTAATCCTTTTAGCACTGTTGGGGCTGATTACAACCTTATGTGTTAGGTCTGTATCAGCTCAGGTGGTGGAACAACCTTTTAAAGCTAGCTCTCAAACCTTAAATCCCCACTTGTTACTGCAACAGGGTATAGAACTCTATGATGCCGAAAAGTTTTCAGAAGCGATCGCTGTTTTCTCACAAGCAGCATCCGTCTTTGCTAACCAGGGAGATAGCCTCAAGGGAGCGCTGGCTTGGCGCTATCTTTCGTTAACTTATCAGCATTTAGGACAGTGGCAGGAAGCAGAAGATGCGATCGCCCAAAGTCTCAAACTACTAAATCAAGAAAAAAATACAACTCGCACCCAAGCCTATTTAGATGTTCTCGCCAAAATCTTAAACACTCAAGGTCGCCTGCAATCTGCAAAGGGAGAGTGGTCAGAGGCTCTAAAAACCTGGCAAAAAGCAGCGTCTATCTACAAACAAGCTAGTAATAATACAGGTATTATTGGTAGTTTAATTAACCAAGCATCATCTCTACAAGCATTAGGTTTAAGTAGTCAGGCGGAAACGCAATTACAAAACGTTGAGCAAATTCTACAGCAGCAGCAAGACTCGGAACTAAAGTCAACTGGATTGCAGAGTCTTGGTAAGGCTCACAGACGAGTTGGCAATCTCAACAAATCTCAAGCCGTCTTGCAAAAAAGTTTGGCTGTGGCAAAAGACTTTAAACTTTCTCAAGCGGAAAGTTCAGCAATGCTTGAGTTGGGTAATACTGAACGAGCTTTAGCGAATCAAGCCATAGCTATTGGTAAAAAAGAAGATGAAAACAAACACAATCAAGCAGCGATCGCATTTTATCAACAAGCAGCCAACTCACCTGCCCTGCGACTCCAAGCTCAACTGAATTTGCTCAGCCTCTTAGTCGAAATAGGAAAATGGTCAGAAGCCGCAAAATTGCGATCAACAATTCAGCAATTGATTTCTCAATTGCCTCCGAGTCAAACAAGTATTTATGCCCAGCTTAACTTTGCCCGGAGTCTGACAAAGCTAGAGACTAGGGAAGAATATTCTACTAATCTCTCTTCAATTGCCCAGATTTTAGCTACTGCTGTTCAACAGGCTCGTAGCTTGAAAGACCGAACCGCCGAATCTTATGCCCTTGGTCAGTTGGGGGAACTGTATGAGCTAACCAACCAGTGGGCGCAAGCTCAAGACCTGACACAGCAAGCTCTCCTGCTAGCTGAGGAGACTCAAAATCCTGATGTTCGCTATCGTTGGGAATGGCAGTTAGGACGATTATGGGAGAAACAGGGGGATATCAAAAAAGCGATCGCTGCTTATGAAGATGCGGTAGAAACTCTCAAGTCTATCAAGAGCGATTTGCTAACTATAAATGCAGATGTTCAGTTCTCATTTCGAGACAATGTTGAACCTATTTACCGTCAGCTAGTTAATTTGCTGTTAAAAACCGAAGGCAGTTCACAACCAAGTCAAAAAAATCTCCAGCGAGCTACTGAGGTAATTGATTCCCTAAGATTAGCAGAACTAGAAAACTTCTTGCGCTGTAACCTAGCTCGGACAGTGCAACTGAATCAGGATATTAACAAGATAGATGAGAAAGCAGCATTTGTTTATCCAATTATTTTGTCAGACAGATTGGAAATTATTTTTAAACTTCCAGGGCAATCTCTCAAGCATCATGTTACTACTGTTAAACAGACTGAAGTAGAAAAAACTGCAACACAATTGCGAGGAAATATATTAAAACGCAATCGTCCAGAAGCAGTTATAGAACAAGCAACAAAGCTATATCAATGGTTAATTTCACCCTTAGAGCCAGACTTAGAAAATAGTAACCAAATTAAAACTTTAGTATTTGTGCTGGATGGGGCTTTGCGAAATATTCCCATGTCAGTTCTCTATGATGGCAAGCGGCAAGAGTATTTAATGCAGAAACAGTATGCCATTGCCCTAGTTCCAGACTTACAACTTTTCGACCTTAGACCCTTGAAAAGAGAAAAGTTAAGGGTGTTGGCAGCTGCTGTGAGTGAGAAAAAGCAAGTTGAGGGACGCTCATTTGATGAACTTCCCAACGCGATTCAAGAATTGCAACAAATTGAAAGTGTAGTGACTGCAAAGCCACTGCTGAATCCACAATTTACTAAAGTCAACCTGCAACAACAAATAAATTCAGGGACTTTCTCTGCCGTTCATATTGCAACTCATGGCAAGTTCAGTTCTCAGCCGGAAGAGACATTTATTCTGACTTACAATCAACTCCTTAGAAGCAACGAGTTGAATAATTTGCTCCGCAGTAACGAGCTAAGTAGATCACAGAAAGTAGAATTACTCGTCTTGAGTGCCTGCGAGACAGCGCAGGGAGATAACCGAGCGACTTTGGGACTAGCTGGAATAGCTGTACGTGCAGGGGCGCGTAGTACCCTGGCAACACTTTGGCAGGTGAGCGATCGCTCTACAGCAGAAGTGATGGGACAGTTTTACAAAGAGTTAACTAATCCCGAAGTGACGAAGGCCCAAGCACTACATCAGGCGCAGTTAGCGTTGTTTAAGAGATACAAAGCTCCCTACTATTGGGCACCTTATGTTCTAGTTGGGAATTGGCTTTAGTATAGTGGCGTGTAGATGTCTTCGGATTTGGCATTAAGGTAGGGACGCTGCCTGTCAATTTGTGCTTTGAACCAAAAAATGAGCAAAATTTTGAACTATAACCTGAGTAAGTGTGACTTAAAGGAAAAGATGGTTCTTTCCTGATTTTGGTGATGGGGGTAAGGCATCTATGCTGAAGGAAGGAGGAAGGAGGAAGGAGGAAGAAGAGAAGTTTTGTAACCCTTACGCCGCAAGAATTTCTGTAATTTTTCTTCCTTCCCTTCAGCATAGATGCCTTCAGCATAGATGCCTTACCCCAACCAGGATCACCAAAAGTGGGAAAGAACCGAAAAGATTGCCGAAATTTAAAGTAAAAGCTTGCCTAACCTAGAGCCTATCCATAATATTTCAGTAGGACAAGCGATCGCTCTTGGATTGCGCGATCGCCTAATTACTCCCTTCCCGCTAGAAGATTACCTATAATGTAGGAAAAAGGATTACATAAATGTGACGAGGGTAGCATTGTGGGTGAATATGTAAGAAACCGAACATTCCAATTAGGCGAATGCCTCCGGCACGCTTCGCGAACGCCAACTAAACTTGAACGTGTAGCAAAAACTATACTACAAACATCAAAAACACTACTTGCTGAACGGTGTAGGTTTACTAAACTAAACTAAAGTGTAAATGTGTTGAATCGTATTTTGAATTTGTTCTGATGTCTGAAGTTGGGAGTGTTTAAAATAATTTTCTAGCTTTTCTCGAACTTGTTGAATATTTACATGAACAGGAAGGTGATGTAAAAGTTCAAGTCTTAAAAGATGAATAAGATATTCAGCTAAATTAAAATCTGGTGAGTAGGGAGGAGTATAAATAAATTCTACTTCAATTTTATCTTGAATACCTAAAGATAATAGATGTGATGATAATTGAGCTTGCATTTTATTTTTATGTGTAGAGTTATTATCCAAGATGACACTCAGTTTATTAAATCCTTGCTCAATACAGTCTAAAGCGAGGTCAGCGAAGTAACTTGATACATCTTCAGTTTTGGATTTTTCTTTCAATTGTAAATATTCTTCGCCTGTTATTGCATCTACAGCCAACATCCCATTCAATTTATTCCTTCGACCTCTTTCATTACTTGGTACTTGAGGACGTGTATTTTTTTCAGCCCACGCATAAAAAATACTTGGACGGTCGTATACCGCAAACTCATCATAAAATACTATTTTTTCTTTTTCTTGCTTAAAGAGCAGTTTTTTTTCAAGTTGAAATAAATCCCTTTTGTTGCTCTTTATCTGCGTTCTCATAAACGGACGTGTGCTTTTTGATGTGACAACTTCAATTCATCTAATATTTCATATATTCGTGTTGTTTTCAGTTTAATTCCCCAACGGGACTCAATCACACCGACTTAAATTTTACCTGTCCATATATTTCTATCTATGCCATAATAAGAGTGGTTTTTGCTCCAGTAACATTCTTTTTAACTCTAACCGTTGTTCTAAATTTAACCTAGACGCTACTTGATGGGCGATCGCTTTCACTAATTCATCCAACCCACCTTCAAGAAATTTATCTATCCAAGTTGATAGTGTTTTATAACTACAACCTATAATTGCTGAAACAAGAAGTTCTATTTTTACCCTCGTACAGATATTTAATCGCTAATAATCTTTTTCGTACATAGTCTTTTTGATATTTGTAGTATAATTTTTGCCACAAGTCCAAGTCTAGTTGGCGTTCGCGAAGCGTGCCGGAGGCATTCGCATAGTCGGAATGTTCGGTTTCTTACATATCCACCCACAATGCTACCCTCGTCACCTTTTGTAATACTTTTTCCTACATTATAGGTAATCTTCTAGCGGGAAGGGAGTAGTACGATGCTGAATCAAGTCACGCAAATCTCTTTGTTCGATGGGTGGAATAAAACTTGCACGTAAAAGTCCGTGCATTAGTAATTCTCCAATCCATTGAGCATCCTTGGTATCAGTTTTGCGTCCAGGTACATTTTTGATGTGGTGGGCGTTCACCAGTAATACTTCAAAATTTGCCTCCAAGATGTTAAATACTGGTTGCCAATATTCTCCAGTACAATCCAAAAGCTACGTGAGTACACTCCCTTGCCATCAAACAATCTGACAATTGCAGTAAATCGCTGGTCATTGTTCCAAATGTTTTAATTTCTTTAGTCCAACCACCAGTAGATTTGGGAGTGATTGCACAGGCTACTACGGTCTTTTTATGCACATCAAGACCTGCACAACGGGAGTATACTACTTCCATAAACACCTCACCCAATATTTGGAGACAAAGCACGGTGTTCCCTTGATACCCATGAGTCATAATCTGACTTTCGGCTTTCCTTCTTTAGGAGCAACAGTTTCTGATACTTGCGAGTATCACAGTCTGGCTACTTAACAGGCTTTCACGCACGCCTGTGGACACAACCTCTGTGGAACACTATCCATCTTCGATTATCCTATTTTCATACGTCCTGGTGTATGCAGTTCATGATAGCTACTTATCTGTTTCTACCATCAACCAGGGACTCCACCGTCAGGATTATCAGGAGGGGCTCCACCATCGGGATTTTCTTTAGACGTTGACGAAGATGTCAAAGTTTTATACACTAGATAAGCTCCTACAGCAACTACGCCGACAGCGGTTATTAAGACCAGAGCTCCAAGTTCAGCAGCATCACCACCTTGAAGAGCAAGTTCTTCATCAGACAATTCTCTCATGTAGCTATCAGAATCAGAAAATAGATTAAAATCTACAGATTGCAAATCAAAAACTTTGATGGTAGCCATTTGTAAATTCCTCTTAAATAGAGTGAAATAATCTTGTTAACAGGAAATTGCTGCTACCGATCCTTTTATAAGATATAACAATAAGGCAGCAGCAATATAATTGATCAGAATCTAATAGTTAAGGAACCCCCAACACTACCTCCACTTTGTGTGTTATATCCCCCGCTCGCTTCTAAAGTAATGTTGTCCCATGGCTCTCCCTTGATGCCCACTTTAACAGTTGCGCCATTTTCTTGAGAGACGTCTCCCTTCACGGTTAAGTCCACTCCTCCCATGACGGCTTCCATTTCCAATTCAGATAGTTCTGCATATTCCAGTTCTGTCGAATGGAGTTCGTAGATAGTAATGTTAGCCATTTGTAAATTCCTCCTAATTAGAGTTGAAATTGACTTGAATAAGGTTAACAAGCGATAACGGAAATGGAGTCGGCGAACAAAGTATCAATTATTGGATTAAAAGGATCTGGGTTAGGGAGCAATGTGGGAGGAAAAGGTGGAACAGGGGTGCAACCATGCGTGATGCCACCAATGATATTGTTAAGATCGCTATCGCTAAGATGATGCATAAAGCATTTAGGAGCGGAAAATAAATCAAAACCTTTGGAAGTCAAGTCAGAAACTTTGATGGTAGCCATTTGTGAACTCCTCATAGTTAGAGGTGAAATTAGGTTAAACAAGCTATAACAGACATTTATCTAAATAATCAAAGTAATGAAGTTTGATATTCAGCAACAGCAATCCAAGTGCTTTGTTTAGTTCCAATTAATTATTGGAATATATCTGTCTGATTCAATATTCTGAGATTTGAATTTGATTTTCAAGGTTTTTTCACTTAGTTTTTTTGCAGAACTCAATGAGTTATGTTTTACCAATTTAAATGTTTTCTATTCCAAAATAGAGATACTTTGGTTTGCTATATCAAAATGCAGTAACGTCCTGTACCAATGCAAATAAACTCATAATCGTAGATGATGTTTTACAGACTGTCACTACACCACACCTTTACAGCACCCCTTCTGACTGTTTACCCATTGAATATAAAGCTTTGTAATTTTGCATAATTCCTTGTCTTAGGCACGGAGTAAAAGCAAAGGTTCGCAAGTTTCCTTTTACAATCGAACCAAATTTACTCAGAAAGTATATTTACTTACCTAAGCTGAGGTGCTGAAGTTTATGCAGAATAAGATTTTAGAGAACTACGAACAACAATGCCACCCGATTGACGAACTTCTACAGGCAGAGAAGGCTAATGAAAAAGCGGGTTTGTACTTGACACCCTTTCAACATAAGCTGCTGCTGAAGAATCTAGAAACTGACTTGCGCCCAGAATACCGTCGCCGGATTGAAATCATGCTGCTGGCAGATACAGGTCAATCTCAGACACAAATTTGTGAAGCATTAGGTTGCTCTCAAGAAACAGCAAGATACTGGATTGGTATGGCCAAGACAGGTCAGGCACATCAATGGAGCGATCGCCCAATGGGACGACCGAAAGCCGTTAACGAGCAATATCTAGAACGCTTAAAAGAGCTAGCAAGTCATAGCCCGCGTGAATACGGCTATCCATTCGGGCGTTGGACAGCACAATGGTTAGGCAAGCATCTGGCGAAAGAATTCGGAATTAAAGTGAGCAATTGCCATATTACCCGTCTGTTGAAGCAGATGGGACTTTCCACTCATCACAGAAACAATAATGGCAAAGCATCCGAACTTGATCGCAACGAAAATGGCATTACGATTCGCGATTTGCAATCCGATTTATCACCTGATTTCCTCTGGCATTTCAACCCCATTGAGTTTAGTTACGAGGAGGTAAATCAAATATGAAAACTACTGTGAGTGGAATTGCTTTACTCGACAAAGTGCGTCGATGGCTGGACTCCATTGAAATACGCGATCGCAAAATTGCCCACTTCCTCTGCCAATTGATCCCAGATCATTGTCCATTCAAGCGCGACATAAAACTGTTTGGTCATAGCTTGTTTCACTTGCCACCATTATGCAAGCTGAATCCACTCTACGAGCAATTAGTTGGTCTACCAGGGGCGATCGCTGTGCTATCTAGCAGATAAACACGAACACATAGCCATTATCAATGACCCAAGCCACACATAAAAAATTTGAATCTATACTTACTTTCAACTTGTGAAATGGTCGTTTCTACGCAAAATCTAAATCAACAACTCGCCCAAGCTTTAGGACAGTCTCTTTCAGAACAGGATCTCTCCAACTGCTGTAAGCAAATTGAAATTCTGGAACCAGCTGCGGGCAAACAGTTTTGGCAATCAACAGACGCGAACCCTGGCATCTATATAATATTGACGGGTAAAGTTAGATTGCTTGACAGCACTGATAATTTAATTGCTTCAATCGGTGCAGGGGTATCATTCGGTGAGCTAACCCTGTTTCCAAAGGAGCAGTTTCAATCTTACACTGCTAGAGCTTCAATAAATCTCAAAGTGGGCTATCTCAAAGGCGAACTTTTGCACGCTCTGTTTGGCAAATATCCCGCCATCCGCCAGCATCTTTATCAACAGGCAATTGCTTGGGATTCACAATTATGTGGCAAGACTTCCATTTTGCCTGATGCTCCTGTAGAAATGAAACAAAGAGATGGGGAACAAATTTACAATTCAAAATACCCTGTAGAAAGCCGTTCGCAGAGCGTCTATAAAATTCAAAATGTACAATCCCAAAAATTCCAGAAAAAAATCAATAAAGCTTACTTCCCCAGCCCAACTTTAAAAATAGGTCACTGGTGGCAGAGGATTACCAGACGCTATCCATTCTTTCAACAGCACAGTGCATCTGACTGTGGTGCTGCTTGTTTAGTGATGGTTGGTCGCTACTGGGGTAAGCGTTTCAGTGTCAACCGCCTGCGAGATATTGCCAACGTTGACCGCAATGGGGCATCGTTGCGAGGATTAGCAGCAGCAGCAGAAAGCATTGGATTTACAACCCGCCCAGTGAAAGCCAGCCTTGATAAACTGGCACAACAAAGTTTGCCTGCCATTATTCATTGGGAAGGTAAGCACTATATTGTCGTTTACGAAGTGACGCGCAAATATGTAGTAGTGGCTGACCCTGCCATTGGTCAACGTACCCTCACTCATGCTCAGGTAAAAGCGGGTTGGACTGGCTACACTTTATTATTGCAACCCACAGCCCTACTTAAAGATGCGAAGGAAATCAGCACTCCTTTTTGGCAATTTTTTGAGTTGGCGAAACCTCACGCTCTTGTACTGCTGGAGGTATTTGTCGCTTCCATTCTGATTCAGATTTTTGGGCTGATAACGCCTCTGTTTACCCAGTTACTGTTAGACAGAGTAGTAGTACAGCGCAGTAGTTTAACTTTAACCGCCGTTGGGTTAGGGCTACTCATTTTCAGTTTATTTCGAGTTGCTATGACCGGATTGCGGCAATACCTTTTGAGCCACACGGCTAACAAAATTGATTTGGCGCTAATTATCGGTTTTATCAGCCATACTTTTCGTTTGCCACTTTCGTTCTTTGAGTCTCGTTATGTGGGAGACATTATATCTCGCGTACAAGAAAATCACAAGATTCAACGTTTCCTCACAGGTGATGCACTGTCAATTGTTCTGGATTTGCTGACAGTGTTTATTTACCTCGGATTAATGTTTTGGTACAGTTGGAAAATGGCACTGCTTGTGTTAATAATTGTGCCACCATTCGTATTATTGGCGTTAATTGCTACACCTTTTTTGAAGCGAATTTCGCGGGAAATATTTGCTGCTGCCAACGAAGAAACTGGATACTTAATCCAATCCCTCACAGGTATTCGCACCGTCAAATCTATGGCGGTTGAACAGACAGTACGTTGGCATTGGGAAGAACTTTTTGGTCAGGCAATTAAAAAGGCTTTTTCTGGTCAGATAATTGGCAACACCTTGCAAATTTTTAGCTCAACTATCCAAGCAGTAGTAACCACAGCATTACTGTGGTTTGGGGCGTGGCAAGTCATTCAAAACGAACTAACAATTGGGCAATTAGTTGCTTTTAATATGTTGCTAGGCAATGTAATTAGTCCGTTTCAGAGATTGATTGTATTGTGGAATCAGTTGCAGGAAGTAATGATTGCTGTTGAGCGCATTAATGATGTCATTGATACTGAGCCAGAAGAAGACTTACAAAATCAAGTTCGCCAATTTTTACCACTAATTCACGGTCATATTTGCTTTGAGCAAGTTACTTTCCGCTATCACCCAGAAAGCGATGTTAACGTTTTGGAAAATGTCAGTTTTGAAGTGCAGCCAGGGCAAATGGTGGCAATAGTGGGGCGCAGTGGTTCTGGAAAGACAACAATTTCCAAACTAGTTTTAGGTCTTTATCCGCCCACGGAAGGGAAAATTTTGATTGATGGTTATGATGTCACCAGTTTGTCGTTGCGATCGCTCCGTTCTCAAATTGGTATTGTTGACCAAGATACATTTCTTTTTGGTGGCACGATTCGCGAAAACATCAGCGTTGCTTACCCATCGGCAAGCCTAGAAGAAATTATGGAAGCGGCTAAACTGGCAGGCGCAGATGAATTTATTCAAAAACTGCCGATGGGCTATGAAACCCAAATTGGTGAAGGAGGGGGGATGCTATCTGGTGGACAAAGACAGCGGTTAGCTATTGCCCGTGCGCTATTAGGAAATCCTCGCTTGCTGATATTAGATGAAGCTACTAGTCATTTAGATGCTGAATCTGAGCGAATCATTCAGACTAATCTCAACACCATTCTCAAAGCTCGTACTACACTCATCATCGCCCATCGCCTTTCTACTATCCGCAATGCTGACCTAATTCTAGTGTTAGACAAAGGTATCTTGGTCGAAAGCGGGACTCACAACCAATTAATGGCAAAACGCGGACATTATTACTATCTCAATCAGCAACAGCTACAAGTTACTCAATTTTAGATTTTGGATTCATTATGTACAACTTCCCCATTGAAAATCTTCAAGACTCTACTCAAACTCATAATGGGAAGACACCAGCACCAATGTTAGCTACGTCCAGTGATAACTGGTCTAACACCACGCAGGAATTGCTCGATATCTTGCCACGGGTTTGGACGCGAGGATTTCTATATTTTTTGGTAGCCTTTGCAGCTATTGTTCTCCCTTGGGCTATGCTGTCTAAGGTTGATGAGACAGGTATTGCCACAGGGCGACTTGAGCCTTTAGGTGCAACACAAAGATTAGATGCCCCTGTTACTGGAACCGTCATTCATGTGCATGTCAAGGAAGGACAAACTGTAAAAGCGGGGCAGGTTGTGTTGGAATTGGAGTCTGATTTAGTCCGCACGGATCTTCAGGGAGTACAAACAAAACTGGAAAGTCAATTGAATCGGCTAGCGCAGTTAGAGTTGATTAAAAACCAACTGCTAATAGCTACTCGCGCCCAGCAACAACAGAATCAAGCTCAAGAATTGGAAAAACAAGCTCAAATACAGCAGGCGCAGCAAATTCTAACTGCAAGCAAGACTGCCTACAGTTTACAACAAGAAAAATTAGCGCAAATAGAGCAAGCACGGCAAGATTTCAGTGCGAGCAAAACTGCTTATTTCTTAGCAAACAGTCGTTTTGTTAGGGACATGCTGGAAGTTAAACGCTACCGCAAACTTTGGCACGAAGGTGTCGTTCCAGAAATTAAAGTAGTAGAAAAGGAAAAGCTGGCAGACGAAAGCCGACGGTTACTTGCCGCAGCTAAAGACGAGATTCCCCAAGCCGAATCTCGCTTAAAAGAGCAGCAAGGAAGCTATCAGAAGGTAATTCATCAAGCCTTAGCCGAAATTAAGCAGGCTGAGTCTCGCCTCAAAGAGCAGCAGAGTGGTTATCAAAGCCTTGTGCAGGCAGGTAAACTGGCTGTGTTCAAAAGTGAGCAACAACTCAAAGACCTAGAAGGACAAATCACTTCCCTACGAGCAGAAATTCAAGCAAGCAAAAGTCAAATTCAATCTTTGAAATTTCAGTTAGCACAACGAGTGTTACGTACACCAGTTGCTGGCACGATTTTTCAGTTACCTATCCAACAGGCTGGGGCTGTTCTACAACCTAGCCAGATGGTAGCTGAAATTGCACCCCAAGGGCTACCCCTCGTGCTGAGGGCACAAATGGCTACCAGTCAAAGTGGTTCTTTGCGTCAGCGAATGCCTGTGAAGATGAAGTTTGACGCCTATCCTTTCCAAGACTACGGCATTGTAGCAGGTCACGTCAGCAGGATTGCACCAAGCTCCAAGCTAACAGATACAACACAAGGTCAAGTAGCTACCTATGACTTGGAAATTACCCTAAATCAAACTTGTATACCGTCTGCCAAGGAATGTATTGTTTTAACTCCAGGACAGACAGCAACAGCAGAGATAATTGTCCGGCAACGTCATGTGATTGATTTTATCCTTGACCCCTTTAAAAAGTTGCAAAAAGGTGGTCTAGAACTCTAACTAGCCTGCGTAGACAGTACAAAAAGAACATTAGCTAACAAAAATCTTGTAATTGTATCATGTTTAAGCATATTACTATTTCTCGTGATGATATTTGTCATCAAGTGAAACTTTCCTGTGAGATTCCCTCTTTTATAGAAAAGATTGTTACCCGCAAAATTGTTGAATCGATGGCAAAAGAGTTGGGTATTGAATTAGAGCCAGCAGAACTACAAAAGGCAGCAGATAACTTTCGTTTAATTAACAAACTTAAGAGTGCTGATGATACCTGGAGGTGGCTGCAAAGATATAGTCTATCTTTAGATGATTTTGAGGAATTGGTTTACACTCAACTCATCTGTGTCAAGCTAGCTAAACATTTATTTGCAGATCAGGTTGAACAGTTTTTTATTGAACATCAGTTAGATTACGCTGGGGTGGAGATGTATGAAGTTATCCTCGATGATCAAGACTTAGCAATGGAACTGTTTTATGCCATTCAAGAAGGGGAGATTAGTTTTGTTGAAGTTGCCTATCAATACATTCAAGATAGAGAATTACTCCGCTGTGGGGGATATCGAGGAATAGTGCGTCGCACTCAGCTAAAACCAGAGATATCTGCTGCTGTTTTTGCTGCCAAACCACGCCAACTTCTCAAGCCCATTGTCACTTCTAAGGGAGTACACTTGATTTTGGTTGAGGAAGTTATTCAACCGCAATTGGATGAAAAGCTACACAGCCAAATTCTCTCTGATTTGTTTTTGAAATGGCTAAAACAACAAATCGAGCAAGTTGAAGTAGCGTTAAATCTTGATTTTGTCAGACAATAAAGACACGACTTACGCAAAACATAACGCGCATTTGCGGTAATTCATGAATTACCGCTACGCAAGAATAAGGTTTTCGGCCACATCGCAGCGTAAGTCCTGAAAGAATCACAAGCAGCTAATGTAAGCGACAGCGACCTTGAGAGGCGGTGGCGGGTACCTCAGCAACGAGGGTAACTTCTCCTTTTTCGTTGACTATCCACCCTTTAGCCTCAACAATTTTGTCAGGCACAGTCGCTGGTGAAGCTGAGGTACTTGGAGATGGCACATCTTCCCAAATGTGACTGCTGCTTAGTGGTTCGTAAGGATTAGGTGCAATGCCTCCTCTACCTGTGTTATAAAATGCAACAGATGACTGCTTTCCACCTGTTTGACAGCCTTGTGCAACTTCCACGTTGACTGGTACTGCTGGCAATTTGACTAAGCCCTGACTAGGGTCAACATCGGGCGTTTTGATGTCCACAGTGCCCGAAAGCCCAAACTGGGAACTAGCGGTGATATCACTTTCTGCGGTCTGTTTTTTCCGACGCTGGATGCCAAAGATGTCTTGTGCTTTAATTCGCACACTTCCTCCTCTGCCTGTGTAGGCATTGGCTGTGATGTCACTGTTTTCCGAGGGAACAGCGACGATGAAACCATCACCGGCATTGATGGTGATGTTACCGCCGTCTCCACCCGCCTGTGCAGTGCCTGCGGTGGTGGAAATTTCACTGCCACGACGCAAGAGTAACAAGTCGGCGACGCCCAGCGTGAGGTTGCCACCATTGCCAGAGCGAGTCTGTGCTACTATCTTGCCATTGTCGAGTCGCACAGAGCTAGCAGTGATGCTGAGGTCGCCCGCCGCCCCTTCTTTGGTGCTGCTAACTGTGACTTGAGCCCCATCAGAGATAAGCAATACAGGAGTGGTAATTTTTAAGTCTCCCGCCTTTTCTGTCCCTAGAGTTCGAGCCGACAAGCGGCTAGGAAACTGACCATCAGCTGAAGTGCCAATCACTTGTACTGACTTGGAAGCATTCACATTCAAACTCCCCCCCTTGCCTAAGCCCATGGTGCCAGCTGAGATTACTGTCCCATCCTGGACAAGCAACACAGGAGTGTTAATCGTCAAGTCTCCCGCCTTTCCTGTCCCTAGAGTCCCAACAAACAAAATGCTGATAAACTTATCTGCCGTGCTTCCCCTCAATTCTACAGACTCAGAGGCATTTACAAATAAATTACCCGCTGGTCCCGTGCCCCGTGTATCAGTTAGGATCTGTGCACCATCTCGGAGGATTAAGCGCCCCGTTTTCAGGGTTAAATTGCCTCCTGCCCCCGTGGCTCCTCGCAGCAGGACTGAAGTATATAAGAGGCTGGGGGATGTACCAGATGCAGAGTTTCCAAATCCTCTTACTTCTATGAAGTCAGAGGCAGTCACAGATAAATTACCCGCACGTCCCCGACCAAAAGTAGTAGTTGATAGTTGTGCCCCATCGCGAACAATCAACTTTCTTGTGGCAATCGTCAAGTCCCCAGCCTTTCCTGTAGCTGATTCATAGGTTGCAGTAAACAAGCCGCTAAACAGACCATTTGCCGAAATTCCTCTCAGTTCTACAGAGTCAGAGGCGCTTACCAAGAGCGTTCCTCCTGATTCTGACTCTAGGGTACTAGCCTCAATCTGAGAACCATCCTGTAGCGTCACACGTCTGCCCTGGACTTGGATATCACCCCCACCCGCGCCACTGGCATCGACTGCCGCCCTACCGGACAATTGGATGTTCCCGAAATTTGACACTCCTGAATAGCCCAAGGCAAAGCCTTTGTCTATGGGGACCAGGCTGACTAAACCTGAACCTGCAACACTCCCTAGCTCAATCCGTCCCCCTGCTGTCTTCAGCGTTCCCCCTTCCAGGGCTAGATCACCGCCAACCATTGCTAAGGTGCGATTTGGCTGCACGCGCAGACCAACAGTGGAATCAATCAGTTCAGACCCTGACCTGATTCCCTGACCAAAACCCTGCACCTGAATACTTCCGGCATTGCCTCCGAATTGTAGACCAATTGGAACACTGATAGTCAGCAGTGGCGTGGTTTGGGGAGCCTCTGCACTAAAATATGTGCCATCAGCAAATTTCAGGCTACTCGCCGTACTTGCTAAGAAAGAACCGCCGATATTCAGCTTGGCATTGGGACCAAAAATAATCCCATTGGGATTGATCATAAACAGGTTGGCTGTGCCCTTTGCTTTGATCAAGCCATCAATATTAGAGATTGATGAACCTGTTACCCGGCTAATGATGTTTTGAATATCCAGAGCATTGTTGAAGTCAGCCATACTCCCAGTGGGTAAGGAAAACACCTCAAAGCTGTGGAACAGATTACTTCCCGCTTGAGTTCCTCCAGAAATGATGCTAATATTGCCTGAGGTTGTAACGCTGGAATTATTAGGTAAAGTGCCATCAGGTACGATCTGAGCTAAGGCACAATTTCCTATGGTTGTGATAGCCCCACCAATTCCTAAGCAACTTGCCAACGCCAATTGCCAACCACCGACCCGCAAGCTTTGACTTATTCCAAACATTGTACCCCCTCTAAGTACACTAGTTGAGGGAACTACTGCCAATTATCAATAACGATCAAGGTTATCCAGACAGCAGGATGACTGTTGCATTTACGCATTGTTGCGCTAGCCTAGTGTGCTATTTGCGCTCTTGTGCAGCCTTGTTGAGCGCTGAAACAAAAGGATTCAGGTGTTCAATTGAAAGATGAGAGAAGGTTTAGATACCAAGAGCAAACACCTGAGCGCTGAACACCCGCTCGAAAAACTCAAAGAGTGAGCATCCTTTAAGCACGACAGGTGTGGATAACAGTTAATAAAGCTGTCTGCGATCATTCATATAGACCTATCTTGAAAGTCTACTTTCATCCTTCGTTGTGAGCGTAGCTCATGGAGTCTGTCTTGAAAGTCCCCCTTTCCAAAAAGCGTTGTGAACGATAGTTCATGGGCATCTCTTGCAAAAGTGCCTTTTGCAAGGGGTGGGTAAGGGTTAAAGCTTTAAGGAGAAAGGGGAAGGGGGAAAATACCAGGGGAGCATCCCAAATGTGCAAGTTTACTGTCATGCTGTTAGCTTCGCTCCTTGCTCTGCGAGGCACGAAGCGAAGCTTAGTGAAGCAGCTCGCGAGATTCTAGAGCCTCCGGCACGTTATGCGCTAAGAGCGCACGCTTCAAGGGACGCGAACGCTTCACTTCGTTACGCTCAGAATGACAAACAGAGGTATTTTTGCAAAATTGGGATGCTCCCAATACCAGCCCTTTCACACTTGCCCTTTCCCTTCTGCGAAAAGTCTAATACTGGCACCTGCACTTGCCCTTTCCCTTGTGCCAAAAATCGAATCCTGGCACCGTTCCGGGTGGCACAGCAGGGGTTGGTATAGGGGGAAACTGAGGAAAATCACACTCACCTTTTCCCCATCCGCCTCCTTGTACCGCCTCCATTTCCCGCTCGCCTAGCTCATTGAAGTCGAAGCCAATTGGATATAGTTCCGATATTTTTATGCTAGCCATCATTATAATATTATTTTAACAACAAACAATTAGATTATCATTATGAGCTTAGTATTAAAGTAAAGTTTTATTAATATTTGTAGTGTAATACATCCAGAGCATTTAATCGCTGTAGACTCGTTAGCAGCTTTCCACAGGGTAGTGATTATTACGAATTTGTACTTCATCCAAACGAGAACAGCTATATTTTCAGAAAACTTTTTACTGATAACTAACTGAACTAACAACAGGTGCTTGAACTAGTCCTTCCAAACCTACAGATTTCAAAAGTTCTTGCCAATTTTTATTAACTGTAGAATTTTTGGGATTGGATAGAAAGCGTTTGCCTAAATTTGTCAGTTCATCATACCAAATGACCTGGTTAGAGTTTGGCTCAATTCGTGTTACCCAACCATCTAAAACAAGGTCATGATCAGGCTTTTCTTTGGAAGTACAATTAACAACTAAGTACCAATGATAGCTCTGATTAAGTTTGAGAGAATGCTGTGGATTTGGTGGTAAGGAAATACCAATTACTCCTGGTGTTTTTGTTAGTTGTAAGGAAGTGCGGTAGAGAGTGGTCGTTTCATCACGGTTGTGCAATGAAAACTCGATGGAGTGTACGTCCTTGGATGCATAGGGAATATAAAACCAAAAGCTTGGATACTCTGTTGTTGTGTAGCCCTTAGCATTTTTAGGAACTAGGGCAGTCAATGGCTGATTTGTCTGCTTGCAAGCAACTGTTTGTCCTGGACGCGTTCCCCCTGGTGTCCTTTGACCATCAGGTGTGCCTGTGTCAGGTGGTGGTGGCAAAGCAGCAATTACCTGTGAAAGG
>JBHYDF010000125.1:0-9615 GCA_051861145.1 Nostocaceae cyanobacterium
TAACCATTAACCATTAACCATTAACCATTAACCATTAACCATTAACCACTAACCATTAAAACTTAATCATAATCTTTCAATTCTTTTAAATACGTTAAGAACTAATAACGACAATAGAGCGCCAATTATTCCGATCTGCCATAAACCACATCCTGCTGCAACTCCTAAAGCTGCCGAAACCCAAATAGCTGCTGCTGAAGTGAGTCCGTGAACTCCAGTTCGTCGCGATTCTTCAGAAGATTCACGCAATATTTCTCCAGCACCGAGAAACCCCACACCAGCTGCAATACCCTGAATAACGCGGCTGAGAGCATCAGAATTTGGTGCAGCTACCTCCATTTGCAGTGGTATCATAACAAACATTGCAGCACCAATACTTACCAGCATATGCGTCCTTAAACCAGCCGGTTTGCCCCTTAATTCGCGTTCTATGCCGATAATTGCCCCAATTGCCAAAGCAAGGCACAGCCTCAAGGAAATGTTAATCCAATCATTGGGCGAAAGGTAGTATGTATTTAGCAAGGCGAATAATTTAAGTGTCATGTGCTTTTTTAGTCAATTCTACCTAGCTTAGAATCAAAGACTCTAGAAAATTAAGTGGCTGTATGATGGTAGGCAAGTGCTGTAATTAGTGGGAGCGTGGTTAATCGTTCATAGTTCATAGTTCATGGCTCATAGTTCATGGTTCAAACGAAAAAACCATTAACCATTAACCATTAACCATTAACCACTAACCATGAACAACTGACAACATCTGATTAATTGAGTGAACAAACTCTACTGGCTTGAGCAAATTAAACTGCAAGACCGCGCCGAAGTCGGTGATAAAGCTTTCTATTTGAGCAGAATCAAACAGCGTGGTTATCCAGTGCTGTCTGGTTTTGTAGTTACAGCGTCAGTCTTGCGAGAATTTCTAGAAACTCTGAACAGTTCAGAGGCTTTAGTTGCTGACTTGCCTAATTCTTCCTTGCATTTGGATGTAGATAATTGGCGTCAACTCCAGCAGGTGGCTAGCCGTTTGCGTCAGGAAATTATTACTGCTACTGTACCAGAACAGTTGTTGAACGAAATCTATCAAGCAGCTAGACAATGGGAATCTCAGTGTCTGATTTTTCGCCCAACGCTGATGTATCCAACTTATAAAGGGGTTGGAAATATATCTGGGTTGTTGGAGTCCCAGATTTGTTGTTGCGAAAAAGAAGCGATCGCGATCGCACTCAAGCAGACTTGGAGTCAGATGTTTCGCGCTAAAAGTCTACTATATTGGCAACAAGCGGGAATCGACCTACAAAAAATTAATTTAGCAGTTCTGGTACAACCGCTTCAGAATGCACAAGCCAGTGGCTTATTTACAGCCAACTCCTCAGAATGGGAAATTCAGGCTACTTGGGGATTGGGAATAGCTATATTTAACGGTGAAGTTTTGCCAGATGTCTACTACATCGATCCGGAAACTGGCGCGGTGCAAGAGCAACAGTTGGGCGATAAAATGCTAGCTTATCATGTTAATGATGCAAATTGTCAAACTGATTTGCAACTCTTACCAAAGATAGATGACTTTTGCTTGCAAGTTCACCCATTGGAAGAAGCCCAACAAAAACAGTACGCTTTATCAGCAGAATACTTGCAACAATTAATTGAACTGGCAAAGCAATTTATCAAAGATATCGGTACAAATTTTAGCTTCAAATGGACTATCTCTCAACAATCGGCATCGCAGGCGCTCTACTTAACCCAAGTTAACGCTCCTCAATCTGGGATTTCCAATTTCCACTTACTCAAGGGACTAGGGGCGGCTGCGGGACGGGTAACAGCTACTACCCATGTGATAAATTCACAACAACGCCCAGAAAAAATACCTGAAGGAGTGATTGTAGTTGCACCAGCGATCGCGCCTGATTGGTTTCCATTACTACAAAACGTAATTGGTATTATTACTGAAAAAGGCGGTTTAACGAGTCATGCTGCAATTTTGGCAAGAGAGTTGAGTATCCCAGCAATAGTAAATGTCGCAAATGCCACAAATCTTTTGCAAAACGGTGAATTACTGCTGATTGATGGTGATAAGGGAGAAATTTACCGCCTCAGTATGGGTGCAGGCGGAGAAGATATAGGAAGGAGAAAATTAGAACAATTCTCCCCAAATTTTTTCCCCATTTTGTCTCCCCATCATCCCATTACACGCCAGTCACAGGGACGGGAAAGCAACCGCAGCGGATTTCCCATGCCAGGTTCTTCAACAAGACGCCAGTCACAAGACGCTGACTCTGGAACCTCCGCAGGTAACAGCCACGACTTGAGGAGCCAAGGAGGGGAAATTCCACACCACTTTACACAGGCGGGGGAAGCTTCACACGCTAGCCACTTCGACTTTGGAGAATCCTCTGAACTTCCGAGTGAGCGACAGTCCCTAACGCCAGAAACTGAAATTTTGCGTATCTTTGGCAGCCGCAACCCAGACTTATCTATGCACAGCACTGGCTCCGCATCAACGCATCACCTCATCAACTTTGATCAATCGATAATTGCTACTCGCTTGTTGGTTAACCTGAGCCAGCCTAACTTGATTGGGCAAGCGCTTTCCTTGCCTGTGGATGGTGTGGGATTGTTGCGTTCAGAACTGATGGCGCTCACCCTATTGGAAGGACAACACCCTAATACTTGGTTAAATGATGGACGTAAGTCACAATTGTTAGAGCGGTGGAGCGAATACCTCATGTTATTTGCCCGCGCCTTTGCACCACGACCAGTATTTTATCGCTCTTTAGATTGGCGATCGCACGAATTATCATCTTTTGACCACCACAATTTACAATCTTCGCCCCAGTCGGTGCTAGGAGAACGGGGTACTTTCAGCTACTTAGCAAATCCCGCAGTTTTTGAAATGGAACTAGCTGCTTTAGCGACTGCACAGAAAGCAGGCTACACCAATATTAATTTAGTATTGCCTTTTGTTCGCACAGTTGAAGAATTTTCCTTTTGCCGTAAAAAAGTCGAACAAGCCAGGTTAACCCAAGTATCGGAGTTTAAATTGTGGATTATGGCAGAAGTACCAAGCGTGCTATTCTTGTTGCCAGAATACGTAAAAGCAGGCGTGCAGGGTATTTCTATTGGCACTAATGACCTTACCCAACTATTATTAGGAGTGGACAGAGAACAAGGACAGCTAGCAAAAGCATTTGATGAACGACATCCAGCAGTAATGAACGCCGTAGCTCAACTTATCCGTATGGCAAAAGATGCGGGAATTCCTTGTTCTATTTGCGGTCAAGCACCAGCGCAATATCCAGAAATTATCGAGCGGTTGGTAGAATGGGGAATTACTTCCATTTCTGTAGAACCGGAAGCAGTATCGAGGACGCATCAGGCTATTGCCCGCGCTGAAAAACGGCTGCTTTTAGAAGCGGCGCGGCGGCAATTAGGGAGTTAGTCATTAGTCATTAGTCATTAGTCATTAGTCATTAGGAGTTAGGAGTTAGGAGTTAGGAGTTAGGAGTTAGAAGTTAATGGAAAGAAGGAAAAATAAATCAAAAGTCAAAAATTAAAATTTATCTTTTGACTTTTGACTTTTGACTTTTGACTTTTTTTAATATGCACCTTCCTCCATAGCAGTTTTTGATTTTGCCTTTGCTTTGTTAGCACTGCGTTTGAGAGCGGAGAGTCGTGCTTCGTATTTAGAGCGTTGGCGTTTGCTAGGAGTCATATCAATCAGGGTTTTTAAAGCACTACCAAGACTTTTATAAGCGTTGGCAAGACTATAACCAAAGCGAGTTGCTAGAGCGATCGCTTTTTCGTCAGCTTCAATTAATTCTCTTACCTGTTTTGCACCATTATTTTTTTGATATAACCGCCAGCCAGAGACACCGCACAAAGCCAAAGCTAATATCAGCAGCAATGCATCCTGTACCCACAATTCACCGACAGCACCACCCAAGCCAATAGCTAGAGCTGCCATTTCCCAACCATCTTTGGGAATTGTGTCATTTTGAATGCGGGCAACTTCGTGCCAGAACAACAAATTGCGCTGATCCATAGCCAGCGTATCCCATTTAACCAAGTCTATCTGTATTTCTACTTGGTCTTTGCCTATTTCTTCGCAGCGGATCAGGGTAGGATTTACATCTGTTGTACCTTCAACCGTGACCCAGCTCTGCAATTCTGGCGGTAGTAAACCTTTTAACCGCCGGAGTTCACTCATTTCTGCTTTAGCAGAGGAGGTTACATAGGATGTCATAATATCCAGCTCTAGAAATCTTCAGTATATTGAGGGTAACACTTTGGAGTATAGCTATTTCACTGACGCTCCGGCTCACTCGCTAGGAAAACTTCCTCGTTTTTTGCGAGCTTCCATCGCTTTCTCTAAAAGGTCTAGCAATCCCGGAGCCTCTTCTTGAATGCTGAGTAAAATTCTCTCACCCAATTCTACATTACCTGGATCTTGCCCCGTTTCCATCACAGCTGTCAAACGAGGTATTGCTACATTATCAACCAGTTGAACTAAGCCACTCAAACAACGATTAAATTGTTTTTCTGTGAGAGTAGAATCTTCTAAAGGAAATTCTATGATGGCACGAATTTCCCCATCGGAAGGATCATACTCCCATTGCAGCATTTTGGTTTCCCAGGAAATTGAGAGCATTGTTTGAAGGATAGCTGCTTTGTGAGGATGATCTTGAACTCCCGCCAGAACTTGTGGCGCAAAGAGCCGGAAAAACCTTCCCTCTTCATCAAGTTGGACAACAATCAAAAAATCATCTACATTCTCGCTTTCTACACCTGTAACAATACGGTCTTCTTCTTCATCTAAACGATAGTCCCAACCCAGATTATCTAGGTAATTAGCAATCTGTTCCAAATTAACAGCCATAAAAGCCTCATAAACAACAATAGAGCGGCTATGATCAGACCTAGTTTAACCTGCTAAGGGTAGAGACATTGCGACTTTATCTTTATCTGGGATGTTATTTTTTTGTAATTTATATTACTATATAATTAATTATTTATACGGCTTTCAGGAATATTAATATTAAATTTTTAATCGTTATACCTCTAATAGTAGATTTCAACCAGGTGTAATTTTTACTTAAAATAGAACGTTCTCATCCTATAGAAATATGTCTGACTATTCCACTATAACAGCCGCCATCATTGAGCAAGCTCAAAACCTTGAGAATAGTCTACCAATCAGAAACGAAGCTTGCCGTTCAAAATTCTTTTTTCATCCGCATCCAACCACAAAAGTTTGCCTTTTCTTCCACGGATTTACCGCTGGTCCGTACCAATTTGAACCCTTGGGAAAAGCCTTGTTTGAAGCTGGTTACAATGTATTAATACCACTACAGCCTGGTCATGGAATAGCCGGAGATTGGAATGGTGATAATCCTCCTCCTCTACCTACCGAACCAGAAGTTTATCAAGAGTTTGTACTTTCATGGTTACAAGCTGTACAAAACTTGGGAGAGCAAGTAGTAATTGGTGGATTATCCACTGGCGGAATTTTGTCAGCTTGGTTAGCACTAGAACATCCCCAAGAAATTGAAAAAGCTTTACTATTTGCTCCTTATGTAAGTGGTAACAATACAATAGTAAATTTTTTAGTAGAGGTTTTGCCTGTTTATTACGAATGGCTAAATAAAGATAATCCGGGAAATTTTGGTTACGAAGGCTTTCGCATTCCAGCGTTGCGACTATTTTTAGATATGGGTCAAGGGATTCTTGAAAGATTAGAAAATGAGCCAGCACAACCGATGTTTGTAATTGCTAGTGAAGCAGACCCAGCGGTTGACCAAAATCAACTACAAGCTTTATATGTAGCTGCAAATAAACATCAGCCTAAATCCTGGTATTTCAACTTTGATAAAATGTTTGAAATTCCCCACACGATGATGACAGAAGCTGAAGGTAATAAATATCAAAACCTTTTGGTTTCCATTGCTAAAGCTTATGTGGAGAGCGATATAAGTTGGGGTAATTTACTTAAAATTGGTTATCAAATTTTGCAAGGAAAAACTTTTGAGAATGCGGTAAAAGAACTAGATTTAGCTGAAAAAATTTCCCCAGAATTGTCAGTTTTACTGGTAGCAATGGATAAGAAAACGATTATTGATGCTCATAAAGTAACATCATAATATTCTCAGGTGCGTTACGCAGTCGAAGAGTGCAGCTATCGTTAAAGATTGAATAATGCATTTTTGGAAGCTCTGTCCTCAGTGGAGCTAGATGCTTACCACAAAGCTGTCAAAACGCAACAGCAGTCTTTAGATACAGTTGAACGAGCACACTCCCAACAAATCGAACGTTTGCAGTATCAAGCAGCACTAGCCGAAAGACAGTTTAATCGGGTTGACCCAGATAACCGATTGGTGGCTGCCGAACTAGAACAACGCCCTTGAAAATGCTTTACGCGAACTAAAACTTGCCCAAGAAACATATGCTCAACGCCAGCAGCCCCAAACAGTAGCTTTGCTACCAAAAGAGATGCCCAAGAAGCGGTAATCTGAATGAAATATACCGACTTCATACTCTAATCTCGCGGCAACATATGCGTTTCGCATCGTTACGACTAGCTTACTAAATCACTCTAGCATCTCTCAATACGAGAATTGTGCGGAAGATGATGCTGAGGAGGGGGTGAACTAATGTGATCAGATTTACTTGGTTAGCGAGGAAATTACGAGCAAAATTTCGAGATTTGCTGGATCTAGTCTGGTTTCGTGTTTTACTGGCGATCGTGATTGCTTATTTGTTAATGCTGACATTCAGTCACATCGAACAGTGGAATCAGCATTCACATGTTTGTAAATCTCAAGATTCATTATTGCAGTGTTTTTACAAACAAGAGAACTCTTGCATAAATATTTTGTGGTATGATTAAGGGTTATTTTTTATCTCAATTTTAGGAAGTTACAATAGTAATAACTTACCAAGTTTTTCGATTAAGTATTATCAGGCGATCGCTCATTAAAAATTTGGCACTAAACATCGTTTCAGTTATTAATTAATAACTGAAATTATTTGATTAATTCTCTTCACATAATTCAGAGATACTTAGGACATGAATCGCCTCAAATGACAATGGTATATGCCCACATTCATGACGAAGCGCTTAGAAAAGAAATAGAAAAGTACCATGAATCAAGGGTAGTAAACTTCCAAGGAGAAACTGCTGAATTAGACGAAACTATACTATCAAGTAATGATGACTTAGAGTGGTTCAAAAAAAATGTGCAAGCTAGGGCACTAGAACATGGTTATTGTGCTAGACCAAAGGTATTAGGTGATTGTAATATTCCTGGTTTTGATGGTTGCTACAACTGTCCTCATTGGAGAACTAATAAAAATTTCTTGCCCATTCTAAAAGATACTTTAGAGCGCACAAACAACGTTTTAGAAAAAGCTAGAAATTGTGGTTGGCAACTACAAGTTAATAAGAATACACCTATCAAAGAGAACTTAGATAAAGTCATTAAAACCTTGGAGGCAGATAATGCTATTGAACAAGGTTGGAAACCCAACGGTAAAATACAAATTAAATCAGAGCTAGACTTATTTACTGAATGGTATCCAAAAGCCAAGTTGCATAAATTGGTTCAAGCTAGTCAAACTACCAAAGACGGTATCATGATCTACACAAATGATGAAAAGTGGATACCTTTTTCGGAGATGTTAACTCAGTATCCACTTGAAACGTTGTAGAAATGTCAACAGCGTGCAACCCCCTGCTTATCTACGTTGTAGACGTTATGAACGACATAATTGAAGGGTGGGGATTCTAGCTTCAAACAGTGATTGCAGGCAGAGCCAGTCTTACATCACCTAAGCCAATGGTTGATGCCCCAACCCTGTAAATCAGTTGGTCATATTACGTTAAAAGGGCGACTAAGCAAGCGAAATCAGGTCGAAGGAACGAAGCAAAACCTATCAGTATCTAAGAGATACGGCAGAAACTCTTAAAGAATCCCCGTCTCTGAGCGAACGGGGAGTGTCAAATGCAAGGCATAAAACTCTTAAACCTTAGCCGCTTCTTCCTTCACTAACTTATCCCAACCCAAATCTTTCAGGCTATTATTGCGACGCAACGGACGAGTTACCAACTCGAGAATGTCACGCGCATTCGTAAAACCGTGAATTTGAGCAAAAGTAAACTCTACAGACCACTTAGTATTAATACCGCGTGCTTCTAACGGGTTAGCGTGCGCCATACCAGTAATTACCAAATCGGACTGCAACTCATATATTCGCTGCACTTGATTGTAATTATCTGGCTTCTCGATAATCTTTGGCAAAGGTACACCCATTTCCTTGCAAGTTTTCTCCAGCAACTTCAATTCTGCATCTTGGTAGCGCTTGTCCATGTAAGGAATACCAATTTCATGAACAGTCATACCACAACGCACCAAGAACCTTGCTAGAGAAACTTCCAGCAAATTATCACCCATGAAGAATACAGACTTACCGCGAATTAGTTTTACATATTCTTCCAGGCTTTCCCAAATTTGCGCTTCTCTCTCTTCCAAACCTTTGGGAGTAATACCGAACACCGAGCAAATTTTCTCAATCCAAGCGCGGGTTCCATCGGGACCGATGGGGAAGGGTGCGCCAATAAGTTTACACTTACGACGACGCATCAAAGTTGTAGCGGTGCGACTGAGGAAGGGGTTGACACCAGCGACATAATACCCTTCTTCAAGCACAGGCAATTCTGTAAAGCGCTTGGCGGGTAGCCAACCAGAAACCTTAATACCTTGCTTCTTCAGTTCCAAAGTCAACTGAGTTACCACGGGATCGGGGAGAGAACCAAAAAGAACCAAAGGTGGGTGATCTACGTACTCAGATTCTTCTTTAGTGACTTCTTCTTTCTTCTTACCAAAATTG
Source organism: Nostocaceae cyanobacterium (assembly GCA_051861145.1). Lineage (GTDB taxonomy): Bacteria > Cyanobacteriota > Cyanobacteriia > Cyanobacteriales > Nostocaceae > JBHYDF01. Next base: position 8,875 of record JBHYDF010000125.1, read on the forward strand.
AGCAGCTTTTGAATACCGTTGCGCTCATCTTTATCAGTTTCCGCAACAGGAGTCTTATCCGGACAACGTGCAGCCATCGCCGCCAATACGGTGTCTTCGCCTTGGGTAAAGGCGTAGTCTAAACCGTTAGCACGAGCAACGACAATGGGAATACCAATTTCAGATTCTAACTTGGGCGCTAAGCCTTCCAAGTCCATTTTGATGATTTCAGTGGTGCAAGTGCCAATCCATACAATTACACTAGGATTGCGATCGCGCTTTATCTGCAAGCACAACCGTTTCAATTCATCATAATCATTTAGTTGTGCCGAAATATCCCCTTCTTCCAACTCAGCCATTGCGTAACGGGGTTCAGCAAAAATCATCACACCCATCGCATTTTGCAGAAAGTACCCACAAGTCTTGGTACCAATCACCAAAAAGAAACTGTCTTCAATTTTTTGATATAACCACGCCACACAGCTAATAGGGCAAAAAGTGTGGTAATTTCCGGTTTCGCATTCAAAATTTAAAGCTTCTGGTTGAGCAAGAGTCATTTTAGTGTTTTCTCCCCTTATTTTTGGAGTTAGGAGTTAGGAGTTATGAGTTATGAGTTAGGAGTTAGGAGTTAGGAGTTGTGAGTTATGAGTTATGAGTTATGAGTTAGGAGTTATGAGTTAGGAGTTATGAGTTGAAGTTTTTATTTATAACTCCTCACTCTTAACTCCTAACTTTATTCCTAACTCCTCACTCTTAACTCCT
>JBHYDF010000125.1:9715-24693 GCA_051861145.1 Nostocaceae cyanobacterium
TAACTCCTCACTCTTAACTCCTAACTTTATTCCTAACTCCTCACTCTTAACTCCTTACCTTTATTCCTAACTCCTAACTCCTAACTCCTAACTTTTTAATTAAGCGTTGGGGAAGAGACGGGCTATTTCCGAATCGTCAAAAACATTAGTTGACGGTTCTTCCCCAAAAATATCGGTATTTGCTTCGTCACCCCAGACATCTGACAATACTTCAGCAAACCCATTTTCTTCTGATGCAGTTGTGGCAAAGTTATTGTTGTCTACTTCCTTGATTTGGTCAAAGGAAATTTCTCCAAAAGCATCCTCTACATCTACTTGGGATGTTTGTTGGGACTCACTATTTGAGTTTTCCTGCTGGGGTGAGGAATTTTCAACAAACTCAATGTTATGGGTTGGAATAGACATTGCCCTCATTTCGTCTCGTATGGTTGTATCGGATACCATGAGGGTTTCTTCATGGCTATGCATTTCCATTTCGGGAGCGATCGCACCACTGTCAAAACCATTTGTCTCGGATGTCAATGTTTCATCATCGGGTTGATCTGACCTCACCCCGACTGACTCATCCTCTTCTTCCGACCTCTCTGGCTTTGGTACGACGAAATTACCAAGGGCAATATCTGGATCAAAATTTAAATCCAGCACCTCAATCAGAGTATCAGCATCAGGATTTAATCTGGAAAAAGGTAGCATTAACTGCGCTAGCTTGGGTTCCAGCGCGTTCACAACTCCCAGGATGAGGTAAGAAGCTGGTCGCTTGCCGCCATCTGGTGTGTATACTGATTCAACTTCCATGTGCAGCTTAATCCAGTCGCGATTGACTTGAAAAAATTGCAACCACTTATGCTTCAATGAATCTGTAAAGCTGTAAAAGAAAGCCATATTACCCCTCATCCTGAGAACTAAAATGATTTATACAATCATCAAGTCTAATTCTTCTTCAGGATTAGGAACCTGTGGTTTATTCGGATTTAAGTAAAAATCAGACAACAAAGAGAACAATTCTCGGTCTTGGGCATCTTTTGGTACAACACCTTCAGGAAATGCCAAAAGTTGGTCGGCGATATTTAGATAATAATCACAAACGTAATTTAACGAAGGGTCACTCTCTGCCATTTCAAATAAAGTTTTACCTTTAACGCGGGAAACACGGATATCTTCAATTAAAGGTAATACTTCTAACACTGGCATCGGTACAGCTTCTACGTACTTTTCAATCAAGTCACGCTTGGAAGTGCGGTTGCCAATTAACCCAGCCAGACGTAGTGGGTGAGTCCGCGCTTTTTCTCGTACGGAAGCAGCAATGCGGTTAGCAGCAAATAAGGCGTCAAAGCCGTTGTCAGTCACAATTATGCAATAATCTGCATAATTGAGAGGGGCTGCAAAACCACCGCAAACAACATCACCCAGAACGTCAAACAAGATTACATCGTACTCATCAAAGGCGTTGAGTTCCTTCAGTAATTTTACGGTTTCACCAACCACGTAACCGCCACATCCAGCACCAGCAGGGGGACCACCAGCTTCTACGCAATCCACCCCGCCATAGCCTTTATAAATTACATCTTCCGGCCAAATATCTTCGTAGTGGTAATCCTTTTCTTGCAAGGTATCGATAATTGTCGGAATCAAGAATCCGGTGAGGGTAAAGGTGCTGTCGTGTTTGGGATCGCAGCCAATTTGCAGCACTTTCTTACCACGCTTGGCGAGAGCCACAGAAATATTACAGCTTGTTGTAGATTTACCGATACCGCCTTTTCCGTAAACTGCTAATTTCACTGTTTTTGCCTCTCATCGTTTTTTATTAAAATCTTGGCTCAAACACTTGCAGCACCGCCATACCATTTTGGATTTTAGATTTTCGATTTTGGATTGTCAAAGCCTTGTGAATAGGCTGTTTTTCAATTCAATCTGTAGTAACTGATATCTTGCATCATTCTCAACACGAGCCAGAGGCTCTAATTCTCGTAACCAGGTTCAACCTGGTTACGAGGTTTTGGAGGCTCCGCCTCCTTTGCTGTTGCATAGGCGTGCAAGATGTCAGTAACAATCATTTTTCAAATTGGCGTCAGATGGCGATGTGTGAGTTTCTTTGAGTGCCATTATTGTTCAAAATTCTCGGAAAATAAAGGGGTTGTTTAACTGTATTGAGGCGTTATCGGGAGTTTTAGGTCATATTAATTTAATTTGGATTGTTTATTTTTGCTAAAAGTCTCTCAAGGTTAAAAAACACAAATAAATAAATTTTAAATTACTAAAATATATAAAATAGTTACAAAATACAAAAATATGCAATCCCTTTTATTTCTATGGGTTTAATCTGAAAAGCTGATGGCAAAATAGGTGATTTTGGGGTAGGGAGCGATCGCGCTTTTATGGTTCAGGCTTATGCAGCTTTAGGGGAATTTCAGGCTTGCGGATCCCCCCAACCCACGCCACTCCCCTCAAGGTCGGAAACCTCCGCACGGGGGTGGCTCCCCTTAAAAAGGGGGGCTTTCCTTTGCTTTGCTCCCGTTTTGTAGTTGTATGAGCAGGGATATTCGGGCAAAATTGGGTAATTTTGTGGTTGAGTGACGGTCAGTAATTGAAGTCACGTAGTCTTTGATAATGGCGTGACCAAAACAGCAACAGCAGTAGGGTTAATCATATCCAGATGAGAATTTGCCGCCGCCTCAAAATCGATCGCAAATAAATAGGTAGTTGTTAGCCAACTGCCAAGATAAAGTAATTAGTGCTTTTGAGGCATTTTCGAGAAAATGTAAAAAAATATTATATTTATGTATTTTATGTAGGGGCGAAGCATTTGGGCGACAATTATGGTACTTACGCAAAGCCCCCCTTTTTAAGGGGAGCCACCCCCGTGGGTCGGTTTCCGACCTTGAGGGGAGTGGCGTGGGTTGGGGGGATCTACAAAGACTGGAAAATCGCAAGTTCCATTCAAACTGCGTAAATCCTGAATTATTCGGTTTGATGAAAAGATTTCTTCCCAAATGCTTCGCCCCCTAACTTGACGTAGACTCAGCGACATCAGTAATATTCTCTTCTAGTTGCTCAATTTCTTGCAAAGATTGCCAACCCGGATGCCACTGAGAACGGTCTTGTAATAATTTGGCGTTGATCCAAAAGCGGACATTGCGATCGCACGAAGCAACCATTTCCGCATATACCCACTTACCCTGATTTTTGCGGTTGACAATTTGGAAGTGTCGCCACCCATCTACTTTTTTCTGCGCTGTCCACTTAGAACCGACTAAGTTAGGAAATTTTTGTTTTTTAGTCATTAGTCATTAGTCATTAGTCAGTAGGGGCTAAGCATTTGGGCGATAACTTATCGGTATTATGGAAAGATTTCTCCCCAAATGCTTCGCCGTACATTAGTCATTAGTCGAATGGCACGCTTGTTAAGCCCAAAGTCTTGTGTTGCCTCATTAAGCGCCTCTGGACTGGGAATGTATTTCGTTGGGCTGCTGCCTCTCGTCAAGCCTCGGTCGGCGGAGCCTCCCAATCAGGGGTTCCCAGCCTCCAGGCGCTTAACCAGTCAGGGCAAGGGCTGTGTCTTAACAAGCGTGCCATTCGGCTATATATCGTGATTAACGTGAAATAGTATTACTGTCAAACTCTGGGTGTTGTAGGTTGGGCAACCGTTCGACTTTTACACCTACCAGGCTACCCAAACCAGTTTGATTTTCGGATGCCGTTACCAGCATCACTGGAACAGGTCTGGACTCTTCTTTGACACTCCCGACGAATTCCCATTCGCCAGCTCTGGTACAGAAGAGCGCTCGCACCAGAACCCACAACCCGAAACCCGATGTTGAAGTTCGAGTTGTCCGGCTCGTTCCTGTTACGATACGCCGAACGGCAATTCCTCGGATTGTTGTCCCAAGAACCGCCGCGCAGCATCCGGAAGTGCCTGCCCCATCTTCACTCTCTTGCAAACACAACAGATGTGAATATCTTTTGACGTAGCTGCGAAGTATCCCTATGTGCTAGATGGGCTAGGGCGTGTTTTCAAACTGCGAGATCCCCCCTCTCCCCCCTTAAAAAGGGGGGAAAGTCTTCTCAAAGTCCCCCTTTCTAAGGGGGATTTAGGGGGATCACAACCTCAACTCATAGCGTAAAGATTAGTTTGAAAACACGCCCTAGGGTCTGTGAATTGAGCAAGATACGTCTTAATATTCAATCTTACCGTTAGCGTAGTCTTTTTAAACATCTTGACAAAACCGAAAACTTTCTGGATAATATGTGAGTCGTGCAAATTACAAAAAAATATCGACCGCCTTCGGCGGGGGGAAGGGAAAAAGAAAAAGAGTAAAGTGTTAGAGGGCAAAAGTGCAAAGAGCTATTCAGTCCTCGCACCAGAACCCACAACCCGAAACCCGACGTGGCTGAACCTGACGACCGGCTTGTCCCTGAGACGAGACGCCGATCGGCAATTCCTCGGATCGTAGTACCAAGAACCGCCGCGCAGCAGACGATAACAATTATCATTATAATTTTGTTTCAGCCACACGCTACCATCTTTAGGAGCGCCTTGATAATTGTCGTGCCAATGGTCAGCGCACCATTCCCAAATATTTCCATGCATATCATGCAACCAAAAGGCATTAGCTACGTTGAAACTGCCTACGGGTGTGGTGTAGTGTGTAGTTTTTAGACTGGACTTTCCTTTTGTTCCAGAGCCATAAGTATACTCGCCGTTATAGTTTGCCAACTGAGGTGTAATTGTTTCGCCAAAGTGGAACGGGGTTGTCGTGCCTGCGCGGCAAGCATACTCCCACTCTGCCTCACTAGGGAGTCGGTAGTGGCGTCCAGTTAACTTAGATAGTCTATCACAAAACTCCACTGCATCATACCATGATATTGACTCTACTGGTAGGTCGTCTCCTTTAAATTTAGATGGGTTGGGGTTGAGTTCGCGGTTAACTTGCTCTAAAGCCGCCACAGTTCGCCACTGCGCTTGGGTGACTGGGTATTTGCCCATGAAGAAGGGTTGAACAGTTACTTCATGCTGTGGGCGTTCCCTGTCACTACTTTCTTTTTCATTTGTTGGAGCGCCCATTGTAAAAGTACCACCAGGAATAGCAACCATTTCCAAAGTGACACTTTTGCTTAAATCTTCAGTAAAATATTGGGCATGGCGACGCTCCCATTGAATTTCCTGTCCTTGAGCGTTGACGGTAACAACATCGAATGCAAATAGTTCTGAGGAACGCTTGATTTCACAGTCAATATGTTTTTGGACAAGAGCAGAGAAAATTTCTTTGATGTTTCCGGAAGCATTCAGCCACCAAAAACAAGATGGGTGACTAGAGGTGAGAGAGAATTTAGCACTTTCTCGCACGCCGCAGCCAAAACGTCCGGTGGAGTATTGCATCCAAAGCTGATCGATAATACTAAGACAGGAGCAGGGAAGTTTTTTTATCGACGCGACATCAAACTCACCTTCACTTTCTCGGTTAGCTACCTTAAGCATAACTTTTACTGTTTCTTGAGCGGCTTTTTCCCAGTCTCCAGCTGCGAGGTAATTCGCAAGTTGAGCGTATTCTTGAGAAACTCGGTTTTTAACTATGCGAATACTTTTCTCTCCTGTATTACCTGCATCGATAGTCCAACATCTTGCTTGAGCCAAATAATTTTGAGCTTCAGCTAAAGTCGGTAATCTGTAATAGTACAAAACATTATTTTCATAATTACTTATACTTAGCGAGAGAGGATAAAGATTTAGCCAGTTACAGAAACTAAGGGCATTTTCCCAACTAATTTCAGTAATGGATTTTTTGGCATTTCCAGCAGTAAATCTGCTGTTTTGCAGATGTAATATTTGACTGGAGGCTTTATCATTAATAAAAAGTTGATATTCGGCACAGGTAATGTAGCTGCTATCAATTTCTAAAGTGTCATTAATTGGCTGCAAGTTGCTCAATCGTCGTGTAAGTTTCACTTGTGCAGCTAATTTAAAAATTTCTGGGTCATTGGACTCTAACCCAGCATCAAGTTTATCTTCAAGTTGTGTCCTTAAATTCGGTTCAATACGCCAACCTTCTTCTTCGTAATCCGAGACAAGTACGAAAGCATTAACAGATGGGGAAGGCATATCTATGACTGCACGAATCAAATTACTAGCATTATTAATTTGAGCCGCATAGAGACGGATGGTTTCAGCCCACCAGGAATTATTGATATTTGCAATTAAAAAATTTTCTTGATTGGATTCTTTGATTTGAACTGCTGCTAAATATTCCTGAAAACTAAAGTGAGCAAATTCATAAACTCCTAGCTCTTTTTCTACTAACAATCCACATTCATCCTGAATATGTTTGAGAAAATCTTCTGGATTCGCTAAATTTTGCGGGAAGGTTACTAACTGGTGTTGAATCAGAGATTTTCCTTCAGATAAGGTAAACTCACGAGTATTCTTTTGCATTAGTTCCAGTGCCAACACTTGCAGAACAGATTGCTTTTGGGAAGCAGTTAGAGCATTGGGTATATTCTTAGCTCTTTGTCGTCTTTCAAGTAAAATCTGGCAAATTTCCTTGTAAAGTTCGACTCTTTTTCCAGGCAAAGCGTTACCGCGACGGTGAACTGTAGCAATCATTGTCAGCAACAAAGGATTCACCGCCATAGCGCGTAAGAGACGGCTATTTTGTATCCTCTGAATTAAATCATTAGCTCCTGTTTCTGCATCTTGTTTTACACCTTCATCTACTTGCCCACGATTATTATGTGCTTCTTTTTGCAAATACCAGTGATGAAGAAAATCATTTATTTGCTGTTGGTTGAAGGGTTGTACTTCTAGTTCTTCAACACCCACCAGCCGCGCAGTTTTGTAGCCATTTGGTCGAGAAGTTAAGATAAAAGCTGTGTCAGGATAGTTTTGCATTTGTTGACCTACCCAACAGCTAATTTTTTGGCGCTGGGTTTCATCAGCTACTTCATCCAATCCATCCAACATCACTAAACATTTGTTTTCGCATAATTTATCAGTAAACCAGTTAGATGGTGGATTCAGTTGCTTTACCTGTTGAGTAATTAAATCTGCCAGAGATGGATTATTATTGACAATTTCCTGACGCACTTCTCTGAGATAAAACAACACCGGAATAAGTTTTGGCGCTGGGGGGTTCACTTTGCCTTCTTGTTTTGTAGCGTAAATCAGCGTCAAATGTCTTAGGAGTGTGGTTTTTCCCGAACCCGGTGCGCCCAAAATTACCATGTGCGGAAATTTAATTTTCCCTTCTTCATTCTTCGCTGCTAAAAAATCCCAAATTTGAAATTCTTTCGAGTTATTTACTCCACTTCTGCGCTGGCGAATCATTTGCTGACTTACATGAGCAGCATTGTCTGTTGCTGAGATTTTGAGTGGTACAAATACCTTTTGTAATTCTAGCGTGCGGTCTTTGTCTAATCCCTGTGTTTCATACTTTCGACATTTGTATATTAACGCTTGGTAATATTCACGCTTAAATGGTGAAGTTAATTCTATCCAAAAATCTTCAAGTTTGCTCTTAATCCAAGCTGCAACACTAACTGCACCTTGCCTTTGCCATTCATCCCAAATTACTGAAAGTTCAGTTATCAATCTTTTGAAAAATTCTTGGGCAGCAATTACAAGGGTTACAATTACTGTTAAAAACAATGATATAATTGCTGCTGTTGATTGCTGTTCACGAATAAAATGAACCGTTAGAAACAACCCCACACCTGGAAGAAGGCATAACAGCAACTTTCGCCACGATTTAGGTAAAATCAACACAGGTGGCAGTACCGCTCCTAAGCCAAACATTCCTATTGATATATAAGAAAAGAATGTAGTCCATGCCGATGGTACTAGCTTTAAAGACAACGGTATTGCTAGGAGCAAACCTCCTACCAAGGGTAAAAAGCCACCAATCCAGTTTTGATTTGTAGACGCTGAATTCTGCTGAGCGTCATTAGATAGTAAAGTAAGAATAAAAAGTGCTAATATACATCCGCCTGTCAACCAAAATATTACTGTATCTGGAATATGTAAATCCTGTTTGCTAGGCAATTGATTAATCAGCCAACCCAAGACACCATTGCTCAATATCAACAGCAGTGGTAACAGCCAAGCTTGAATAAATTTAGGCATAGGGGTTTAGACAAACAACTGAGTAGGTATATATAGGAAGCAGCTTGCATTACACATCGCCGCTTAGCGTGATGTAGTTATGTCGTGTATTTTATATTATTAATTTCACCCTCTTAAATTTAAGAGTATTTTTCTTTTACGTAGAGATTGGGGAAATGCGATCGCGTTACTCTTAAATTAATCGGCACAATGCCACAATCTCATAGAATGCTTTCAATCACACTGCCAGATCCGATATGGAATCTCAAATAATACAGAGTTCTCCGGAAATTCTTTCTGGTACGCCTGTCTTCGCTGGAACTCGCGTACCTATACAAACGTTGATTGATTATTTGCAAGCAGGCGAGAGTGCTTCGCACACGCTTCGCGATCGCCTTGATGACTTTCTAGAAGATTTTCCCACTGTTAGCCGCACACAAGCAACAACATTTCTCGTTTTCTCGTTCCCAGGCTGAGCCTGGGAATGCTGTTTTAGAGGCTCAGCCTCTGGTAAAATTTCCGGAGGCAGAGCCTCCCGCCATTGGTGTTCCCTGCCAGAGACAGGGAACCAGAAGACATTTCTCGTTCCCAGGCTCAGCCTGGGAATGCAACTCCAGAGGCTCAGCCTCTGGTAAAATTGCCGGAGGCTCAGCCTCCCGCCACTGGTGTTCCCTGCCAGAGACAGGGAACCAGAAGAACCAGAAGAACCAGAAAAAAACTGACTTCCAGACCCCACTCGTTCCCAGGCTGAGCCTGGGAACGCTGTTTTAGAGGCTCCGCCTCCTCAAAGTCTAACTACACATCAAGTAAATCAACAGCTAAAACCCCCTCCAAGCCCATGTAATTACGGTAACTGGAATACCGCCAATGACCAGGATCATCCACATAGCCACGCCTGAGTGGATTATTGTGGATATATTCCAACTTTTGCCTAAACATCTGTTGGCTTAATATTGCTTGTGGGTGAGATCCTTCTTGCCAAAGCTGGTATTCTTGTGAGGTTTTGTGTAACTTTTTGTGAAACTTTAGCTGTCTTAGCAAATATTCAGCTTGATTTTCCTTTAACCAATCAATCACAGACCTGGCTGTAAATGATTTGAACGCTGCTATTTCTCTAGATAAATTTTCAGCTGATGCAATTAAGTGAAGATGGTTTTCCATGATCACGTAACCATGCAAGGCTAAACGTTGGTGATCTTGGAGAAAATTTAATGAGTTGAGAACGATCTTAGCTAAGTCTGGTTTGCTAAATACAGCTATCCAGTTGACAACTGTGCAGGTGAGAAAGTGCGGTTGGTTTTCTAGAAATTTGTAGCGAGAACGACCCATAGAATCAGCAAAGGTGTGAATATAGGAGGCAGAGCCTCTTTAATAGCATTCCCAGGCTCAGCCTGGGAACGAGAAGATCACCTATCGCGTTGTAAGTTCATCTATTAGGTTAAAAGACGGTAATACTACTTTAAAAAGACGTGAAGACCGATCCAGCTACTTACGCACCTCTTTTTACAATGACGATATAAGAATAAAACTTATGTTTGCGCGTTTTGTTGTTATTTCCTCATACAGCCTATGCAACCAACAAATCCAAACCAATTTACTGAGAAAGCTTGGGAAGCGATCGCGCATACTCCTGATATTGCCAAACAATATCAACAGCAGCAAATTGAAAGCGAACACCTGATGAAGGCGTTGCTGGATCAAGAAGGACTAACTAGCGCGATTTTGACTAAAGCGGGTGTGAATGTGCAAAAACTGCGCGATCGCACTGACCAATTTATCGAACGTCAGCCGAAGGTATCTGGTAGCAGTACGTCTGTATACCTAGGACGCAGTTTGGATACTCTTCTAGACCGCGCTGATAATTACCGTAAGGAGTTTGCTGACGAATATATCTCTATTGAACACCTATTACTTGCTTACGCGAAAGATGACCGCTTTGGTAAAGGTTTATTTCAAGAATTCAAGTTAGACGAAAGAAAACTAAAAGATATTATTAAACAAGTTCGAGGAAGCCAGAAAGTGACCGACCAAAATCCAGAAGGCAAATATCAAGCGCTGGAGAAGTATGGGCGCGACCTCACTGAGGCTGCCCGTCAAGGTAAACTTGATCCAGTGATTGGACGCGATGATGAGATTCGTCGTACGATTCAAATTTTATCACGCCGTACTAAAAATAACCCGGTATTAATTGGGGAACCGGGTGTTGGTAAGACTGCTATTGTTGAAGGTTTAGCACAGCGTATCGTTGCTGGTGATGTACCCCAGTCCCTCAAAGACCGCAAACTTATCGCCTTAGATATGGGTGCTTTAATTGCGGGGGCAAAATTCCGGGGTGAATTTGAGGAACGTCTGAAAGCAGTATTAAAAGAAGTCACCGAGTCCGGCGGCAATATAATTCTCTTTATTGATGAAATTCACACCGTTGTCGGTGCGGGTGCTACCCAAGGCGCAATGGATGCAAGCAATCTGCTTAAACCAATGTTGGCACGGGGTGAATTGCGCTGTATCGGTGCGACTACTTTAGACGAATACCGTAAATATATTGAAAAAGACGCTGCTCTGGAAAGACGCTTCCAGCAGGTATACGTAGACCAACCAACACCACAAGATACCATTTCTATTTTGCGAGGCTTGAAAGAGCGCTATGAACTGCACCACGGGGTGAAGATTTCCGATAGTGCTTTAGTAGCAGCGGCTACTTTGTCGAGTCGATATATTTCTGACCGCTTCTTGCCAGATAAAGCGATTGACTTGGTAGATGAAGCAGCGGCAAGATTAAAAATGGAGATTACTTCTAAGCCGGAAGAACTCGACGAAATTGACCGCAAGATTTTGCAATTAGAAATGGAGAAGCTATCGCTACAAAAGGAAAGTGATGCGGCTTCTCGCGAACGTTTGGAAAGATTGGAAAAAGAGTTAGCGGATCTCAAAGAAGAACAAAGGGCGCTAAATGCTCAATGGCAGTCTGAAAAAGACATTATCACCAAAATTCAGTCTGTTAAAGAAGAAATTGACCGCATTAACCTGGAAATTCAGCAAGCTGAGCGAAATTACGACCTCAATCGCGCTGCTGAGTTAAAATACGGCAAGTTAACCGATTTGCACCGCAAGTTGGAAGCAGTAGAAACCGAACTAACCCAAACTCAACGCAGTGGTAAATCTTTGTTGCGGGAGGAAGTCACAGAATCTGACATTGCGGAAGTAATTTCTAAGTGGACGGGTATTCCTATCAGCAAGTTGGTAGAATCTGAAAAGGAAAAACTGCTGCATTTAGAAGAAGAATTGCACCAACGTGTAATTGGACAAGAAGAAGCGGTGACAGCTGTTGCAGATGCAATTCAGCGATCGCGTGCTGGTTTAGCAGATCCAAATCGTCCGATTGCTAGCTTTATTTTCCTCGGCCCTACAGGTGTAGGTAAAACTGAGTTGGCGAAAGCGCTGGCGGCGTACCTATTCGACACCGAAGAGGCGATGGTACGGATTGATATGTCTGAGTACATGGAGAAACACGCTGTTTCTCGTTTAATTGGTGCGCCTCCAGGATATGTAGGCTACGAAGAAGGCGGACAGTTAACCGAATCAATTCGCCGTCGTCCCTATGCAGTAGTCCTGTTCGACGAAATCGAAAAAGCACATCCGGATGTTTTTAACATCTTGTTACAAATTCTCGATGATGGACGTGTTACCGATGCCCAAGGTCATACGGTGGACTTTAAGAATACCATCATTATTATGACCAGTAATATCGGTTCGCAGTTTATCCTTGATGTCGCCGGAGATGATTCCCGGTATGAGGAAATGCGATCGCGGGTGATGGAAGCGTTACGAAATTCCTTCCGTCCGGAGTTTCTCAACCGCGTTGATGAACTGATTATTTTCCACAGCTTGCAGAAAGAGCAATTGCGGGAAATTGTCAAGTTGCAAGTTGAGAGATTACGGGATAGATTGGGCGATCGCAAGATGTCTCTGAAGCTTTCGGATGCGGCTCTTGACTTTTTGGCTGAAGTAGGGTATGACCCTGTATTCGGTGCGCGTCCGTTGAAGCGGGCGATTCAGCGAGAGTTGGAAACTCCTATTGCTAAGGCTATCTTGCGTGGTGAGTTCAATGATGGTGATACTATCTTTGTGGATGTGCAAAATGAACGCTTGTATTTTAAGCGTTTACCGGCGGAGTTGTTGACGACTTAGTTTTATAGGTAATCTCACGCAGAGACGAGCCAGCGCTGTTCGCGTAGCGTTTCCTCTTAGGACATAGGAGGGTTTCCCGACCTAGGCGACTGGCGTGCAGAGGCGCAGAGAGTTTTAAGGGCGTCTTTGCGTTTTTTTATTATTTCTTCATAAAAAACTGCTTAGAGAGTATTTTATCTTTGGTTATTTTCACTGAATAGGACAAGCAAAAGATAACGTATTTTTGTAGTCAAAAATACGTTATTTATTTTTGCTGAATTGAAACACAAGAATTATCAGTATAATGTTTATTTTGGTAATGTAATATGCATTTTTTCTGAGAACTCTTGTAATAAATTATTCTCTTGAGCCAAAGCTTTGTGTATCTGCATGAAAAAATTATGTATTTACGCAAGAGACTTGTATGAACAAGGATTCACAATGCTGATGAAAATCTCTTTTCTCTATTCTCAGCATGGGTGCATCAAGTGTGTAGTTAATAGCTTGATTTTAATGTGTTTGATTTAATTAATACTAATAAAAGCGGATATTGCGGAATTAGGCGTAACTTTGATTGATATATTTTGTACAACATAAGCATGGAATTTAAATTAATTGAACTTAGATAAACTTTTATTATTCATGCCAAAGTGGCAACACTACCTTATGATATTTGTTATTCATTGATTTACCAGCTAATTTAAAATTACGTCAACAACTACAACCTCCAAGGCGTACTAATTAGGGTGCGATGAGGAGGACAGTACAATTGCTATTTAGTTATCTAATTTTTTCCTGAAAACTTGAGATATTTTTGAACAAATTATAAAAGGACAAAATTGCTTGATAACTAAATAGGGATGAAGTATTGCAGTAATTTTTTCACAATCACTTTTAGAATATGATTGGTCAGTTACTAGCAGGACATTACAAAGTCCTAGAAGTATTGGGTGAGGGGGGCTTTGGTCAAACTTACATCGTTGAGGACATACACCTTCCTGGCAATCCGAGGTGTGTCCTCAAGCATTTGAAAACTACTAGTACCGACCCGGAAACTTTAGAAAATACTAGAAGGCTATTTCAAAAGGAAGCTGAAACCCTACAACAGTTGGGTAATCATGAACAAATACCCAGGCTTCTAGCCTACTTTGAAGAAGACCACCAATTTTACTTGGTACAAGATTTTATTGAGGGGCATCCTCTCAGTCAAGAACTAATCCTAGGAGAAAGATGGACGGAAACCCAGACTGTGGAAATGCTGATTGAGGTACTGGGGATTTTAGAATTTGTCCACGGTCAAGGGGTAATTCATCGTGATATTAAACCTGATAATTTGATTAGGCGTGCTTGTGACAATCGATTAGTTTTAATAGACTTTGGGGCAATTAAGCAATTGCGAAGTCAAACGGCTAACGGACAAGCGCGGCAAAATATCACGTTGATTGTTGGTACTCGTGGTTATATGCCGTCCGAACAAGTCAGGCGTTTACCGCGTCCGGCTAGTGATATTTATGCTTTAGGAATGATGGGTATTCAGGCATTAACGGGGATGTATCCGCACGCACTCCAAGATGAACCGAATACAGGGGAAATACTGTGGCAACATCTAGTGCTGATTAATCCAAGGTTAGCGGCTGTTTTGACTAAAATGACACGCTACCATTTTAAAGACCGCTACCAAACGGCTACTGAAGCATTACAAGCGCTACGAAATTTGCAAAACTCTAGTGATGATGATACAGCTACAGTCAATTCTGAAATTCCTACTACGAGCCTGCATCAGTTAACTTTAGAATGGTTAGAAGATGGGTTAGTTAAAACTCGGACAATTATAGAGAAGCAAGAAAGTAAAAACCCTGGTAAAATTCGTATCGGTCGTGATCCCCAAGAGTGCGATATTGTTTTACCAGATCCGACTATATCTGGACTGCACGCAGAAATTTTCTTTCATTCGCAAAAGCAAAGGTTTTATTTCCGAAATTTGCGCCAAAAGAATCCTCCTATTATTGATGGACAGTTACTGTTGGCTGGGGAAATGCCTCTTGCTGTTGGTAGTAGTTTACGTTTAGGACAACAGGATTTTAAAGTAACAACTATTACTTGTAATCAGTATCCCGCTGGTTACACTCCACTAGACTACGCCAAACAATTTGCGATTGTACTGGCGTCACCACAACCCGTGGCGAAGACAATGCGGGTATCGCAAATCAAAAATTATCAAGAACATAAAAATAAACTACCGCCTGCAAGTGCTTCTGGTGTTGCAACACTCCAGAAGCAAAAGCTACCAGTCCTCAAGATAGCTAGTGCAGCTTTCATGGGTGCGATCGCTAGTGTAGTTTTATTAAAAACTGGCGATGTCAGCCGTAATAATGCGCACCAAAATTTCCTAGTACAACAACCTAAACTGTGTCGTATTGTTACCCCTTCTGGCGGTAAATACTCAGCAAATTTACGCCCGGAACCGCAAACAGAAGTTGGTGCAATAACACAGTTAAATCTAGGTGAAAAGGTTTTATTTATTCAAGCACGAGGTGATTTTGCACAAGTAAAACTTTCTGATGGAACAAAAGGTTGGATTTTTACGGACGAGATCCAAGCTTGTGACAAAGCGCCATCTCCTTCTAATCCTTATTCTTCAGATTTAATTACACCGCCTAGGTAAATGGTTAATGGTTAATGGTTAATGGTTCATGGTTAATGGTTAATGGTTCATGGT
>JBHYDF010000126.1:0-24395 GCA_051861145.1 Nostocaceae cyanobacterium
TTTTGGCTTTGTCAAGGGGTTGAAGAAAGTTTTTTTGTTTTTCTTTTCCCTTGCTCTTTCGGCTTTAAACTTAAGCCCAAACAGCGACTTTTCGCCACTGGTTCGCTGTGCTTTCGGCGCTCTCGCGTTTGGCACTTGACTAATATAACAGTTCTTTTGAGTTTTGCACTCTGTCGGTGAAAAATTTTTTTGCGCAAGGAAGCTAAGTTGAGAGAGTTTGTTTCAAGATGAGGGCTAATGCTACGCCAATCATTACAACGAGGGTTGCTTTACCACCAGGAACAAGCGATTGATTCATGTTATGCGAGTGTTTCTGTTGTTCTCGTTGCTTCCAAGCCATTAAGGCTGGTATTATCCCTCCTAAAATTGAAATGCTAAATGTTCCAGCGTAATCTAAGGCAGTAAAGAAGATGCTGGGGTTAAGCGTTCCAAGACTCAGGGGAGGGAAAAGAATAAGCCCGTATAGTGGTAGACGATGTGATGGTTCGTTGGGTGGATTGGCTATATCTTTGAAAAAATCCAGCAAACCGTACACAAATCCAATAAAGGATGTAATGATCGCAAACTCGGAGAAAATGGTTATAAGTAATCCCAACCATTCTCCTGCACCACCATTACGCAGAATTTCCAAGGGATCGAAAGCAGTTCCTCCTAAAGATAGGCTTTGTGTCATAGCCGGATTTATACTTCCCAAAATCACGGCATTCCACGCTAAGAACATCACTAAAGGAATTGCGGAACCAATAATAATAGACTGACGAATCTTACGAGCATCTCCTTCTAACTGAGTGGTAATCACCGGCACAACGTTATGATAAAAAAGCGCCACAAACATAACCGAGATGGCAGAAGAAAGGGCGCTCCAGTCTTGAATTAGAAATTGTTCAGGGTTAATCTGCGTTGCTCCTAGTAGCAATAGTCCCAAAAATGAAGCAATCACAATCGCTACAAAAGCGCTGTTTAATTTCTCGACTAATTTTTCTCGCCCAAAATACATTACGCCACCAAATAAGAGTGTAAACGTTGTTGTCCCTACCCAGGCAGGCAAAACGTTATTTACTCCCAACGCTTTAGAGGCTGTTCCTACTAAAATTTCTCCACCTTGAGTCATGTATGCTACTAGCAAGGCATAATGCAGAAATAGATATGCAATGGATGCAACCCTCGCTCCTACAATTCCAAGGGTACTTTCAACCGCTGCTAGTAGTCCTAAACTCGGACGTCCAGTAACACGCATGGTATTTAAAGTTACCTCTGCAATCAAAAGCGCTGAAATTAATGCATACAGCCAAACACCTATGAGCAGGACTGTAGATGGTAAAACACCAGAAGTAAAGGTAAATGCAGGTAGCGCTAGAATTCCAGCACCTACTGTTGTTCCGGCAACAAGCGCAGTACTTCCTAAAATACTACCTGGTCTATGACTGAGCTTGTTGCCATCTGGTTCAAGGTGAGAAAAAAATCGAGTGACTTTTATATTATCTGGTTTGAAAAAGGGAGTAGGGAGTGGGGAGTAGGGAGTAAGGGAAGAAATCTTTTTTGTGCTTGGTTGTGGGATTTCCCTGTGATTGACTGGTTTGATGAAAGTTTTCATTAGGGTCATGTTAAAAATGTGTACTCAAGCTAAAAAAAGTTAACTTATGTAACGCATATTAACAAAAACCCTTCATTTATAGTTATTTAGGATTTTTAATGATGTTTATTTATTCTGTTTTAAGGAAGTAATAGAGCGATCGCACTAAAGTTTTGTAGTAGTTCTTATTGGTACGTTAAAGCTGCTCACAACTCAGGATGTAGCCAGTTAAATAAACCCAAAGAAGCAACTGTTCCAACAAAGTGAGCGGTGATACCTGTCACACCTGCTGTTGCAACTAAGACATCGAGTGTACGAATGATGCGATTTGGGTCGTAGATTGCTACCCCTTGCGGCTGAGCAATGGCTTTTGATAATAGAACACCTAAAGCTGAACCTCCTGCAAAAATTGTCAGCAGCATTCCCACAAAACCTGCAATCACTGCAACTCGCAGCACCTTCATCACGTCTGCTTTTCTTGGATGCAAGGTTGGGTTAGGATTGCGGAGTCGTCTGGCAAAGCGAGTAATGCGAAAAGCTAGATAAATAGTAAATAGTAGCGCTAAAATTCCACAAACTCCCCAAAAAATACTTATACCTAGCCCAGGGGTGGTTGCTTGTCTATAGTTGTTAGCAAGCGGTACTCCTGGGGTAGGCGCTATTGCTTGACTGAATTGACGACCTGAAATTGCAAATATGAACATGAGTGTAGAAGCAGCCCCCAACCCAAGCTGTAACCATAAACTAACCCAACTAACAAGGCGTAAGATGTTGGCTATCCTTTCAAGCTTGGGATTAAGCGTTTGTACTTCTGATTGAGCTTGCATTGTTATTTCACTACGGTAGCAAAAAGAAATTTTCTCTCTTAACCATAGAGATGTCTAAAGATAATTACGACTTTCTAAGGAAAGAACGTTCTTAGCTTAAGCTAATACTTTAGTCGTGCTTAAAATAATATTTCTTGCAGGACTAATTCGGTGCGATCGCATACTACTAAAGTTACCAAGTATAATTGACAACGTTATCAATTTAGTTAAGCTTACTAGGAATCCTATAATTAGTATTTAGTGGTTAGTGCAAGCTTAGGTAATGGGGAAGAAAATTACCAATCATCAATTCCCAATCTTCGACTACGTAAATACTAACAACTATCTAGCTTGAAAAAACCCCACCCCCTACCCCTCCCCGCAAGCAAGGAGGGGGATTAAGAGAAATTTTTCATACGTCCTGGTGTACGCTGTTCATGACGGCTACTAACAAACCATTTTTCTACCTCCTCATATCTTCTGTGTTAACTGATTTTCCGTTTCGATTCAGCCCTTGAGTTAACCGTAACAAAGCTTGTTCTAATTCTGGTGAGAGTTTGATTGGTAAATCACCAGAACGCACATTTAAATCTCGTTGAGGGAATGGAACTTCAATGTCATATTTTCTGAGCGAAGCTTCGATGAGAAAATAAAGGTCGCTCTTGATGGGCATTTGTTGATGTGGTTTATCAATCCAAACCAATAACTCAAAGTTCAAGGAACTATCACCAAATTCTATAAAAAATACTTGCGGTTGTGGCTGCTTGAGGATATCTGGATGATGTGTAGTAGCTTCCATCAGTGCTAATTTGATTAAATTTACATCCGAACCATAAGCAACTCCTACTGGCAAATGTATCCGAGAAATTGGGTTGCGATGGCTCCAGTTAATTACTTCTGTTTCCAAAAAACGGGAGTTTGGCACAATAATAGAAACCCGGTCTAATGTACGAATTACTACACTACGCGCTCCTATATGCTCTACAGTTCCCATGTACTCTCCCACTTCAATAAAATCACCTACTTGGATAGGACGCTCAAATAACAATACCAATCCACTACCAAAGTTTTTGGCGATATCCTGGAAACCAAAACCAATCCCCACACCTAACGCACTAGCCAAAATTGCCAGAGAACTGAGATCCAACCCCCAAACTTGCAAAAGGATGACTGCACCCACTCCAATCAGCGCGTACTTGAAAATAATTGCGATCGCTTCTTGCGCTCCCCGACTAATTCGCATCAGTCGCAGAACACGAGAACGTAGTAAATTGGTAGTCGCTCCTGCTAAGATAAATAGTCCCAAGAATAAAACAATCAGAATTAAAATGTCTGTGATTGTGTATTCTTTAACAATTGGAGAAGTGAGGCTAGCAATTATGCTAGTGGCAATGTTGTAACTCCACTGTCGGGTAATGGGAAATAAATTTGTAATATATAAAGCAACTCCTAACCAAAGTGTTATTCTTGCAAAAAGCAATGTTGCTTTTAATAGGAAATTAGATGTATTTTGTACTTGGTTATCACCAGATGAATCTGCTGATACCAACAGTTGAGAAACTCGGCGATGAGTAAGCTGCCACACGATCCCCAATACCCGATGTACGCCAATTGCCATTAGTACTATCACAATACTCATTATTGAAGTATTGCGAATAAACTCAGCACCTCTTTCGCTTTGGGCTTTATTTATCACACTGCGAATTCTCTCAGCCCAAGCAGCAGCTTGTTCTTCAGGGTTGCTAGCAGAAAGCGTATCGCTTTGAGTAACTGTTAGTAAATAACGACCATTAATCAAAATTATTGGAGAATCATTCTTTTGCTCAATCTTGATATCGAGTGGTTCGTCGGAATTTACCACTGCTTGCAACTGAGAACTAATAAAGCTAGCCCTTTCTCGAGCTTTTGATTGTTCAGTACTGCTGACTTGGAAAACTTGCCTACCATCTACAGCGACAGAAGCATATTCAATAGATTGCGCTCCAACAGGCATCAATTGCAAACTGATCGAGAGTGCCAGCGTGATTATAGCAATCCAAATGAATTTGAAATATTTAGTCGGAACACAATTACGATTTTTTCTCATTTTAATTGAGGTTGCTAACTTAGCGATCGCTTTTGATTAAACACGGTTCTATCGTAGAGATATCTTTAGCTGATGAGAACGCATTTGAGTATATGCTTTATTTAGCTTAGGTTTAATCCATCTATCAGTTCAATTTGATGGATAATTGCTAAAAATTTAGTAATTGTCAGGTTTGTTGTGGCAATTTACACATCAATCCCGCAATTTTCTATAAACGCAACTTTCAGAATCAACTGATTTTGCACTTAATTCAATGAAGCAAAAGCAATTATTTTGGAAAACAGCTACAGGATTAGTAGCCACAGCAGCAGTTGTAACTAGTGGTACAAACTTGCTGCCAGCTTTAGCACAATCTCCTCCCACAAATAAAACCAGACAAAACACAGGCCCCATCTATAGTTTGCGCGGGCATATATGGGAGATTGCGTCTCTAGATTTTAGCCCCGATGGGCAAACCCTAATCAGTGGTAGTTTTGACCAAACTATCAAAGTCTGGAATCTCAAAACAGGAAAAATGCTCCGTACTTTAGATGGACATAAAGATGGAGTGAATTCCGTAATTATAAGTTCCGATGGGCAAATATTTGCCACTGCTGGGGGAGCGGCGCAGGCTAATACCGATAAGACAATCAAAATATGGAACTTCAAAACAGGTAAACTGCTGCGCACTTTAAAAGGTCATTCCCAGGGAATTACATCTCTTGCTATTACTCCCGATGGGCAAACGCTCGTAAGTGCTAGTTATGACAAGACAATCAAACTGTGGAACCTAAAAACAGGTCAACTGCTTCACACCCTTACCGGACATTCAAGCTGGGTGCGGGCTGTTACTATCAGTCCTGATGGGCAAACTCTGGCTAGCGGTGGCGGTTCGTTAGATCGCAATACAGACACCAGCACCAAGTTGTGGAACTTGAAAACAGGGCAATTATTACGTACTTTCAGTGGAAACTCTAGCCCAATTACTTTTCTCGCTTTTAGTCCGAATGGGCAAAACCTAATTACTGGTGCAGATCCTTCTATTAACGTTTGGAATCTTCAAACAGGGAAATTACTTCGTAGCTTGAACATTGCTTCACTTGATGGCGTTACTTCCATGAATATCAGCCCTAATGGGCAAACTATTGTCACTACAGCTTTAGATGGTTCCGTTAAATTGTGGAGTTTATCTAACGGCAAACTTCTCAAAACACTAATTCAACCTATAAATAATCCCCAAAATTATGACCGTTTATATCCCAGTAGTACTGCTTTTAGCCCCGATAGCAAAACCCTTGCTATTGGTCATGGAGGAGGGGCGGCTTTGTCAAGTTTTCCCATAGACATTCAGCCTATTTCTTTTTAAGAGAATTGCAAACCTAGAAACCCGGTTTTTTTGAGAAATCGGGTTTATATATAACAGGAAATAATTTTAGCTTCTATCCAAAGATATAATTTAGTTTAAATTTTATTAAGTTAAAAGTAAATTTTTTGAAGACATAAACTAAGGAATTTGGACTATTGAATATGGACTATTTGTTTATTAATAAATTTCCGTCGTAAGCGAGAGGAAAACAAACAAATGAGTTTTTAGGCTAAGGGATATATGTTTGCAACAATTTGGTATCAGCCTTATGCCTCTCTACAAACTTGCAGACTTTGACTCTAATTACCGAAACACTATTGGTGGTGAAGATATCAAGGGATTGCCTCTTTATACTGAAAGTGGAAATAGAATTGGCACAGTTACCGACGCACTAGTAGATCCAGACGGACATTTTCGTTACTTAGTAATTGATACTCAATACGATGCTACTAGTAAAAGAATACTACTACCAATTGGTCTTTCCCGCATAGATTATAATCAACGACGGGTTTCTGTTGATGGACTGAGCAGAGAGCAAGTACAACGTTTACCTGAGTATAGAGACAATTTAACTGTCAATTACGATTATGAAGAACAGGTACGCAAAGCTTACCGTCCTTTAACAAGCAATGTCGCTTACGATCGCGATACTTACAGTTACCAACAAGATGCTTCTTTGTACGATTTGAATGAGACTCACCATCAAACGATTAAATTGTATCAAGAAAGGTTAATAGCAAATAAAAATCGTATTAAAGCTGGAGAAGTTACAGTTGGTAAGCACATTGAAACCGAAACTGCACGGGTGTCAGTACCGATTGAAAAAGAGCGAGTTGTAATTGAGCGAGTTTCTCCCACAACACCAGGAACAGCAGTTAATCCTAACGAAGTAAAATTCCAAGAAGGAGAAGTAGCACGCATAGAAGTTTACGAAGAAACGCCTAAAGTTCATAAAGAGGCGTTTGTACGCGAAGAAGTCCGCGTTAAAAAAGTTGTAGATCGGGATACTGTTGAAACGCAAGAAACAGTTCGTCGCGAAGAGTTAGATATTAGCACTGAAGGTGATTTGCCTGTACGTAGAACTGAAGGAACTATTGACAGTGTTTAAGTCGTTTAATCTGAAATTTTACCAGTGAATTTCTGGCTAAAATTCATGCAGGCAGAGGAAAAATTATTTCTGCCTGCAATGTTTTTTTAATATTAAGTAAATAGGCATAAATCAAGTAAAACTAGGGCGGACGAGACGCCCACCCCACAAGAGATTTTATTGTAGGGTAGACCGCACAGACTGCAAAAATAGGGCGGGCGAAACGACTAACCCAGAAGTGATTCATTATTATTGTGGGGTGGGCATCTTGCCTGCCCTAGTTAAAAACAAAGCTTTTGATGTTCAATAAAGTCTATCTAATTACATAGTCTAAAAATCATCAAATCATCAATATAAATATTGATAAGAAATATTTCTATTTTTTCTATCTATAGTTCATTTCAAACCTAAAAACTATTCCTTAAGATGAAATTTATCAATCTACTAAGTCAGTCGCGAGGAAGATGGTAAAAACTAAATATTTTAATAGCTTAGTATTGACCAGTTTAAAACAGCGTGACGGGGAATAGTATGGCTCTTTATAAACTTCATGATTTTGACCCTAACTATCGAGACACTTTTGGCGGTAGTGATATCAAAGGAATGAGTGTCTACACAGAAGGAAGTGATGAAAAAATCGGTACTGTTAGTGATGTTTTAGTAGATGAAGAAGGCCGTTTCCGCTATCTGGTGGTGGATATGGGCTTCTGGATTTTTGGCAAGAAAGTATTGTTGCCAATTGGTCGTTCACGCGTTGATCGTAGTGTCGATCGCGTTTATGCTATTGGCATGACCAGAGAGCAAGCAAATAATTTACCTGAATACGACGAACGCCAAACCGTAGACTACGACTACGAAGAACGTGTACGAGGTGTATATCGTACCACACCAGCAAGCGCATCTGTTCCTGTAGATGCATCTGCTCCTTTGGAATCATCCGCCCCTCTAGAAGGTGCTACAGGTGTAGCATATCAGCCGACATCTACGGCTTATACTCCTGCTACTCCCGTTACTCCCGCTACTCCCACTTACGATCGCGATACCTACACCTATGATCGCGATTCGTCGTTGTACAACATGAACGAGCGGGATCATGAAACTTTAAGATTGTATGAAGAACGGTTGATTGCCAACAAACAGCGTCGCAAAGCTGGAGAAGTAGCGATCGGCAAACATGTGGAAACTGAAACTGCGCGAGTTGCAGTCCCTGTAGAAAAAGAACGAGTGGTTGTTGAGCGAGTCACTCCACAGGATGCCGGTAGACCAGTTGCTCCTGGTGAAGCTACCTTCCGTGAAGGTGAAGTTGCTCACATGGATATCTATGAAGAAACTCCTGATATCCGTAAAGAAGCTTTTGTACGTGAAGAAGTTAGAGTTAGAAAAGAAGTAGAACACGATACCGTTGAAGCTCAAGAAAAAATTCGTCGGGAAGAGTTAGACATTAATACTTCTGACCTCCCGGTTGATAAACGGCGGGATGTGTAGAATAAAATCACTTCTTTTCTTCAAAAGTCTATAGTCAATAAAATACTTAGTTTTGACTGTAGACTGAAAACCTATAATTAATTAAATAGGTTGCAGGCAAAGCTAATTGACAAGCTTTGCCTGTATTGAAAATCTATTTTGATGCTGCTTTGTGCATCAAAATTAATGTCAAAATTCCTTAAAAATAAATACATTTAATGATTTTTGTGAAATAATAATTTTATGAAAATTTGGTATATATGAGTACTCAACCAATAAGCACTAATAAGAAAAATGTTAACACCCTGCTTGATAACTTAAAAAGAAAAATCAAAAATTTTGCAGTATTAGATAAGCAAGGGCAGGTAGTAGGAAAGTTAAGGGATTTAATTCTTGATTCTCATCGTCAGCTAAACGTGGTAGTTTCTCGGTTGTCAGTAGACCAAAGCGATAGACAAGAATTTTTAGATAAATATCGTGACGTTTTATTACCAAGCAGGCTGATTAGCAAAATAGACACCGTAACTAAATCTGTTTTTCTAGATATAGATAAATTACTGACAGAATATATGCCTGAGTATTCAAAACCCGACCTAACCAACACTAACAACAATTTAGAAAAATCATCAAATGCCGCAGATGCAAGTTTTCAATATCATGATGATATTGAAATTGAGCGGGAAGATATAGAAAAAGTCGCCCAAGAAGAAATTATTCGTTTATTAGGAGAACGATTAATCGTTGACCGGACTAAACGAAAAGTTGGCGATGTTATTGTTCGTAAACAAATAGAAACCCGGATGGTACAAATTCCTGTTCGGTATGAAAAACTTGTTGTTGAACAAGTTAGCCCAGAACACAAACAACTTGCAGAAATTGAATTAGGTAAAGGGCACATTTCTGGGATTGAATTAACCACAGGAGAAAGACCAGAAGTTGGTATTTATGACGGCTTTGATGGCAGTTTAACTGTGAGTGGTGAATTTAATTCACCTAAAATTGCGAGTTTACTTTTAAATGCGATCGCTTTAGAACGAAATCACGCATGTAAGAAAGTACGAGTAACCATTGCTGTTGAAGATGAAGAACATCAGAAAAAATATCAAGAGTGGTTTGAACGTACATCAATTAGTAAAAAACCCAAGCTAGAAAAGGAGAAAATTTAGCTAGGGTGTGTTTTCGGGAGCATCCCAATTTTGCATGAATAGCCAGGCACTTAAGTGCCTGTCTGAAAGCGCGCATTCCTCTACAAGAGGACTAAGAAAAATCTTTCACAAGTATTTTGTCAGTAGGGGCAATTCATGAATTGCCCCTACTTAATTAATCGTTGTATTTTTTAGCTTTTTCCAAGATAAGTAGGTTCGAGAATAGTTTCTCTCACTTTATCATTAATTTTTTCTATTCGATAGGCTTTGGCATTGGGACGAGAACTGACAATTTTTTTCAAATCATAGTCTACAAAATGCAAACCTACACCATCATCAGCCGCATATCCATCCTCTAGTAAACCTTCTGCAACCATGCGATGATAGGCAGGTCTTCTATTTGGTTCTCCGTCATAATGTGGGGAATGACTTCCTTTAATAAAACCAAGGCACTGTAGAGGTTTCAACTCACCATTCCCAAGATAATCGCTAATCCCTGACTCAAACCAACAAAGGGAACCTGCACTTAATCCACAAAGAATTATTCCTTTTTCCCAAGCTTGTTTAAAAATTAAATCTAATCCCCATTCCCGCCACAGCACAACTAGATTTTTAGTATTTCCTCCGCCGACATAAATAATATCTTGCTCTAAAACGAATGATTTAAGGTCAGGAATGGAAGGATTAAATAGTGAGAGATGAGCAGGAATACAAGAGAATTTCAAAAAAGCTGAATAGAATTTGACAATGTAGCGATCGCTATCGCCACTTGCTGTGGGAACAAAGCAAACTTTCGGCTTTTCCTTGTTTACCAATCCTAAAATGTATTGGTCTAGCAATGGGTTTTCCGGTTCCATTGAAAATCCACCGCCACCCATTGCAATAATTTGTTTAGGAGGAAATTTGCTAACCATAAAGCAAACTACACTGATAGTTTTTGACCTTCAAGCTGCTAGAACTTTACCTGACATCTTGCATCAATCGCAAAAAGCCCGGAAATAAATTTCGGGATATGTAGAGACGCGAAATTTCGCGTCTGGGACAAACCCATTAAAATGGGTTAAAAATCTTAGCCAGTCGGTTTGTAACCAATGTAGAGACGCGAAATTTCGCGTCTCTACAAAGCCCGAATTTTAATTCAGGGCTAAATTTTAACGTTATTGAGAATGATGCAAGATATTAGTTACAAAATTTTGCAGTCAGTCTGAAAGCTTGTGTCAAAAATCTTATCTTTCAGTAGCGATCGCCCATAAGAAACTGTTTTGAAAATTGTGGCTTAGAGAAGCAGACAGCGATCGCCCGAACGGGTATGGCTGCAACGGCTCCGCCGCCGGGCGCGCTTGGCGATCGCCTGTCACTTAGATCGGGAAACTTTTCCGCAGTACTAGTCTCACCACGCTTGTTCACCAACAATTAATCACTCCCCATTCCCAATTTTGTAATTCTTATTATTCAATGAGATTTTCCTCACCGATTCCACAGGGTTTCCACAGGTACTTTCCTAGTTTTCCACAGGCGCTTTACGATTTTATCGACTCTTGCCGCGTTGCTGGGGATTTTTTATTCACAAGAGAGAGGGGCTGGAAAGACTGAGTTTTAATTAAGATATGTTACAAAAACTCTTCTCAAAGCCTTGTATTTTCGTAAATATGTAGTTTTTATAAACTGTTTGTTAACATTTCGCAGCATTGACAACCCTACCCCCTTTTGCCGCAAAATGATGCGGCTTGCTTTTGTAGTCTATTAAGTATCTGTGTAAAATTCGCATTTGCTGTTGCCGCAAATTGTTACATAGGTCAAGAACTGTATTTTTTCCCCTGTAACTCTCACTAAAAGCAAGATTGCTCAATAATTTGACATCCTAAAGGAGATAAATATCATGAACACAACAGTTAGCATTTTTACCGAAATTCCCGAAACTTTGCACGAATCTCTGAAATTATACTTAGAAAAACATCCTGATTGGGATCAAAACCGAGTACTGACGGCGGCACTGTCGTTGTTTTTACTCCAAAATGGAGATAGCGATCGCCGTGCGGCTCGCGTATATCTGGAAACTTTGTTCCATCAGTGTTAAGTACAAATGTACTGCAAAGATTCAAATCCAGCAGCTAATGTACTAGACACCTTGATTGTGGGTGTTTCTGATGAGGTAGCGTTATTCTGGGTAAATTGGATAGATAAAAGAAGAATCCCACGGCTTGAAGCCGTGGGAGCGTCAATAACAATGCCAAATTTTAATAGTATCGTCATCACTACCACTAACTAGAGTTTGTCCATCCGGACTAAAAGCTACGGATCTGACATAGTTAGAATGACCAACAAGAGTAGAAATTTCTCTACCTGTACTTGTCTGCCATATTTTGATAGTTTTGTCCCAACTGCCAGTTGCCAGAAATTGTCCATTTGGACTAAAGGCCACAGAACACACAGAGTCGGAATGTCCTATGAGGGTGCTAATTTCTCTACCTGTACTTATCTCCCATAGTTTGATAGTGCAGTCACTACTACCACTGGCGAGAATTTCTCTATCTGGACTTAAAGCTACGGCGTTAACAAAGAAAGAATGACCAACAAGAGTAGAAATTTCTCTACCTGTACTGACCTGCCATAGTTTAATAGTATAATCAGCACTGCCACTAGCAACTATTTCCCCATTTGTACTCCAGGCGACAGACCAAACAGAATCGGTATGACCCGTAAGAGTGCCAATTTCTCTGCCTGAGATAACTTGCCAAAGTCTAACAGTGCTATCAGCACTACCACTAGCAAGCAGTTGTCCATTTGGGCTAAAGGCTAGGGAATTTACGCAGTTTACATGACCAGTGACAGTGCGAATTAGTTTACCAGAATTGATTAGCCATAGTTTAATAGTTTCGTCCCAACTACCAGTAGCAAGAATTTCTCCATTCGGACTGAAAGCAACGGTTTGAACCATGCTGGAATGACCGGAAAACCAACGTCCAAGGTTACGTAATAGTTTTCCTGTCCGTACTTGCCACACTTTAACAGTGTTGTCACTACTACCACTCGCTACAAGTTGCCCATCTGGACTAATAGCAACGGCATGAACCATACCGCTATGGCCTCTAAAGGTTTGTACACACTGCCACTCTAAGGGAATTGGTGCAATAGGTGTTGGCAATTGTGGACTAAAGGTAAGGTCTGGTGCAGGAGGTACTGACGTTAAATCCTCGTCGATATCAGCATCAAGTAAATTCAGCCACTCCTGTACAGTCTGGGAACGATACTTTGGTTGCAATTCCATTCCACGCAAAATTGCATAATTCACCTTGTTACTAATATTAGGATTGAATTGTTGTGGTGATTCTAGAGGTATGTTGCGGCGTCTGTCCTCTGCACTTGTGGGTACAACTCCAGTAACTAAACTATATAAAGTAGCCGCTAAACCGTAGACATCGATGTATTCTCCCCGTGGTGCTTCTAGTTCATACTGTTCGGGAGGAGCAAAACCAGGAGTACGATACACTGTATGCTTCTGGACAACATTGGGAATAAATTCTCTGGCAATACCAAAATCAATTAAGACTGCTTCTGGTTTACCAGCACGGATCATGATATTACGCGGCTTGATATCCCGATGTAACAAACCTTTGCCGTGAATTACCATTACAGCATCACCAATTTGC
Organism: Nostocaceae cyanobacterium; assembly: GCA_051861145.1. Classification (GTDB taxonomy): domain Bacteria; phylum Cyanobacteriota; class Cyanobacteriia; order Cyanobacteriales; family Nostocaceae; genus JBHYDF01. Next base: position 13,157 of record JBHYDF010000126.1, read on the forward strand.
CGGATGTATAGCAATGCTTGTGCTTCCGATAATATCCCATACTGTCGCAGGTGTTTGCCTAAGTCTTCGCCTTCGATGTACTCCATCACGATACAAGGCATATTGCCTTCATCGAAGATGTTTTCTATCTGTACTATGTGGGGATGGCGACAAACAGCCAGGCGTACTGCTTCATCCCGAAAGTCTAACCTTAATTTGTCCCGGTGTGGTCTCCAAGCGGGGTTATTAAGGATTTCTTCTTTGAGAGTTTTTATCACCCGTAGTTCGCCATGTTCATTTTGGGCGAGATAAGTGATGCCTATTCCGCCTTCGCCTAATCTTCTTTCGATGATATAGCGTCCCCCGAACAACCGCTGCCCTGGATTCCAGACCATTAGTAATATTTGCTAAATGCTGCTATTTATTGTGGCACGACGACAGCAAAATTTAGCTTAGCAGCAACATTAGGTAGTATGTAGTTGGTAGGTCTATTTTTAATGAAACAACAGGGGATAGAAAAGAGAAAAAAAGATTTTTATCTATAATGGCGGTACATTTGCTTTGATTCCTGACTGAAAAAATAAGCAAAAGTTTTGTTAAGAATAAATTAAAAATAGTTTAAAAAATTAATTTACATACTACTTGGGGTTGATGTGTAAAACTAAATATTATAATGAGGCTCTTAAGTTAAAAGACTCAGAAAAATAATATATTCTTCAAAGCAGTAATGCACTAGTTTACTCTCAAGATGCATATTTTAGAATCCTGATACAGCCAGGGTTTTAGAATTGCTAGAAAAATGTGCTTCTTTCATTTGTTGCGAGGGAGGTTTCATACTTTTGAATGCGTGACTTCCCCCTCGTGGGGCGCTCACAACTTAAGTAGCTATCATGCACTGCGTACATCAGAACAAAAATAAAAATAAGCTTGTCCCCACTCCAGACGCAACAAAGGCGCGCGTCTCTACACTCCCTACTCCATATTTTAAAATTGGTTTATCCGTCAAAATTTGCGTGGCAAAGTAATAATATCTGATTGATATTTGAATTAAATCCGAAATACTACAATTTTTTTTGTAGCTATATATAATCAACCCAAAAATGAGGTGCGTTGAATATCATGTTGAAGAATTTTAAATTGAGACAAAAATTTACAACACTGTTAGTCCTCATTCTTGTACTAGGTTTGAGCGTGAGTGGGCTGGCTTTGTCGTCTTTGCTAAGACAGAAAGCAGAACAAGAAATTGCCTCAACCGGTTTTGGGATACTCAACACAATTACTTCTTTACGAGATTACACGGTTAACCGAGTTACGCCGGAACTTTTGGATGACTTGGAAACTAATTTTTTGCCACAAACCGTAGCTGCTTACGCCGCACGAGAATCTTTTGAAAATTTACGAAAACAACCAGAATATAAGGACTTATTTTATAAAGAAGCAGCACTCAACCCCACAAATCTTCGGGATAAAGCAGACGAGTTTGAAACACAGCTTATTCAGCAGTTCATAAGCGATAGAAATAAAAAAGAAGTGAGTGGGTTTCGCTCCTTACCTGGTGGGGAAGTTTTCTACATTGCTCGTCCATTAACAATGACTGAAGAAGGCTGCCTTCAGTGTCATAGTACACCCGATGTTGCACCTAAAACGATGATTGAGCGTTATGGAAGCAATAATGGGTTTGGGTGGAAATTGAATGAAGTTATTGCCGCTCAAATCATCACTTTGCCATCAAGTAAAGTCATTGAAGAAGCTCAAAAATCTTCTTTAATGATTATTTTGATTGTATCTGCTGTGTTTATCACTGTTATTCTTTTAGTTAATATTTTTTTAGAGCGCCAAGTTATCCGTCCGCTCAAGCGTTTAACTCGTACGGCTGAGGAAGTTAGCACAGGACACATGGATGTTGAGTTTCAGCAGACGTCTAATGATGAAATTGGTAATCTTGCCAAGGCTTTTCAACGCATGAAGTTTAGTTTGCAAATGGCAATGAGAAGACTTAGAGATACAGGAAATTAAAGATTTAATCAAAATTTATGAGTAAATTGCATGAAAATCAGCGTTAATTACATATACAAGCTGCTGACAATAAATTGAAAACTCTCTTGACAGGGTTTGGAGTGAGTTAGGATTATGTTAAAAAATCTAAAATTGAGACAAAAATTTACAATTTTGCTACTCGTAATTCTAGCATTAGGTTTGAGCTTGAGTGGTTTGGCTTTGTCTTCTGTCTTAAAGGAAAACGCTAAGCAAGAAGTCACTTCAGCCGCTGACATGCTTATGGAAACTATGATTTCTGTGCGGGAGTATACCACCGCTCAAATTATCCCTGCACTTATCGATGACATAGAACCAGATTTTTTGCCGCAAGTTGTACCTGGATACTCAGCGCGGGAAGTCTTTGACAATTTGCGAAAAAGACCAAAATATCGTGACTTCTTCTATAAAGAAGCTACTCTCAATCCTACGAATCTTCGTGATAAGGCTGATAGTTTTGAAGCAAAAATTGTCGAACAGTTTAGAAGTAAAAAAGACTTGAAAGAAGTAAATGGATTTCGCTCACTTCCTGGTGGAGATATCTTTTATATCGCTCATCCGCTATCTGTTTCTCAAGAAGCCTGTTTAGAATGCCATAGTACGGTAGATAAAGCTCCTAAAAGCATGATTCAGCGTTATGGTACAGCGAATGGCTTTAACTGGCAATTGGGTGAAATTGTCGGCGCTCAAATTGTCTCGATTCCGGCTAGCAGAGTCATCGACAAAGCGAATCAATCTTCTTTTCTGATAGTGGGAATTGTATCTACTGTTTTTGCTGCCGTCATATTTTTAGTTAATGTATTTTTGAATAGACAGGTAGTTCGTCCTCTCAAACGCATTACTCGTGTGGCTGAGGAAGTGAGTACGGGACACATGGACGTTGATTTTGAACAGCTAACTAATGATGAAATTGGCAATCTCGCTAAAGCCTTCAAACGCATGAAGTTAAGTTTAGAAATGGCAATGAAACGAATCAAACGTCCTCATGGGAGTACTGGTGGTACTGGTGGTACTGCTGGATGATAGTCATTAGTCATTAGTCATTAGTCATTAGTCAATAGTCAATGGTTAAAATTAAGAGGTGTTTATTTTGACCATTGACTTCGCGATCGCGATCGCTAACGCAAAAGCCACTTTGTCAAGCTCTTGTGTGATAAGGATATTAAGAAAACAGGCGTCTTGTAAATTCAAGTGCTGCTTCTGATTCTGGTATTTCCCTGGCTAAAAGTTCAACAAATTGGTAAGGTGTTGCTTGCGGATTCTCTGCTAATGTGTCTTCTACAATTAAACTAGCGATCGGTCCGATGTAGTAAGCTAATGCTTGCTGACAACGTTGTATGAACGCTGCATTCAGTGAAGTAATAGGTTGATTTTGGGAAGTATTTGGTTGATTGCGAGAAGTATTTGGTTGGTTTTGATAAGTATTTGATTGATTGCGAGAAGTATTTAGTTGGTTTTGAGAAGTATTTGGTTGATTGCGAGAAGTATTTGGTTGGTTTTGGGAAGTATTTGATTGATTGCGAGAAGTATTTGGTTGGTTTTGAGAAGTATTTGGTTGATTGCGAGAAGTGTGGTGATTTTGGGAAGTTTGTTGTGAATTAAAGACTCTTTGCGTTGGAAATGAATTATAAGACTGCGGTATTGGCGTCGTAGTATTAGATTCAGGAGCAAATAAAGTCGGAGGAACCTCAAACATTTTTGATTGCGATCCTGTTTGAGGCTGTCCGAATAACTCAAGATCCGCGAGAACTTCTTGAGGTGTTTGATATCGCAGTCTTGGTGTATCTGCTAGCATTTTATTGAGAATTTGAGCAAATTGATCGCTCACATAAGTGTAGAAACGCCATTTCCATTCCAAGGTATACTGATCCATTAAAAAGGATGGATCTTTACCTGTAAGCAGCACAACTGCTGTTACCCCCAAAGCATAAAGGTCACTGCTAGGAGAACACAAACCCAAGCTAATTTGCTCACGAGGAGCATATCCCACTTTGCCAACAAGAGACATTTTACCGACAAAAGTCGCATGACTGGGAGAATTTGTAACCTCGCTCAAATCAGCTATTTGCTTTCCTACACCAAAATCAATTAATACTGGTAAAACCTTGCCTTCTGGCAACATAATGTTGTCAGGCGAAATATCTCGATGGATGATATGATGCTGGTGGACGTATTCCAAAACAGGCAGCAGGTTCTTAAGCCAGACAATCACTTCACCTTCAGAAAAAGCTCGTCCCTGAAATTGGCGTTCCCGCAATATCGCTGAATAGGTTTTACCATTAACATATTCCTGTACTAGGAACAGCCGACCATCTCCTTCAAAGCAAGCCAAAAAACGAGGAATTTGTGGATGTTCCAACTGATGTAAAATTTTTGCCTCTCTTTTAAACAAATTCCGACATTTTTCCAAGCCTCCCCCTCCAGTACCAAGGGGAGCAAATTCTTTGAGGACACAAGGTTCGTTGAAGCGACGAGTATCAAAAGCTAAGTATGTTCGCCCCAATCCCCCTTGTCCTAGGAGTTGTTGAATAATATAACGGTTATCTATTAAAGTTCCAGAAGGTATTTCTGGCCTAACTAAGGGAGCCTGAGACATATAAATTTCACTCCTAGCTACATTCTTATAGACAATCTGATTCCCAGTTATTACACCTGCTAAAGTGATAATATTTATACATAAACTTTGCCAAAATACTGTATTTTGAGTTGCTGATAAACTCTAGCAGGCAATATTTTATCTACATTCTTAGTTTGGGTTTTTTACATAACTAAAGAACCTACTTTTAGGTATAAAATGACTTTTTTGTTATAAGAAAGGTAATTTTTTTCGCAGTAGTTTATTCATTTCCTAATCCATTCAGATAAGAGCCTAATTATTTAATCGGATAAATTCTCAAAAAATATGCAGATTAAACATTAAATTTTATTAAGTAAGGTTAACTAATATTAAGTAAAATAATTAATTGGCTTTTACGTTAACTTTTTGTTGCTGGGTAGATGCGTCCGGTAGCAAAACAGCAGGTGTTTGCTTAACCCGCGCTTCCAGAGGTCTAACTTTTTCGACTAATTTAATAAACTGATCGTAATTAGGTATTTTAGCAGCAGGAACATATCCAGCGTCGGCGGCTATATCACCTGGTGCTTCGTTCATTGCTTTTTGGATTTGCTGCTGTTGATTACGGTCTACTGTTGGTGCAAGCAATACAACTCCAGAGGGAATCCACCGGCTAGTATGTAAAATTTTAAACTTTGTTGTCCCAAATTCTCGCTTATACTGCTCAAAATCTTGCTCGGAAATTGCACCAGCATCAACAGTTCCATCACTGACCCACTCTAGTATCGTTTTGGGAGTGGGGGCAAAACGGATTTGAGCTAAGGTTAAACCATAAAGGTCGTATAAAGGAACATAGTAACCAGCAGCAGAACCTTTTTCTCCTAAAGCAACAGTCTTATTTGCTAAGTCTGGTATTTTTTGAATAGGTTTATCATCCCTAACAATAATTAAGGAACGTTGTCTACCGCTGATTCCTTCCATTGAAAATATAGGCAGGTAAAGTTCTCTACCGATCGCGATCGCTGCTAAACCGGGAGGTGCAAACACTATATGCCACTCTTTGCGTTGAATTTGGGCAACAGATTGCAATTCGTTGTAAGCTGGCTCTAGGTTTACGATTGATTGAGTTTGTGTGGCTATGTAGTCTTTAAAACGCTCGTACTTATCTTGAGAAACCTTTCCTTCTCCGTAGCTAACTACGCCTATATTAAGGATATTCATGATATTTTTTTTTGCTGGTGAAGTGCATCCGACCCCAACGAGCGTAATTAATATTACAACTGGCAGGAGTAGAGGATGCGGTAAAATTTTGATTTTCATTATCAAATGAGCATCCGTAGAAGGTGATGGTTCAATGTAATTAATTTTGATTATCCCTATTTTCGGTGCTTTATTAAGGCGATCGCATTAAAAAGTTAATCTTTGGTTTGAGCGAATGTTGCTGTTTGCAAAAAAATGTTGACTAACGTAGTTTCTTTCTGAACATGATGTTAGTGGATAGTTCATGGTTCATGGTTCATGGGTATTAACCATTAACCATTAACTCCTTAACAAACCGATCCGGAAACTTACTAATAACTTTTGTAGCAAAAAGTGTAAATTGAATCTGAGGATAATATAATAAATCTCATGACAGGGAGCTATGAACAAGCTACGCTTGTTAGTCCTCAACCTTTTTTAGAATTAAATAATCAGGGTCAAACTTTACGGCTTTACCTTAAAGAAGATGAACATCGATTAGGACGTGGACACGGATGGGCTGATTTAGAAGTACCAACAGGTTGGGATGTCTTCTCTAGACGACAGGCAATTTTACGCAAAGAAGGAGAAGATTATCGAATTTATGATGGCGATGGTTCTAATCCTAGCCGCAATGGCATATTTATTAATCAAACTCGAATTCATCTTTCCCAAGGTTTTCTGTTGAAAAATGGAGTGCAACTGGAAATTGGACAATCTTACAACCCAATTTTGTTAACTTACTTTAATCCAGTTGAAGCTTCAGCTATAATCCCCACTAACCGTCGCTTGGTGCTAAAAGGCTTGAAGGAATGGCCTGTGCAACTAGGACGCGCACCCAAGCTAGGCCGCTATTCTTCAATGCAGTTGGACGCACCTACGGTTTCACGTTTGCACGCCGCCATTTATCCTGATGGGCAAGGGAAACATATTCTACAAGACATGAGTACAAATGGTACTTTTGTCAACGGTCAACGAGTGACCAAACGTGTACAACTACAGAGCGAAAGTAAAATTCAGATCGGCCCTTTTACTCTACTGTATCGCCCAGATAGCCTAGAATTACTGAGTACTGGCAATCAAATTCGTCTTGATGTTCACCACTTACAGCGCAAAGTTAAAGATAAGGAAGGACGAGAAAAAATAATTCTTAATGATGTGTCTCTGGTGATTGAACCAGGACAGTTAGTAGCTTTGGTAGGCGGTAGTGGTGCTGGTAAGTCTACTTTGATGAAATCTTTATTGGGAATTGAACCAGTATCTTCCGGTACAGTGTACCTCAATGGCGATAACTTACGGGAAAATTGGGCGGCGTATCGATCGCAAATTGGTTATGTTCCTCAAGATGATATTGTCCATCTTGATCTACGAGTAGAGGAAGTTCTAGCTTATGCTTGCAAGTTGCGACTTCCACCAGATATCAATGTAAACCAGGTAGTCGATACCACTCTGGAACAGATTAAGCTAACTCACGTACGTACAAACTTGATTCGCAACCTCAGTGGGGGACAGCGCAAACGGGTCAGTATTGGTGTAGAACTTTTAGCAGACCCCAAATTATTCTTTCTTGATGAACCTACTTCCGGTCTTGATCCCGGTTTGGATAAGGAAATGATGCGGTTGTTGCGAGAGTTAGCAGACCAAGGACGGACTGTGGTGTTAGTTACCCACGCGACAGCAAATATTGAAGTGTGCGATCGCATTGTTTTTATGGGTAGGGGTGGGAAGTTATGTTATTTTGGTCCTCCTAGACAAGCTTTGCGCTTTTTCGAGATGCCCAATGATGATGTCAAGTATTTCTCAGATATATATATTAAACTTGACCAAGGTGGAACTGCCAAGGAAGTTGCAGCTACGGTTAATGATTGGGCGCACAAATACGAAAAATCTACCGAGTGTCAGAAGTACGTAAAATCACAGTTAAAATCTGGTAAAGATACAAAACTTAAGGCTGATGCTACCGTTCACACGGGGATATCTCCGATAAAGCAATTGTGGTTGTTGAGTCAACGGTATCTGCAATTAGTTTTACGCGATCGCGCTAGTGTAATTTTCTCGTTGCTATCGGGACCAATTGCGATCGCGCTAACTGGTTGGATATTGAGAGATGAAACTCCTCTCAAAAAACTTGAACCGCCAGAAATCACCCAAGGCCCATTAGCACTCAAGGTACTTTTCATTTTTAGTTGTATAGGAATTTGGGTAGGACTTTCTAGTTCTGTGCGCGAAATTGTCAAAGAAGCAGCTATTTACGCACGAGAACGTTTAATAAATCTTGGTTTATTTCCTTATTTAGGTTCTAAAGTCTTTATTCGTTCTGGTTTAACCCTGCTGCAAACTTTGTTAATTGTTGTAGCTGTCTTAGTGGGTTTCAAATCTCCACAATCTGAGTTAATGCCTTGGTATCTTGGTTTAGGAATTACTACATTCCTAACACTGCTAGCTAGCGTTATTCTCAGTTTGATGATTTCAGCTTTAGTTAAAAATGAAAACGAAGCAAATAGTATTCTTCCTTTGATTATGATACCTCAAATTATTCTTTCTGGGGTATTGTTTGAAATGAAAGGGTTAGCTGCTAAATTAGGTTGGCTAACAATTAGTAGATGGTCTATTGGTGCTTATGGAGCTTTAGTGAATGTGAATGCTATGATTCCTGATACGGCAAATACTCCTAGCGCACCGTCTTTTCCAAACATCTTTGAAGCTTCTTCTGTATATGATGCGACTTGGGAGAATCTTCGTTTGAATTGGGGAATTCTCGGTTTGCATATTCTGATTTATTTGCTTGTGGCGTTGGTAATGCAAAAGCGAAAGGATATTGTTTAACTGAGATATCTTGTACTATTCTCAATAAAGGCTCAAATAAAGCAATGAAATAAATTTCAAGATTTCTTCATTTGGTAAAATATTTGACCTTTCCCCTGGTTAAAGCTGACTGGAAGACGGGATAAATTCAGCGTTTTCGCTTATATCCCCTGCCTAAAGGCTAGAGGCTTTACGCATTACTCTGGTCAAAGACAATGACTTTCTTGCAATGCACATTTGACTTTATAATTTATCTATCAAAAGGTGGAATGTTTTAATATCTATCAATAGGTAGATATTAAAATATTAAATATATAAATATAAAAAGTATTTGTTAAAAGCAAGAAACAAATTTTAGATATACTAATATTTAAATTTTTTATATAAATATAAAGTTCATTAAGCAGATATTTATTTAACAAGTATCTAAATTTATTGTTTAAAATCACTTAAAAAAATTCAATTTCATTTAAATGTAAAGAAAGCATAAAGTTTGCATGAATTTTTTGTAATTAATTTAAATATCATTGACAAACTGTATGAAAACTTACTAAATAAGAACAGTATATTGATTTGTAGCACGATAAACAGTTTTGCTGTTTGGAATTGTCTATAGAGATAGTTTCAAACCTGTTATCGAAAATTCTGCTAAATTATGAAGCAGTTAATATTGGGTTGTAAGTATAGTGGGTTAATGTAATTAACCTTTGTTTTTGAAAGTCTAGCTTTAGTCGATTTCAGTTTTCAGAATTAAACAAGACTGAAAATATTGTGATTTTATTATTAAAGCTAACTCAGTTAATACTTGGAGGTTCATTTATTAATCATTTAATGAACACTTCAAGTCCTTCTTTGAAAAATTCAATAAATTCAAGGTGATAACAGCCTAAAGACTCAAAGTTAATTTTTTATTATGGCTAGCGTTTAGAAACTAGTATTAAAATACATAAAGAGCTATCATCCTCCACCAATTAATATTGTAAATTTAGTGGTTGAATATTGACGAATTTACCGATTAATTGTCGGAGAATAGTGAAAACTGCTATTTACTAAGAGATGCAACAGCCATGCTTTCTGCATTTTTTTCTAGGGTGATCTACTATTACTACATAGTAAATAAGTATTATGGTTATTTGCTAGTAAAACTTCATAATACTGTGTTAAATTGACAAAATTTAAAAATAATGCAACTGCTTGAAATTTATCAATTATGAATTCAATAAATATCAATAATACTACATTAAAATGGTATTTGTTAGTAATGGATTCATAGTGTCAAATAATTATATAGTTTCAGTGGTTGCTTAAATACCAAAGTTTCCAGCAATAAATTCCCAATTAATTATATGTAAAGTTAGTGTTACTAAACGTTCACTACTTAACAAAATGCCAATAGTGCAATGTTCACCGATTGGGAGTTTCAAAGAAAGTCTCAAACAGGTAGTGAATAACCAAAGGCTGTCACTAAAGACCCAAATTGGAAATTCACTTTCTAGAGGTTGCTGCACAGGTTTGAGAAAGCGTAAAATCATCGAGATTTTGCGTTGACGGTTTAGCCTTTGCACTCAAGCATTTTAACAGCTTAACTTTGCTTGAGCGATCGCGGCAGAATGAGATTTTAACAATCAACACAAGGAGCTGAATAATATGACCACATACAGCAGTTACTTAGATTTTGAGTAATGAAAACTCAACTATCCCAGAGATAACCCCCTAAGCTTGCAGGACTTTAGGGGGAGAATCTAAGGGATAGTTGCACATCAAGTAAAGCAACTAATCAGCCTTGAAAGCTAATTAATTGCGCAGCTGTGAAACCTTTGGACGAGGATTTCGAGAGCAGCTGCTAAGCAGATTTTTGCCTAGATTTTACTGTTAACGCAACTGGTAAGAATTATGTCACAGCATTCCAGTAAAGAACAACTAGCTTTTGAAAGCTACGACACAAGTATTGATAGTAAATTCCTAACGCCTTTTCAGCGTAAAGCGCTACTAAAACATTTACAGTCTAAAATGCAACCAGAATACCACCGCAGGCTGGAAATTATGTTGCTGGCGGATATGGGTAAGTCTCAAACCCAAATTTGTCAGATATTAGGCTGTTCTCAAGAAATGGCGCGATATTGGATTGCTGTAGCACAAGCAGGACTGGCGCATAAATGGCGAGAACGACCTATAGGGAGACCTAAGACTGTTAACGACCAATATATCGAACGCTTGAAGGAATTAGTCAATCATAGTCCTCGCGAGTATGGGTATGCTTTTGCTAGCTGGACAGCACAATGGTTAAGCAAGCATTTAGCTCAAGAATTTGGGATTGAAATTAGCGATCGCCATATTAACCGCTTGCTAAAACAAATGGGACTTTCCACCAAAGGTCCCCTTGATCACAAACAAACAACTAACCATACTCAAGATGGTGGTATAAAAATCGGCGACTTACAATCTACCTGTCCGCCTAATCTTTATTGGCAATTTAATTTAATTCAGACTAACAAGTAATTCTGAAATTTGGAATTTGCTGCTATTTTATCGCCAGCAACACATCGATACACCGACCGAGAGAACAATACAAGCCTTAGAGGATGTCTGAGAAGTATGGTTTTAAACCAATTAATCTTAGATCCCCCT